>NZ_JBFRDN010000024.1:0-77597 GCF_052113785.1 Phyllobacterium sp. TAF24 | reverse complement strand
TCGACAGCCTCCACCCCATCGATGGATGCAAACAGGGGTTTTTGCGGATTGGTGGATTTCTCATCGCGCGCCCGGTCGAGCGAGAATTTGACATCCTGCGCATCAAAGGCGGTGCCATCGTGGAATTTCACATCCTTGTGCAGCTTGAAGGTATAGACCTTGCCATCCTCGGAGACGGTCCAGCTTTCCGCGAGTGCGGGCAGAACCGCGCCCTTGGAGTCAATCCGTGTCAGCCCCTCGAAAACATTGGCATAGACGACTTCGCCAATCGCTGTCGCAGCGCCAGCAGTCGGGTCAAGATGCGGAGGTTCCAGCACGATGCCCAGCACCAGATCGGTTTTCGCGGCAAAGGACGCGGTGGTCGAAAGCAGGACAATTGCACTAGCCGCGAAGGCCGACTTCCAGAATTTGTTCATTCACCGTCTCCCAAAGACTTTGCCGTAAACCCCATGCAGATCAGCATATTTTTCTTGTTCTAGATAGAACCGGATAGCAGAACTTTCAGCCCGAGTGCCATGACCTTGGCTGACTCGATCATGTCTTCAATCCCCACATATTCGTCGGGGCGGTGCGCGAGGTCGAGAATACCGGGGCCATAGGCGATGCAATCATGCAGCAGACCAATGCGGGCAATGTGCTTCTGGTCGTAGGTGCCGGGTGAAATCACATATTCCGGTTCCTTGCCGAAGATGTCGCGAATACCCTGTGCAACAGCTGTGACCACAGGCGCATCACGCTCCGTCATCAGCGGCTGCACTTCCATGATGTCACGGATGTTGTAGTGGAATTTCGGCCGCTCCCATTGCAGCCGGTCGAGGATGGACGTTACCTCGCGCTTGACCTCGGCAATGTCTTCCTCCAGCAGAAACCGCCGGTCGATGATCAGGCGGCAGCTATCCGGCACATTGGGCGAGGGCAGGCCGGAATAATCATCAGTCTGGCCGCCATGGATCGAATTGATGTTCATGGTGGAGCGCTTTGCACCCTCCGGCACGACGGGCATGCGGGTCTGTTTTTTATCGAGCGCCGGAAACAGCTCTTTCTCGAAGGCATCAAGCACCGCACCCATATGGCGCACGGCGCAATCGCCGAGAAACGGCATGGAGCCATGGGCAATTTCGCCCTTGGTTTCGATCTCCGCCCACCAGACGCCGCGATGACCAAGGCAGATGCGATCCTTGTTCAGCGGCTCGGGAATGATGACGTGATCAACGCGGGGTTTTGAGAAGAAGCCTTTGCTTGCGAGATAGGCGACACCGCCAAAGCCACCGGATTCCTCATCAACCGTGCCTGATATTTCGATGGAACCGGCAAAATCCGGATAGACTTCGAGAAAGGCCTCGGCGGCGATAATCGAAGCGGCAAGCCCGCCCTTCATGTCGCAGGCACCGCGCCCATAAACCTTGCCGTCTTTTACCACGCCTTCGAACGGATCAACGGTCCAGCCTTCACCCGTATCAACCACATCGATATGCGAATTGAAATGCACGGTCTGGCCATGCGTCCTGCCGTCAAAGCGGGCGATGACATTGGTGCGCGGATAGCGGTCCGTATCACCGGGCGTGCCTTCACCGCGAATCAGTTGCGTTTCGAAACCACTCTTCTTCAACCGCTGCGCGATATATTCAGCGCAGGGCGTGTAGGCTTCACCGGGTGGGTTGACGGTGGGAAACCGTATGAGATCACGGGTCAACGCAACCAGATCGTCACGTCGTTTTTCAATCGCGCGGGAAAGTTTTTCGTCCATTGGTATATCAAATCAGGCGATATCCCGATTTGGCAAGAGGCAACTTGTTGCTAAATGTGTCGCGGCGATTTGCCTGTGCAATGTCGCTTGTGTGTTTGGCGGATTAGAATTGTTCTTATAAAACAGAGATTCTATGACGTGACCAGCGAGGCAATCACCCGATGCAACCCGAACCGTCCATTGCCCTGTCGGAGCCGGTTGGTGATGAGGTTCGCAAGACGACCTGCTATATGTGCGCCTGCCGGTGCGGCATTGATGTGCATCTGAAGGACGGCAAGGTCCGCTATATCGAGGGCAATCGCGACCATCCGATCAATAAGGGTGTGCTGTGCGCCAAAGGTTCGGCGGGAATCATGCAGCATTATTCGCCCGCACGGTTGCGTGCGCCGCTGCTGCGCACCGGGCCGCGCGGATCGGGAGAATTCAAGGAAATCAGCTGGGAGGAGGCGCTTACGCTGGCCGTCGACTGGCTGCAGCCTGTTCGTGAGACGGCGCCGCAGAAACTCGCCTTCTTTACCGGGCGCGACCAGTCGCAGGCGCTGACCAGTTTCTGGGCACAGAATTTTGGCACGCCCAATTATGCCGCCCATGGCGGGTTTTGCTCGGTCAACATGGCCGCAGCCGGTATTTATACGATTGGCGGGGCATTCTGGGAGTTCGGCGCGCCTGACTGGGACAAGACCAAACTGTTTGTGCTGTTTGGCGTGGCGGAGGATCATGATTCCAATCCGATCAAAATGGGCATCTCAAAGCTGAAAAAGAATGGTGCACGGTTCGTGTCGGTCAATCCGGTGCGCACGGGCTATTCGGCGGTGGCTGACAACTGGATCGGTATTCGGCCCGGAACCGATGGGCTGTTGATCCTTGCCATCATCCACGAATTGTTCCGCAACGGGCAGATCGATCTGGATTATCTCCAACGCTACACCAATGCGCCGTGGCTGGTGATTGATGCGGAGGGGAGCGAGGATCACGGCCTGTTCCTGCGTGATGATCTCGGCAAGGCTTTGGTGCGCGACCGCAAGACGGGTGCACTGGTGCGTTTTGACGAGCCCGGTCACGTTGCTGATCTCAATGCGGATTTCACCACGCCTGAAGGCCGCAAGGTGCGCAGCGTGCTCCGGCTGATGGCGGAAAAATATCTCGACCCGCAATATTCACCCGATGCGGTTGCCGCAGAAACCGGTATTTCCGCTGCAACAATCCGTGGATTGGCCGCGGAAATAGCGCGGGTGGCGTTTGAGGAGGAGATCATCCTCAACCAGCCATGGACCGATATGAAGGGCGAGCAGCACGAGGTGATGATCGGTCGCCCGGTGACGTTCCATGCGATGCGCGGCATTTCGGCCCATTCCAACGGGTTTCAATCGGCGCGCGCGCTGCATGTGCTGCAGACGATCATTGGCTCCATCGATTGCCCCGGTGGTTATCGCTACAAGCCGCCTTATCCGAAGCCTGCCACGGCCCATCCGCGTCCGCATGGGCGGGCGGAGCATGTGACACCCGGCAAGCCACTGGCCGGACCACATCTTGGCTATCCCCTTGGGCCGGAAGATTTGCTTGTCGATGCCGATGGTAAGCCGCAGCGCATCGACAAGGCGTTTTCGTGGGAAGCGCCGCTGTCGGCTCACGGCATGATGCATATGGTCATCGCCAATGCCCATGCGGGCGATCCGTATCCGGTTGATGTACTGTTCCTCTACATGGCGAATATGGCTTGGAACTCGTCGATGAACACGCGCGGCACCATAAAAATGCTGGAGGCGCGGGACGAGGCGACGGGGGAGTACAAAATCCCCAAAATCATCTATTCCGATGCCTATTCCTCGGAAATGGTTGCCTATGCCGATCTGGTTCTGCCGGATACGACCTATCTGGAGCGGCATGACTGCATTTCGCTGCTCGACAGGCCGATTTCCGAGCCGGAAGCTGCCTGCGATGCCATTCGCTGGCCGGTGCTGGAGCCTGATCGCAATGTGCGCGGCTTCCAGTCGGTGCTGATTGATCTTGGCGCGCGGCTCAAGCTGCCGGGATTTGTCAATGAACAAGGCGGGGCGCTCTACAAGGATTATGCCGATTACATCGTCAATCATCAGCGCAAGCCGGGTATCGGTCCGCTATCCGGCTGGCGCGATACGGATGGAAGCGGCGAAGGGCGTGGAACGCCCAACCCCGACCAGCTGAAAAACTATGTCGGCAATGGTGCATTCTGGATGAAGCACATTCCGGAGGAAGCGCTCTATTTCAAGCATCACAATGCGGCGTACCAGCAGTTCGCCATTGATATGGGCTTCTTCGATACGCCGCAGCCGGTGACCATCCAACTCTATGTGGAGACGCTGCAAAAGTTCCGCCTGTCGGCGCAGGGTGTACGCAAGCCCGTCGCGCCGGAGCAATATCGCCAGCGATTGCTTGAGTGCTTTGATCCGCTGCCGCTGTGGTACCGGCCGTTCGAGGAACAGGGTGTCGATACGAATGCCTTTCCCTATCACGCGATCACCCAGCGACCGATGGCGATGTACCATTCATGGGGCTCGCAAAATGCCTGGCTGCGGCAAATCCACACCAAGAACCCGCTTTATGTCCCCGGCGGCATTTGCGATGAGCTTGGTTTGAAGGATGGGGACTGGGTGTGGGTGACTTCCCATCATGGCCGGATCAAATGCGAGATCGCCCGCACAGATGCGGTGAATGGCAGGACCATGTGGACATGGAATGCCATTGGCAAACGCAGCGGCGCATGGGCACTCGACAAGAACGCGCCAGAGGCTACCAAGGGTTTTCTGCTCAACCATCTCATCCATGAGTTGCTGCCGCCGAAAGGCGATGGCATGCGCTGGTCGAATTCGGACCCGATCACGGGGCAGGCTGCGTGGTATGATTTGCGCGTGCAAATTGAAAAGGCCGAGGCCGGTGAGGCCATCAGCGAGCCACATTTCAGTACGCTCAAGCGGCCCGGCAGTCAGCCCGCGCCTGTCGATGCATTACGCTATGGACAGGAGTGGGCGAAATGACCAGCCTTCCGCAAACCCTTGGTGCGAAAAAGCTTGGCCTTGTGATTGACCTTGATGTCTGTGTCGGCTGCCATGCATGCGTCATCAGTTGCAAGGAATGGAATACCGGCGCCTATGGCAATGCGCTGTCGGATCAGGACCCCTATGGTGATGATGTCTCCGGCACCTTTCTCAACCGCATTCACAGTTTTGAAGTGGTGCCCGATGGCGGGCAGGTGATTGGTGAGGCTGGTGATGCGCGGGTGGTGCATTTCCCCAAATCCTGCCTGCACTGCGAGGATGCGCCCTGTGTTACCGTCTGCCCGACCGGTGCATCCTACAAACGCGCCGAGGATGGCATTGTGCTTGTCGATGAGGACAAGTGCATCGGCTGCGGTCTCTGTGCCTGGTCCTGCGCCTATGGCGCACGGGAGATGGATCTGGCGGCGGGGGTAATGAAGAAGTGCACCCTGTGTGTCGACCGCATCTACAACGAGACTTTGCAACAGGTGGACCGCGTGCCGTCCTGCGTGCGCACATGCCCGGCCAATGCACGCCATTATGGCGATCTTGGTGATCCAATGTCTGAGGTTTCGATCATGGTTGCAGAGCGCGGCGGGTTCGATCTGATGCCGGAACAGGGAACCCGCCCGACGAACAAATATCTTCCGCCACGCGCTCGCACCTCTCTCGCCAATGCTGCCCCGATGATCCCGCTTGCCGAGAACACAGAAGGCGCACGCGGGTTCTTTGCCTGGCTCGATAAGACACTGGATCGGATTTGAGGATGATGTTGTGCATTTTCACCCCCCTCTGTCCTGTCGGACATCTCCCCCACAAGGGGGGAGATCAGCCTACATGGATGTCTTTGCACAATCTGAAACGCTTCCTGTTGTGCAAAGGCGTTGATACCAATGTGATCTCCCCCCTTGTGGGGGAGATGTCCGACAGGACAGAGGGGGGTGAGCACCCATCCCCGAGGCTGTCATAAATGCATCCAGCCTATTCCATCATCGTCTTCACCACGCTGTCAGGCCTTGGCTATGGCCTTGCCGTCATTCTGGGTTTGGGATTTCTTGATCCATCCGCACTGCCAACCAAAATTGCCTACATCACCGCACTGGCGCTCATAAGCATTGGCCTTCTGTCGTCCCTGTTGCATCTGGGTAATCCGCAGCGGGCGTGGCGGGCGCTGAGCCAATGGCGGTCAAGCTGGCTATCGCGTGAAGGTGTGATGGCGATTGCCACGTTTGTACCGCTGACTTCAAACGCCGCGCTGTGCCTGTTCCTCAATCGGCAAGACACAACCCTTGGCCTGATCACCGTTCTCGGGGCTGTCATCACGGTTTACTGCACCTCGATGATCTATGCATCGCTTAAAACCGTTGATGCATGGCATACGAAACTGACGCCGCTGTGTTTTTTGCTGTTCGCGCTGGCGGGCGGTTTGCTGCTCGGTGCGCTGTTCGCGGGAGGTGACAACGTCTTGCCGCTGCAATTGCTGGCGGTGCTATTTTTGTTGCTGGCGCTTGTTGCAAAGATGATCTGGCGCAAGCGCGCAAGGACGCTTGTTTCCCTGTCAACGCCGGAGAGTGCCACGGGCTTGGGTGGCATCGGCAAAGTGCGGCTGCTGGAGCGGCCGCATGCGCTTGATAATTATCTCACGCGGGAAATGGGTTTTCGCGTTGCGCGCAAACACGCGCAAAAGCTTTGGGTCATCGCGTTTGTCAGCGGGATTGTGCTGCCAATTCTGGCGATGCTGTTTGCCATGGCCGTTGGCGGTGGTGCATTGAGCACCTGCCTGATGGCCATGGGCGTGCTTACACATATGCTCGGTCTGTTCGTTGAGCGCTGGCTGTTTTTCGCCGAAGCGAAACATGCCGTCATGAACTATTACTGATCAGGCGTTCCAGCGCTTATGAAACCACATCCACTGGCCGGGATATTCGCGCACCCAGCTTTCCACCTTGTCATTGACCAGTTGGACTGTGCGGGCAATATCGACGGCGCCGGTTTCATCGCGTGGCAATTCCATCTTTTCTTCCAGCTCCAGCCTGAACCGGCCACCGGGCAGGCGGATGCAGCGCGCGGGATAGACATCGCAATCATACTGACGGGCCAGCTTTGCCAGCAGCGGGTTGGTCTTGCAGGGGCGATCAAAAAAGATCGAGGGCAGGCCGCGATGGAATTTCTGGTCAACCAGCATGCCGACATTGCCATTGGTGTTCAAAACGCTGGCAAGCGACCAGGCGGCACCGGCTTTTGAAGGAACAAGGTGGCCCATATTGGTGCGGCGTGCGCCAAGTATTTTCTTGGCAACATAGGGGTTGTTCGGCGGGCGGAACAGCGCTGTGACATTCAGATCAAACGTGGCGGCACAAATCGGCAAGAGTTCGAAATTGCCGGTATGAGCGGTGAAGAAAATATGCGGGCGGTCGCTCTCGTCGCGGATGCGCTCGAATATTTCGCGGCCCTGAACCTCAATCAGCCCCGGCGTCTCGCTGTGCGGATCATAGTCGAAAATCGCGTCGAGAAAGACATATTCGGCGGTAAGGCGCGCCATGCTGCCCCACATATCGCGGGCGATCAGCTGCAATTCCTCCTCCGGTTTTTCCGGATAGGCTTTGCGCAGATTGATCATCGCCACCCGGTGACGCCCCATCAGCGGTCCGATTTTACGTGCCGCAGCGTCGATGAAATTGGTCGCGGCTTCCGCCGGCAGCAACCGGAGGACGCGTAATATGCCGAAAATGACATGAGCCGATAGCCAGTAGTTGAAAACCTTCAACTTCTGGCTCCAGCGGAACAGAGCAAGTTTAAATTTGAGGTTCATGCTCGGCTCAGTTGACGCGCAGGATAATCTTGCCGAAGACGTCCCGGCCTTCCATGCGCTTCAACGCCGTATCGATGTCATCAAAGCCGACTTCCGTATCAATGACGGGATGAACCAGACCGCGCGCCATTTTCTGCATGGCATCGGCCATGTTTTCCATGCGGCAACCGAAGGAGCCGAGCAGTTTCAACTGCTGCTGGAACAACATCATCAGGTTCATGCTGGTGGAAACGCCTGAGGTTGAACCGCAGGTAACAAGCCGTCCGCCGCGTCGCAGCGACAGCATGGAACCTGCCCACGTATCCGCGCCGACGTGTTCGAATACCACATCAACGCCCTTCTTCTTGGTCAGCTTGCGCACAACGCCTTCAAATCGGTCTTCGCGATAATTGATGACGTGATCGGCACCGAGCGCCTTGGCCTTTTCGATCTTTGCGTCAGAACCGACGGTAGTGATGACGGTGCAGCCCATCTTTTTGGCAAGCTGGATGGCCGCTGAGCCAATCCCCGAACCGCCGGCATGAACGAGGATAGTTTCACCCGGCTCAAGCTTGGCATTGTCGAACAGCATGTGCTCGACAGTTCCGAAGGTAACGGGCGCAACAGCAGCGCCGATCTCGTCGACACCGGGAGGTGCAGGAACGAGCAGGCGCGCCTTGAGATTGACCTTCTCCTGCGCAAATCCATCGAGATGGAAGCCATAAACGCCGGAAACATGCTCGCACAAATTATCGCGGCCTTCGCGGCAGGGACGGCAGAGACCACAGGTCTGCGCGCCATAGATCGACACAAGCTGACCGGGCAGAAGGTTGGAGACGCCGGGGCCGATTGCGTCAACCACGCCGGATGCTTCCGCGCCGATGGTCAGCGGTAGCTTGCGCTTGGCAAAAGCCATGCCGCGCCAGCCCCAGACGTCGATATGATTGAGCGCGACAGCCTTGATATTGACGGTTACTTCACCGGGACCGGGTGGGGGCGGGGGAGCAACATCGACAATCTCGAGCTTGCGGTCTTCAATCAGCTGTAATGCGCGCATATCCGTTTTCCTTTTCGGAGAGGGATTAGTGCGGTTCTGCCGTCATGACAAGACACGTATTTTGTCCACCGAAGCCAAATGAGCTTGAGAGCACCGATGAAACGCTCGCTTCACGCTTCACGTTCGGCACAACATCGAGGATGATTGCCGGGTCCGGATTGTCATAATTGATCGTCGGCGGAAGTGTTCCGGTCTCGATGGTGAGCATGGAGAATACGGCTTCAATCGCACCGGCGGCTGTCAATGTGTGACCGATCATCGATTTGTTGGATGAGACTGGCAGCGATGAAATACGTTCGCCAAACACGGTCGAGAGCGCAAGATATTCCATCTTGTCGTTCTCGGGTGTCGAGGTGCCGTGCGCGTTGATGTAATCAATCGCATCTTCCTTGATACCCGCATCGTCAAGCGCTGCACGCACTGCGCCAATGGCGGGCGAGCCGTCTGGCTTTGACCGGGTGCGATGGAAATCATCAGCCTTTTCACCGCAGCCATGCATGATGCCGAGAATCTTGGCACCGCGTGCAATTGCCGATTCCAGCGATTCCATCACAAGCGCGCCGGAGCCTTCCGCCATGACAAAACCATCGCGGTCCTTGGAAAAAGGCTTTGCGGCCTTGTGGGCAGGATTGTTCTGGGTGGAAAGTGCGGACAGCAGCGAGAAGCGCACGAGCGCTTCGGCCGAAACGGAACCATCGGTGCCGATGGACAGAACCTTGTCGCTTTCGCCGCGCCGGATGGCCTCAACGCCAAGTTGAATAGCCGTGGCGCCGGATGCACAGGCGGTGGAAAGCGTGATCGGCAGGCCGCGTGTGCCGAACGTGTCGGCAAGGCGCTCGGCTATGTAGCCAAATTCGGTGGTGTGGAACATGGCTTCCTGCGTGCCGCGCCGGCAGGCAGCGAGAAGCAGGTCATAACCCGGTTCGCCCTCGCTCTTTACCAGAGCATCGAGCGCAAAGCGGTTGCGCCATTCAAGTTCAACGGGGGGAGCGGCGAGAAACAGTGGTCCGCCAAAATTCTCCGTGTCGAAACCGGCCTGCGCAATGGCTTCCTCGGCGGCGAGCGATGCCAGCTTTTCAGAGAGGGCCGAAGCACCTTCATTGCTCTCCTTGAGGAAATCAACGGTTCCGGCGATCTGCGTGCGCAGATTATCAAGCGCAAAGCGCGTGATGGTGTGGATGCCCGAGGTGCCTGAAGTCAGCGCGGCCCAATTGTCCTTCTTGCCCTGTCCGAGCGAGGAGACAACGCCAAGACCAGTGACGGCAACGAGGGGGCGGCCAAGATGGTCAGTATATTTTGACATGTGCCAATCTCTCAAACTTTGACGAGGCGAGCGACGCCTTCGCCCCGGGTTGCGCCGATTGCGGTCGCCAGTGCCGTATCAAGGCTGCCGGAAGCGGCCTTTTCATTCTTCGCATCGATAGGCGGGAATGCTGTTCCATGGAACAGGCTGAGCGCAGCCAGACCGACAGCCAGCGGAAACTGCGCTTCACGCAGATGGCCGATCTTGCCCGCAACGCCGCGAATGGCGGCGGAAGCGAACACATCAAGCGCGGCTTTTTCCGTTGCAGTAACGCCCTGTGCACCGGTTGCGCCAGAAACAATCAAGCCAGCTGGCTTGTCTGCACTTGCGGCAGCAACCAGTTTCGCAATGGTTTCCTGCAGGTCTTCGCGCTTGCGGCGGATCTGCGCGCTGTAAATACCGTCAATCGCAGCATAGACGCGGGCACCGCGCTTGGCCGCATGGTCAGCACTCTCCAGCACGAGGAAAGCGCCGCCGGAACCGGTGACAACACCGCCGCCTGCCGTGCCTTCACGCTGCCAGAGTGGTGCCCAGCCATCGGATTTTAGCATGCCGTTGAGCTCATAGCCGAGCAGCATGTCAGGGTGTTCGGAATTATAGGAGCCGCCGACGAGCGCATGGGTGCTCTGACCGGAGCGGATGCGCGCTGCGGCTGTATCAAGCGCGGAAATACCTGCACCCTCTTCGCCCATGAATGTACGCGACGAGCCGGTGACCTTGTGGACGATCGAGATATTGCCCGCCAGAAGGTTGGACAATTGTGCCAGAAACAGGGTCGGGCGCAGTTCCGTTGTCAGCTTCTCATTGAGCATTGTGCCGAGATCATTGCGCACGCGCGCTTCGGCGAGGATTTGCGTGTCAACAGTGACATCACGCTCGCCACCACCGGCAGCAACCACCATGTCCATGGTGGTGCAAAGCGCTTCATCGTCCTTGATCCCCGCATCCTGCAATGCGAGACCGGCAGCATAGGTACCCAGGCGCTGCCAGGTCTCCATCTGCCGCTGATCGCCGCGCTTCGGAATCTGGTTGTTCCAGTCGACTTCACCGAGCGGATGAACCGTATAGGGCTTGAACGTCTCACTATCGATGCGGGGATCGGCCCCGCTGTTCAGCGCTTGCCAATGGGCATCAGCGCCTTCACCCAGGGATGAAATCAGTCCGATACCAGTGATAACGACGGTGTTGTTCTGCATTTTCTCGCAGCACCTTTCATACGGTGCACCCGGTTAGGTGAAGATGATCAGTCCAGACGTTGCATCCGGAAATCAGGCTTTTTTGGCCGCGACGAGTTCGTCGATCTTGGCACACAGGTTCTTCAGAACGAAGTATTCTTCGGTCGGAGCCTTGCCGTCATTGACTTCCTGCGTCCACTGCTCGAGCGGGATCTTGATACCGAAGGCCTTGTCGATCGCGAAAACGATGTCGAGGAAGTCAAGGCTATCGATGCCGAGATCGTCGATCGTGTGGCTTTCCGGCGTGATGGAATCGCGGTCGATTTCGCTGGTTTCAGCGATGATATCGGCGACCTTGTCAAATGTTGAGGTCAATTCAGTTTCCTTTTGCTTCCGGTGCCTCCGTAAAGGCACTGATGTCTCATGAGGCGGTATCTAGCGTTTTTCATGGCTAAGGGAAAGACCGAAATACCCTATCCATTGTTACTCCAGCATATTCCGTCGTCAGTCGAAAATAATCCTGCCTGCAATATGAACCGTTTCACCCGCTTCCGGCGGTGCAACCACCACCGCTTCGGTTGGGCGCGGGGTGATGCCGGTCAGTGCTGTTATATTGGCACGGTCAGTCATCATTACCAGATTGCCGGAGCTTTTGAATTCGGCAATCAGGTCGCGAATTTGATCAATCTGCGATTTTTGCGCGGTTTCGTCTTCGGCCAAAGGTCCAAGAGCACTTACGATCTCCACCGGTGCCGAGCCAAATGCCAGCCGCGCGGTTTCCTGTGCATTGCAGACGGGACTGGTCAGCACCTTATCGATTCGCACGGCTTTTGCGGCAAAGCGCGCGCCGAGCTTTTGCGCCAGTTGATGGCCGCGATCCGAAAGCGTGCGTATTTGTGTGCAGTCAGCGGAATTATCTGTGGAAGGACTTAAGGTTCCCGAAGAATCAGCGCCCTGCAGAAGAACCGTATAGCCGCCGCGTGCCAGTCTTGCCCAGGCGGCGTCGGTGGCGAATGCAGTTGGAATATTGAGGGAAACGCTTGATGCAAGCGTCAGTGTCAAAAAGGTAAAAAGTCGCAAAGGCTTTAACATTCATTCTCCTTAGCGTGGAGATGGTGGTTTGGCGAAGAAAAATAAAGTGAAAAGCTGTGATTGCCTTGCACGGCTGCTGCGGCGGGCTTATTGCGGGAAGTAATGGGTCTCGTTCAAACAATCATCGTGGTTTTTGGAGTGATAGGCGTTGCGTATGCCGCGGCGCATTTCAAGCTGCTTGACGAGCGCGTGGGTGACGGGCTTTCCGAGTTTGTTTTCATGATCGCCGCACCGCTTTTGCTGTTCCGCACCATGGTGACGGCAGATTTTCACGGTGCAGCCCCGTGGGGACTGTGGATCGCCTACTTTACCGGGCTTGCCGTGGCCTGGGCGCTGTCCGATTTGGCAATCAAGCTGATCTTCAAGCGGGATAACCGGGCAGGGGTGGTCGCAGGTGTTTCCGGCGCGTTTTCCAATCTCGTGTTTCTAGGCATGCCACTGATGTTAAGCGTTTATGGTCAGGACGGGTTTGCCATCCTGTCGCTGATTGTCGCTGTTCATATGCCAAGTGTCATGGCCGCTTCGATCACCCTGCATGAGATTGCCCTGCGCCGTGATGGTGTGTTTGAGGGTGAGACCCGGCTTGGCACAGTTGTCGCCTCGTTTTTCAAAAGCCTCCTGCGCAATCCTTTCGTCCTCGGTATTCTCGCTGGATGGCTGTGGCGCTTTACGGGGCTGCAATTGCCTGTTGTTGTCGATTCCCTCGTCCAGTTGCTGGGGAGTGTGGCGGGGCCGGTGGCCCTGTTTGCCATGGGGATGGGCTTGAAGAAATTCGGCACGTCAGGGCAGCTTGCCCCTTCGCTTGTCATTGCGGGTATAAAACTGTTTGTCATGCCTGCAATCGTGCTGGCAGTCGCGCTCCTCATCGGTCTTACGCCGTTCACAGCCAAGATCGCGGTGGTGTCGGCGGCGCTGCCTGCCGGGGTTAATTCCTATCTCATTGCCACCAAATTCAGGACCGCCGAAGCGCTGGCGTCCAATTCCATGGTTGTCGCAACGGCGCTTTCCGCGGTGACGGTGGTGTTTTGGGCAAGTGTGGCTGTACACCTTTTTGGGTAATCGAACGCTGTTGCAGCTTTGGCCAAAAAGGAGCAGGGTGGCGGCATCGCTTCCACAGGACATCCATGGCATCTTGCGATGCGGGATTGTCCTCTCACGGAACTCACAAAATCAGTGGACCAAACGCTCCGCCTAGCATTTCAGGGAGAATATCATGTTGCAGAAATCCAGCCAGTTCATGAAACAGGCCAATCTGATCAATGGCGAATGGGTGGCCGCAGATTCCGGCAAGACGATTGACGTCATCAACCCTGCAACCGGTCTGAAGATCGGTACTGTTCCCAATTCAGGCAAAGCCGAAACGCAGCGCGCCATCGAGGCGGCGGCCGAAGCGTTCAAGACGTGGCGCAAGACATCGGTGCTGGAGCGCTCGAAACTGATGCGCAAGCTGCACGATGCAATCCTTGACAATCAGGACGCGCTGGCGGAACTTTTGACGCTGGAACAGGGCAAATCGCTGACCGAAGCCAAGGGCGAGGTCGGCATGTCGGCCGCCTATATCCTCTGGTATGCGGAAGAAGCACGCCGTACCTATGGTGATGTGGTTCCGTCCCCGTGGGCAGACCGGCGTATTCTGGTAACGAAAGAGCCGCTCGGGGTTATCGGTGCGATCACACCATGGAATTTCCCATCCTCCATGCTTGCCCGCAAAATCGGACCGGCACTGGCATCGGGCTGCACGGCGGTGGTCAAGCCTGCAACACAGACACCCTATTCGGGTCTTGTCTGGGGTGCGCTGTGTGAGGAAGTCGGTATTCCCAAGGGCGTGGTCAATATTCTGACCGGCTCTGCCTCGGAAATCGGCGGCGAAATCACCAGCAATCCGCTGGTGCGCAAGATCACCTTCACCGGCTCGACCGAAATCGGCAAAATTCTGATCAAACAGGCTGCCGATACGGTGAAGAAGGTTTCGATGGAACTGGGCGGCAATGCGCCGTTTATCGTGTTCAATGATGCGGATCTGGACCGCGCCGTCGACGGCGCTATTGCAGCGAAATTCCGCAATTCCGGCCAGACCTGCGTGTGTACCAACCGTTTCCTTGTCCAGTCTGGCATTTACGACGCCTTTGTCGAAAAGTTTGCCGCGGCAACGGAAAAGCTGAAGATCGGCAATGGGCTTGATGCCGGAACACAGCAGGGACCGCTGATCGACGAGAAGGCTGTTGCCAAGGTGGAAGAGTTTATCGCCGATGCCAAGCAGAAGGGCGGCAAGATCATCACCGGAGGCAAGCGCCATGCACTGGGCGGTAGCTTCTTCGAGCCAACTGTAATTGGTGATGCAACGCCTGATATGCTGTTCACCACGGAAGAGATTTTCGGACCGGTTGCGCCCATCTATAAGTTCGAAACCGAACAGGAAGCCATTGATCTGGCCAACAACACCCAGTTCGGCCTTGCCTCCTATTTCTACACACAGGATCTCGGACGGGTGTTCCGTGTTTCTGAAGGCCTGAAATATGGCATGGTCGGCGTGAATGAAGGCATGATCACCACGGTGGAAGCACCGTTTGGTGGCCTGAAGGAATCCGGTCTTGGCAAGGAAGGCGGGCATCAGGGTATCGAAGACTATCTCGACACAAAATATGTCTGCGTCGGCGGCCTGGGACTCTAAGAAACATGAATACCGAAATTTTCGGCCATACGCCCGATGGCGAGGCAGTGCACCGCATTACGATCTCGGGCGGCGGGCTGACCGCCAATGTCCTTACCTGGGGCGCAGTCATTCAGGATTTGCGCTTCAAGGGGCACGATCATCCGCTTGTGCTCGGCTATCAGGATTTTGCCGATTATCCCGCGCATTCTCCCTATATGGGGGCGACTGTGGGGCGGTCGATCAACCGGATTCGCGATGGCGAGCTTGTCATCGATGGCCAGACTTTTGAGCTCCAGCGCAATTTCAACGGTGTCCATAACATTCACGGTGGTGATCATGGCGCAGGGCGACGTGTCTGGAATGTTGTGGCTGTCGGCCCTGATTATGTCACGCTGACGATCATGCTCGGCGATGGCGAAATGGGCTTTCCCGGCAATCTTACCATCACCTGCACCTATATGCTGGAATCCAAAGGCACGCTGGTGGTGCGTCTCGATGCGGTGACAGACAAGCCGACCATCTGCAATCTGGCGCATCACAGCTATTTCAATCTTGATGATGGCGGGCTGACCGATGCGCTTGATCATCAGGTCAAGATCGGGGCGGATGCCTATCTCTCCGTCAACAGTGATCTTCTGCCCGATGGCCGGGTTATTCCCGTCGCCGGAACAACGCATGATTTCCGCGAATACCGGACCATCCGGCGCGAGGAGAATGGCAAGCAAATTGTCTATGACAACAATTTCTGCGTTGCCAGCCAACGACACCCCCTGCAATGGGTTGCCTCAGCCAAAGGTGCAAAGAGCGGCGTTGAGCTGAATGTGCTGACGACGGAGCCGGGTGTGCAGCTCTATGCAGGCAATACGCTGGGCGGGCGCCCGCCGCTTGGCCTGACAGGTCAGACCTATGGCAATTATGCCGGTTTCTGCTTTGAAACGCAGAATTGGCCTGATTCAACGCATTTCCCCTATTTTCCGCAGGCTATTCTAAGACCGGGACAGGGATACAGCCACCTGACGCATTATGCGTTCAAGAAGAATAAAACTTAGTCTTTGAAGGCCTTGCGTGCTTCGTCCATTGGGGCGAGCGCGCCGTGAAACTCGACAACCCGCGCCGCAACCTTGTGCGCGCGGGCTGCGGCGACCACTGGCTCAAGACCGGCGAGACGCGAGGCGATGTAACCGCCGTTGAAGCTGTCGCCAGCGCCTGTCGTGTCCACGGCATTGGCGCGCATGGCTGCCACCTGCTCATGTTTACCATCGGCAACGACGAGAGCAGGCTCAGTACCATCCTTCACGACAATTTCCTTCACGCCATAGGTGGTGATGCGCGCCGCTGTCTCTTCAGGTGTTGTGTCGCCGAACAACGCATTTTCATCGGGGAAGGTCGGCAGGGCAATGTCTGCGACATGGTAGGCGTCAATGAGGGCCTGTCTTGCGGTTTCGGCGTTTTCCCACAGACGAGGACGGTAATTCGCGTCAAATGCCACAAGTGTGCCCTGCCTGCGGGCATTGCTGACGGCGTTCAGAACATTCTGGCGGCTTTTGGGGCTGAGAATGCCCATGGTGATACCGGAAAAATAGATGATTTTCCGGCCATCCAGACTGTGGGCGAGGGCCTGCGGATCATCGCCAAGATGACGGGCCGCCGAATCATTGCGCCAATAGGTGAAGGAGCGCTCGACGCCCGTCAGTGTGATGGCATAAAGACCGGGGCGGGCACCGACAACGACAGGGCTATAGGCTGTGTTGATGCCATTTTCCTTTAGGAATGCCCGCTGTTTGACAGAGAAAGGATCGTCGCCGAAGGCTGTGACATAATCGACGGCGAAATCCGGATCGGTGAGGGCGCGCACATACCAGCTGGTGTTGAGCGTGTCACCGGCAAAGCCCATGCGCCACTGGTCGCCATTGGCTCCTGACAGTTCGATCATACACTCGCCGATGGCTGCAAACCCGCCCATGAAATCCTCCCAAACATACGCCTGCCGCGAACTGATATACGAGTGCAATGCCGCTGTCATTTGCTAAAAATGCAGGCTGTCATCATAGCTTAAACATGCAATGTTAGGCGGCAAAGACATTTGAACAATCCAGAAGGAGGTTTCGTTGTCTCGCGTTACGACAATCGAAGAACTTGAGGTCATTTATGGCGGCGGCGCGATTGCAGAAGCATCGACCGCCAAGGTAACAAACCGCATTATTCCGGAATACCGGGCGTTGATCGAAGGCTCACCCTTCGTGGCACTTGCAACAAGCGGACCGGAGGGGCTGGATTGCTCGCCGCGCGGTGATCTTGCTGGCTTTATTCGTATCCATGACGAACGCACGCTGATGATGCCCGACCGGCGCGGCAATAACCGCGTCGATTCCCTGCGCAATATTGTGCGTGATCCGCGTGTGGCGCTGCTCTTCCTGATACCCGGGATTAACACGACGTTCCGCGTCAATGGTCGCGCGTTTATCGATACGACCCCGGAGTTGCTCGACAGTTTCATCATGGACGGCAAGGCACCGCGCTCCGTCATCACCATGGAAGTCGAGGAAGCCTATTTCCAGTGCGCCCGAGCTTTGATCCGATCCGAGCTTTGGAATGCCGGGAAATTCCGCTCGCCCAAGGAGTTTCCAACACCGGGCCAGATGCTGGCGGCATTGAGTGAAAACCGCGTGGGCGGTGAAACCTACGATAGTGAATGGGCTGCGCGCGCTGCCAAGACCATGTGGTAGGCTGCGCCAAACTCTGGGAGGCATTTGATGGAACAGCCGCGTGCTTCCCAAACCATTGCAAGGGGCAGGAACTGGCTGCCGTTTCGTTCCATTGCCGGATGGAAACCATCTGATCTCAATGGCGATATCATTGCCGGTCTGACGCTGGCGGCTATCGCGATCCCCGAGCAGATGGCAACGGCACGGCTTGGCGGTTTTGCGCCTGAGATCGGCTTTTTTGCCTTCATCGCCGGTTCGCTGGCTTTTGCCATCTTTGGCGCAAGCCGGCATTTGTCTGCGGGTTCAGATTCCACCATCACACCGATCTTTGCCGGCAGTCTGGCGCTGCTTGCTGCCAGTGGGTCGCCGGAGTTTGGTCTGTTGGCTGCTGCGCTTGGTTTGATTGTCGGGCTGATTGTCGTTGCGAGCGGTGTTTTCCGGCTTGGCTGGATCGCTGATCTTTTGTCGGTGCCCGTAACAACAGGTTTTCTTGCTGGTATCTCTGTCCACATTATCATTTCGCAATTGCCGGGGCTTTTGGGTATCTCCGCGCAATCGGGAGATGTCTTTCAGCGGATATCGGCAACGATTGCCAGTGCGCCGCAAATCAACGTCTACAGCGTGGCCCTCGGCGCTGGTGTGTTCCTGATTGTGTTGCTTTCCGAATGGATCAACGCGCGGATACCCGGTGCCTTGCTCGGGCTTGTTCTTTCAACCCTCGCGGTTGTGCTTTTTAACCTTGAGAGCTGCGGCGTTTCGGTGCTCGGTGCGCTTCCCAACAGCCTTCCGCAGATTTCTGTACCGGAGGTTGGTTTTGAGGAACTGCGGAACCTGCTTCCCCTCGCTCTGCTCGTCGCGGTGGTCGTGATGGTGCAAACGGCCGCAACAACGCGGTCTTTTGTCTCGAAGGATGGCGAAGCGCCTGATGTGAACCGCGATTTTATCGGGGTAGGGGCAGGCAGTATTCTTTCCGGACTTTTCGGTGCATTCCCTGTCAATGCCAGCCCGCCGCGCACAGCGATTGTTGCAGAGACCGGCGGGCGGTCGCAGGTCAGCGGATTGATTGCAGCGGCGATCGTTTTGGCACTGGTAGCATTTGGCGGCCAGTTGCTGGCGCGTGTGCCGCATGCGGCTTTGGCAGGTATCCTGCTTTTTGTGGCGCAGCGGATTATCCGTTGGCAGATCATTGGCGCTGTTTACCGCGAGGCGCGAGGCGAATTTGCGCTGATCCTCATCACCATGGCCGCCATTGTCGCATTGCCCATTGAGGCGGGTGTGACCATCGGCATTGGGCTTTCTCTGCTGCATGGCCTGTGGGCGGTGATGCGCGCAAGACCCATTGAATTCGAAAAGGTATCAGGCAGTTCCATCTGGTGGCCACCCAGCGCAGCAAAGGGCGGTGAAAAGCTACCCGGCGTATTGGTTATCGCGTTTCAGGCGCCACTATCCTTTGTCAATGCGGATGATTTCAAGCGCGGCCTGTGTGAGACCATCGATGCCAACCGGACCGAGCTTAATCTGGTTGTGCTTGAGGCCAGCAGCATTATCGAGATCGACTACACCGCGTCACAGGCTCTCGCCGATGTGATCAGTTACTGCCAGACATCTGGTGTAAAATTTGCCATTGCGCGGCTGGAATCCGTGCGTGCGCAAGACGCCCTGTCACGGTTTGGGCTCATCTCTCTGATCGGATCGGATCATATATTTCATAGTGTCGACGATGCGATCAGGAAACTGGCGCCCAGCGCGGAGGAATGACGATGCAGATATCCGGAGCAAGAGAACCCATTGTAACGCCGGTTGCGATCAAGGATCTGCGGCCAACGCAGATAACGGTCGGCATGCGTGAAGTGGACGAGAAGCGCAAGAAATGGCGTCAGCAAAAGGGCGAGAAGGGCGGGAAATTTCTCGGCGAACACATGATCCCCGTGGTGCTGGGCCCCAACAGGCGCAACTATGTGATCGATCATCACCATCTTGCCCGTGCGCTCTATGAAGAGGGTGTGAAGCACATTCTGGTGACTGTCGTCAGTGATCTTTCTTCGCTCGACAAGGATGCGTTTATGGTCGTTCTCGACAATCGCGGCTGGATGCATCCCTTTGATGAAGAAGGCAAGCGGCGCGACTATGGGGCAATCCCGAAAGCGATCAAGGACCTTGCCGATGATCCGTTCCGCAGTCTGGCGGGGGAATTGCGCCGTGCCGGTGGTTTTGCCAAGGACACAACACCATTCAGCGAGTTTCTCTGGGCGGATTTCCTGCGGCGCAGGATGAACCGCAAGAGTGTTGAAACGGATTTTGAAACGGCGCTCAACCGCGCGTTGAAGGAAGCCAAGGGCGATGATGCGGGTTATCTGCCGGGCTGGTGTGGGTCGGTTGTTGATTAGGACAATGGGATTGCATTCGCGTGGTTCGTGGTTCGACGGGCTCACCATGAGGGAGAGTGGGGGTTGCAGGGAGTCAAGTTCTGCAACGTTGGTGATTAGCGTTACAGCACCTCTCTCCCTCATGGTGAGCTTGTCGAACCACAAACCACGAACCACACACAATATTACTGCAACACGGACCCTAACCCGCAGATTTCCCGGCAATCGCTATCTCCATACGATCAGCGGCGAAACGGCTCACGGTATATTCAATCGGGTTGCCCTCCATATCCACATTGATCGCGGTTGATATCAGCACAATGGCGCCGGGCGACAGGCGCAGATGGCGCAAATCTTCTGCGTCGGCGTGACGGGCGGCGATGACGGTTGATTTGCGCAGGTAATCGTCGATGCCGGCGGCCCGCAGGGCGGCGGTAATTGAACCGGAGGCCTGATAATCCTCAACAATATCGGGAAAGCGTGCCGCATCAAACCAGGTGGTGCCGCAGGAAACGGGGTTGCCGTCTGCCGTATGCATGGCATCCATCCTGATCACCTGACCAGCCACTATGCCAAGTGCCGCGGCCACATCCTCCGTCGGGTCTTCGATGCGATGACCGAGCAATATGCCCTTTGTCTCGCGCACCTGAGTCGATAGTATCTCGGAAAACCGCGTCCGCTCACCGATGCGGTAAGTTAGCTTCTTGCTGTTGGCAACGAATGTGCCGCGACCCTGTTCGGCGCGCAGAACGCCCTCCTTGGTCAGGGCGGCAATGGCGCTGCGAATCGTGTGGCGGTTGACCGAGAAGCGTTCGGCCAGCGTCACCTCCGGCGGCAGTTTGGCGCCGCTTGGCATTTTACCCGCTGTAATATCACCACGGATTTGATCGGCGATCTGGCGCCAGATGGCAACACCACTATTGCGGGTAATGAATCGTGCGGATTTCACGCTTTGTCATGCTCCTGTCATTGACGGGATTTATAGGTAGGTTTATTGTCTAGTTGTATAGATGAATAGACAAATCTGAGCGAGATGTCAATGATCAAAGAAAATAACCAGTCCACGGAAACCGGCGATGTGCCGGATCTGGAGCGCAAGGCCGCCATGGCCTTGCTGGCGCAGGCGACAGCGCCCGAAATCGCAGCCTTCTGGGCTGGATGGGGTGACAAGCCCGATGTCGAAACTTTGCGCGGCCCGGAAACGGGCCTCGTCATGCTGCGCGGCCGTATTGGCGGCGGCGGCGCTCCGTTCAATCTGGGTGAGGCGACCGTAACCCGCGCCACGGTGCGGCTTGGCAATGGTGCCGTCGGGCATGCTTATGCACTTGGCCGCCACCGGGAAAAGGTGCGTCTGGCCGCCGTGTTTGACGCGCTCTGGCAGCAGCCGGATTGCCGTGATGCGGTGGAGAAGGTGGTGCTTGCACCCATCGCCGAACGCCTTGAGCAGCAGCGCGCGCTGAAGCATGCGCAGACAGCTGCGACGAAAGTCGACTTTTTCACGATGGTACGGGGTGACGACTGATGCGTGTTGAAACACAGGTCTTTGAAGGTGGTTTCAGCGATAGCGTGCTGAATGCCCAAAATGTTTTCCGGGCGCTGATGGATGCGATGGCCAATCCCGGTCGGATCGTTGAGGTGAGCGATCTCACCACGCCGCCAGCGCCATTGACGCCACTTGCCGCATCGATAGCCGCGACGCTGTTCGATCATGATGCAACGGTGTGGTGTGATCGCGCCATATCGGGTTCTGCCGCCGCTGTCGGTTGGCTCAAATTCCATACGGGCCTCCAATTGACCGGCGATACGGCAGAAGCGGATTTTGCGCTGATCAGCGATGTCAACGCGATGCCGTCGCTGGAATCCTTCTGCCGGGGAACGGCTGAGTATCCTGATCGTTCGACCACGCTGATCCTGCAGATCGACAGTTTCGATGGGGCGGATGTCCTGACGCTCGAAGGGCCGGGGATCAAGGAAACACAGTCCTTCTCTCCAAGCCATCTGCCGAGAATGTTCCGGGATCAATGGGCTGCCAATCGTGCCGCTTTCCCGCGCGGTGTTGATCTGGTGTTTGCCACCAAAGGCGCGCTTGCAGCCTTGCCCCGCACCACCCGCATTACGAAAACGGAGGCTTGAGCCATGTATGTTGCAGTCAAGGGCGGTGAAGCCGCCATCCGCAATGCGCACAAGCTTCTGGCTGACCGCCGTCGCGGCGACCGGGATGTTCCTGCGATTGAACTGAACCAGATTGTCGAGCAGATGTCGCTGGCCGTTGACCGGGTGATGGCCGAAGGCTCGCTCTATGATCCGGAACTCGCCGCTCTTGCCATCAAGCAGGCGCGGGGCGATCTGATCGAGGCGATCTTTCTGGTGCGCGCCTACCGGACGACCCTACAGCGTTTCGGATATTCGACAGCGCTGGAAACATCAAAGATGCAGATTGAACGGCGCATTTCAGCAGCGTTCAAGGATTTGCCGGGTGGCCAGTTGCTGGGACCGACGTTCGACTACACCCATCGTCTGCTCGATCCTGAATTGGCTGAGAATGGCCCCGTTGACGCGCCTGAACAGCGCGACGAGCCGGAAGCATTTACCCCGCGTGTGACTGACATTCTCGGCCATGACGGCATGATCGAGGCAGATGGTGAGATGCCTGAAGGTTCCGTTGCTGGCGATCTTACCCGTGAGCCGCTGACTTTTCCGCTGGAACGGGATTTGCGCTTGCAGGCACTGGCGCGCGGCGATGAGGGTTTTCTGCTCGGATTGGCTTATTCGACCCAGCGCGGTTATGCCCGCAGCCACCCTTTTGCCGGTGAAATCCGCATTGGCGAAGTGGAAATCGAGCTTGAAGTGGCGGAACTCGATTTCCCGCTGACGCTCGGCACCATCCGCGTCACCGAATGCCAGATGGTCAACCAGTTCAAGGGATCAGCAAAGCAGCCGCCACAGTTTACGCGCGGCTATGGTCTTGTTTTCGGCCAGAGTGAGCGCAAAGCCATGTCCATGGCTCTGTGTGATCGCGCTTTGCGGGCAAGGGAACTTGGCGAAGATATCACCGCCACGGCGCAGGACGAGGAATTCGTCATTTCCCACAGCGACAATGTGCAATCAACCGGTTTCGTCGAGCATCTGAAACTGCCGCACTACGTGGATTTTCAGGCGGAGCTTGATCTCATCCGCCGCATGCGCGCCGAACATGAACGCAAGCATCAGACGGGCGAAGAAACCAAAGAGGCAGCAGAATGACCGATCTAGCGACCTACAATTTTGCCTATCTGGACGAGCAGACCAAGCGGATGATCCGCCGCGCTATCCTCAAGGCCATTGCCATTCCCGGCTATCAGGTTCCTTTTGCGTCGCGCGAAATGCCCATGCCCTATGGCTGGGGCACTGGCGGTGTGCAGGTGACGGCGGCGGTTCTTGGCCCCGACGACACGTTGAAAGTGATCGATCAGGGCGCTGATGACACCACCAATGCCGTGTCGATCCGGGCGTTCTTCCAGAAGGTCGCCAATGTCCGCGTGACCACCAAGACCTCAGAAGCGACGATCATCCAGACGCGCCACCGTATCCCGGAAATGCAATTGCAGGCGGGACAGACGCTTGTCTATCAGGTGCCGATCCCCGAACCTCTGAGGTTTCTGGAGCCGCGCGAGACCGAAACGCGCAAGATGCATGCGCTCGAAGAATACGGCCTGATGCATGTCAAGCTTTACGAGGACATTGCCCGGCATGGCCATATCGCCACCACCTATGCCTATCCGGTGAAGGTTGAGGGGCGTTATGTGATGGACCCGTCGCCAACGCCAAAATTCGACAACCCCAAGATGCATATGTCTCCGGCATTGCAGCTTTTCGGGGCAGGGCGCGAGAAGCGCATCTATGCCATCCCGCCCTACACGGAAGTGGTCAGCCTTGATTTCGAGGATCATCCCTTTGAAATCCAGACTTTTTCCCAGCCCTGTGCCTTGTGCGGCGCCAAGGGCAGCTATCTGGACGAGGTCATTCTCGATGACAAGGGCGGCAGCATGTTCGTCTGTTCGGATACGGATTTTTGTGAAGATCGGCAGGCCAAGGGGCATCGCGGTGCACTTGCGCCAGAGGCCGGGACTGCGGAGGCAGCAGAATGAATATGAGCGATACACCCCTTTTGAAGGTCAAGGACCTGTCAAAATTCTACGGAAGCCGCATTGGCTGCCAGAATGTCTCGTTCGAGCTATGGCCGGGCGAAGTGCTGGCGATTGTCGGTGAATCCGGCTCCGGTAAAACGACATTGCTCAATTGCCTTGCAACACGGCTCGCGCCATCGGCAGGCTCGGTGGAATACCGTATGCGGGACGGACAGTTCCGCGATCTTTACCGTTTGAGTGAAGCAGAGCGCCGGTTCCTCATGCGCACCGATTGGGGTTTTGTGCACCAGAACCCGGCTGATGGATTGCGCATGACGGTTTCGGCTGGCGCAAACGTTGGTGAACGACTGATGGCTATCGGCGACCGGCACTATGGTAATATCCGCGCCACGGCGACCGATTGGCTTGGCCGGGTGGAAATTGCCTCCGACCGTATTGATGACCAGCCGCGCGCCTTTTCCGGCGGCATGCGCCAGCGTCTGCAGATTGCCCGCAATCTCGTGACCAACCCCCGGCTTGTTTTCATGGATGAACCAACGGGTGGCCTCGATGTTTCCGTGCAGGCGCGTCTGCTCGATCTTTTGCGCGGGCTGGTGAGCGATCTTGGGCTCGCGGCAATTGTGGTCACCCACGATCTCGCCGTGGCACGGCTGCTTTCACACCGAATGATGGTGATGAAGGATGGCCATATTGTCGAGACAGGTCTGACTGATCGGGTGCTTGATGACCCACAGGCGCCATACACCCAGCTTCTCGTTTCCTCCATTCTGCAGGTTTAACATCATGCCAACACCTCTTGTTGTTTCCGATGTCGCCAAAAGTTTCACCATGCACCTGCGTGACGGTATTCGTCTGCCCGTGGTGGCGAATGTCTCGTTTTCCATCAAGGCGGGCGAATGCGCCGTTCTCGGCGGTCCATCCGGGGCGGGCAAAAGCTCGATCCTGAAAATGGTCTATGGCAATTATGCCGTGGATCAGGGCCAGATCATCGTGCCCTATGGCGACCGCCTTGTTGATCTTGCGTCCGCCGATCCGCGCACAGTTCTGGGTGTTCGCCGCGATATGATCGGTTATGTCAGCCAGTTTCTGCGCACCGTGCCACGCGTGTCGGCGCTTGATGTGGTGGCTGAACCTCTGGTTGCGCGTAGCGTTGACCGCACGCAAGCGCGCGACAGGGCAGCTGTTCTGCTTGCAGGTTTGAACCTGCCGGAACGGCTCTGGTCATTGCCACCAGCAACCTTTTCCGGCGGTGAACAGCAGCGCGTTAATATTGCGCGCGGTTTTATCACTGATCACCCGATCCTGCTTCTGGACGAACCGACGGCATCGCTCGATGCGAAAAACCGTGAAGTGGTCGTCTCGATGATCCGAGCCAAGAAAGAGGCGGGGACCGCCATGCTCGGCATTTTCCATGATGAGGATGTCCGCACGGCAGTGGCCGACAGGATTATCGACGTTATGGCATTCGCCGTGACCAGCGAGGCAGCATGACCCGGCTTTCCGAAACACCGCTTATTCACGCCACTGCCCAGGTCGAGGATTGCGAACTTGGCCGCTATACGGAAATTTCCGAGCGTTGCCGGATCAGCGAAACGAGGCTCGATGATTATTCCTACATCATGCAGGACGGCGCGGTCTGGTGTGCCACGATAGGCAAATTTGCCAATATTGCCGCCAGTGTTCGCATCAACGCGACCAACCATCCGACCTGGCGGGCAACGCTGCACCACTTCACCTATCGCGCTGGCGATTACTGGGATGATGCAGGGCCGGAAGAGGCCTTTTTCGAATGGCGCCGCACCAATCAGGTGCGCATCGGCCATGATGTCTGGATTGGCCATGGCGCGACCGTTTTGCCGGGTGTTACGGTCGGCGATGGTGCGGTGATCGGGGCAGGGGCGGTCGTCTCACGCGATGTTGATCCCTATACGATTGTCGGCGGCGTTCCCGCCCGCAAAATCCGCGATCGTTTCGACCGGAAGATCGCAGAACGCCTGCAAACACTGGCGTGGTGGGACTGGGACCATGCACGCCTGCGTGGTGCTCTCGATGATTTTCGCGCTCTGGATATTGAGGCATTTCTCGAAAAACATTCGGGTTGAGTTTCACTACCCACAGTTGTCACGTAAGTGCAACAAAAGTGCCATCGCAACTTCACACAACCACTTTAGGACAGGGCAATACCAACAAGGATTGGCCTATGCTGAAGATTGAAAACGTGACACGTCGTTTTGGCAATAATATTGCCATCGACAATGTCAATGTTGAAATCCCGCAGGGGCAGATGGTTGGCGTCATCGGTCGTTCGGGCGCGGGCAAGTCGACATTGCTGCGCATGATCAATCGCTTGATCGACCCGTCGGAAGGGTCGATCATCTTTGACGGCAAGGACGTGGCGAAGTTGAACGGCTCCGCGCTGCGAAATTGGCAACGCGATTGCGCGATGATCTTTCAGCAGTTTAATCTTGTTCCCCGCCTTGATGTGCTGACCAATGTCCTCCTCGGACGCCTGAACCACCGATCCACTATCAAAAGTATTCTTGGCATTTTCTCACGGGAAGAACGTGCCATGGCAATCGCCGCGCTGGAGCGGCTCGATATTGCCAAGACCGCATTGCAGCGGGCCGGAACACTCTCCGGCGGACAACAGCAGCGCGTCGCCATCGCCCGGGCGCTTATGCAGAACCCCAAAGTCATTCTTGCCGATGAACCCATTGCTTCGCTCGACCCGCGCAATGCGCAGGTGGTGATGGAGTCCTTGCGCGACATCAATGAGAAAGAGGGGCTGACCGTTATCACCAACCTGCACACGCTCGATACGGCGCGGCATTTCTGCGAGCGCATCATCGGTATGCAGGGTGGAAAGGTGGTTTTCGATGGAACCCCCGATGACCTGACGGAAGCTGCGGCCCGCCGCATCTATGGTGCTGATGGCCTGAAAGATGCCTTCTCGGAAGCCATCACATCGACAAGCATTGCGCGTCAAGCGCCGACACCAATCCCCGAATTGGAGGCCATATTGGCCGCGCGTTGAGCGCAAACGGATCGGCTTGCCCACGTTACGGGCTCAAGTCACATAAAAAACTTTGAAGCTTTGACAGGAGAGATAGTCATGTTGCTTAGGAAAGCCCTTATGGGTGCGATTGCGATCAGCGCCATATTTACCGGCACAATGGCCCGCGCTGAAAACCTTGAAACGTTTCGTGTTGGTATCATTGGCGGCGAAAACGAAGCCGACCGTCTGCGCAACTACCAGTGCATCGTCGACAAGCTGCCGAAAGTTCTCGGCGTCAAGGACGTCAAGCTGTTCCCGGCGACGGATTATGATGGCGTCATCCAGGGCCTGCTCGGCGGCACCCTCGATTATGCGGAATTGGGCGCTTCTGGCTTTGCCAAGATCTACCTGACCAACCCGAACGCTGTTGAACCAATCCTGACCACCGTTCAGACCGATGGCGCGACCGGTTATTACTCCATCATGGTTGCCCGCAAGGACAGCGGCATCAAGACGCTTGCCGACATGAAGGGCAAGAAGCTCGGCTTTGCCGATCCGGATTCCACTTCCGGCTATCTCATTCCAGTCACCTCGCTGCCAAAAGACATCAAGACGTCGGTTAAGGACTATTTCTCCGAAACCGGTTTCGGTGGTGGTCATGAAAACCTCGTTCTGGCCGTCAAGGATGGCAAGTTCGATGCTGGCACGACATTCGGCTCCGGCGTTGGCAAGTTCGATGAAGGCTATACATCAGGCAATCTGCGCAAGATGGTCGACAAGGGCCTGATCGACATGAAGGATTTCGTCGAACTCTGGAAGTCGCCGCTGATCCCGAACGGTCCGATCGTTATCCGCACCTCGCTGGATTCGGGCCTGAAGTCCAAGTTCAAGGCATTCATGCTCGACCTGCCAAAGAGCGATCCAGCCTGCTTTGCTGCCACCATGGGCGGCGATTTCAAGAGCTACACTGAGGTGAACACTCAGTTCTATCAGCCCATCATCGACGCCCGCAAAGCGCAGATCGGCGGATAAGCCAGACACGCATCGTCACGGCCGGTCCTTGCGACTGGCCGTGATTTTGTTTGCTGGCACCTTGAAGGATTTGTGCAATGAGCAAAACCGCTTCCGTTGAGTTGTCACCCGACGGCATCCAGATCGAACGGCACTGKCAGGAGCTTGCCGGACGCCGCCGCGCCTATAGCTGGATTATCGCTATCGGGCTGCTCGTGACCATTGCCGGGTCCCTGTGGTTTGCCAATGAATCCAATGCCGGTAAGTTCTTTGATCGTTTGCCGCATCTTTTCGATTTTGCCGGGGATCTGATCCCGCGCGACGGCTGGGAAGTCTGGCGCGCCATGTTCGATCTGCCGTCGCCCTATTTCGATGGAAGCCTGAAATATGATTATCCGGAAGGACGGGTCTATCTGTTCGGCGGCTTCTATATGCCCGAATATTTCTACAAGATGCTGGAGACGCTGAATATCGCGATCCTGGCGACGCTGGTGGGTTTCATCTTCGGTTTCATGATCTGCTTTCTGGCGGCCAAGAACCTCGTCAAAAACCGGTTCATCCGGTTTGCCGCGCGCCGCTACATGGAGATTTTGCGCGCCTTTCCCGAGATCGTCATTGCGGGTTTCTTTGCCGCTATCCTGTCACTCGGGCCGATCCCGGCCATGTTTGCCGTGGGTATTCACACCATCGGTGCTCTCGGTAAACTCTTTTTCGAAGTGGTCGAGAATGCTGACATGAAGGCAGATGAGGGCCTGCGCGCCGTCGGTGCCAACTGGATCGAGCGCGTTGGCTTCGGCATTGTGCCGCAGGTCATGCCGAATTTCATGTCCTATGCGCTGCTGCGGCTTGAGATCAATGTGCGGGCATCGACCATCATCGGCGCTGTCGGCGGCGGCGGTATTGGTGAGGAGCTGCGCCTGTCCATCGGCCGCGGGCATCAGGCCAAGACGCTCGCGATCATCCTGCTTCTGTTCGTCACCATTATTGCCGTGGACCAGTTTTCCGCATGGCTGCGCCGCCGCCTTGTTGGCGAGCAAGCCTTTGCCTTCGGCGGTTAGGAAATTCTTATGAACGCCATGACAGCCGATGCCATTGCCGATTTTGAGTTGCGGCATCCCGCCGTGTTCAATCCGCCATTCTGGCGCCGTTTCATGCCGCTGGTGATTGCAGCGGGCATTGTGCTCTACGTTTTCTACTGCTGGTGGTTTTTTTCCATAGGGACAGTACTGGCGAGCGGCCAATGGCAGCGTGCCGAGCTTTATGCGCGCGATTGGGTGTCTTATGCGATCCGCACCACAGTTCGCCCGACGCCAACGGGAACAACTGTCAGCTATCCCCGCTTTTCTGAACTTGGCGATAACCCCAACCCAAGCTGGGTTGTCAAGGACGGCAACAATGTCACCATTGCATTCGGTCCAGACAAAAAGCTCGATATCAACGATCAGCGGGTGATCGCGACGCGTGGTTCCGAGAGCCTGACGGTTTTGCTGGCAACCGATGGGGCCAAGCCGCAAGGACCATTGCCGGATTGGGCAACACTCAAGGAAGATCAGGTCACTGTGACCTTCGGCTTTGCCGGGCAGGCGGATATTATTCCCCAGCGCGTTGTGGTGAGCCGCCGGTTCTTCGGCTGGGCGAATTTTGTCTTCGATACGGCGTCGCCGTTCTGGGGCAAATCCTTTGGCGAAGTGACTTCGTTGATCGCCAGTGGCGACCGGATCAAGCCAGAAATGTCGAATGCGGCGCTGGCCTTTGATAATATCTGGTTCAACTCGTCATGGCAGCATGGCGATGTCTGGACGAAGCTTTTGCAGACCATCGTCATGGCCTTTATGGGCACGCTCATGGCGTCACTGGTGGCATTCCCGCTGGCATTCATGGCGGCACGCAACATCACGCCGAATTTCTTTGCCAACCAGATCACCAAGCGCTTCTTCGATTTCCTGCGCTCGGTGGATATGCTGATCTGGGCGCTGTTCTTCACCCGTGCTTTCGGTCCCGGACCGCTCGCCGGTATTTCCGCGATTTTCTTCACCGATACGGGCACACTCGGCAAGGTCTATTCGGAAACGCTTGAAAATATCGATGACAAGCAGCGCGAGGGCGTCAAATCTGTTGGCGCGTCGCCAGCCAATGTGCAGCGCTATGGTGTCATGCCGCAGGTGTTGCCGGTTTTTGCGAGCCAAGCGCTGTATTTCTGGGAGTCCAATACGCGCTCGGCCACCATCATCGGTGCAATGGGGGCGGGTGGTATCGGTCTCAAACTGTGGGAGGCCATGCGCACCAATACGAACTGGCACAATGTCGCCTATATGGTCGTCCTCATCCTTGCTGTGATATTCATTTTCGACGGCATATCGAACGCGCTGCGATCCCGTCTGGCCGGAAAGTCGCACCATTAATTCGTGACCTTCAAAGGCTTGTCATATTCGGGGCGTAACGCGAGACTGTTCCAGAGGAATCACCCATGCGCTATGCAATCTATTTCACGCCGCCATCGGCCGACCCGCTATTGAAAGTGGCGGCGAACTGGCTTGGCCGCAACGCCTTTACCGGGCAACCGGTCAGGCCGCCGCAGATCCGCGATCTGGCGCATGAGCATTTTGCGCAACTCACGGAGTCTGCGCGCCGCTACGGTTTTCACGCGACCCTGAAGGCGCCGTTTCATCTGGCTGAAGGCATTGAAGAGCGCGAGCTTTTGTCGGCCATGATGCATTTTGCCTCGTCGATTGAGCCCGTGGAAATTCCAAAGCTGGTGATTGCCAATCTCGAAGGGTTTTTTGCGCTGGTTCCTGAAGAACCCGTTGAGCGGCTGAACCAACTGGCGAACGATGTCACCGTTGCCTTTGACCGTTTTCGTGCGCCGCCGAGCGAAGCCGAAGTTAAGCGCCGCAACCCGGAAAAACTGTCTCTGGCCCAGCGGCGCAATCTCGAACAATGGGGCTATCCCTATGTGTTTGAGGAATTCCGCTTCCATATGACGTTAACAGGCCCGGTTCCCGAGCGCGACAGGCCCAAAATCGAACGCATTTTGGGTGAATTCTTGGAACCAGTCCTCGAAGAACCAGTTGAAATCAACAATCTCGCTTTGTTTACGGAAGCCGAGCCGGGCTTTCCCTTTGAAATTCACTCGCTGCATCCGCTGGCCGGAACCAACCGTAGAAAGACTGCCTGATCATGTCCGCCGAATTGAGCCTGAACAATGCGCAAATCGTTCTCGAAAACGAGGTTATCACCGGATCGGTCCTGATCCGTGATGGCAAGATTGCCGATATCTCAACCGGCACAATTGCGGGCGGCGAGGATTTTGACGGCGATTATCTCATTCCCGGTCTCGTGGAATTGCATACGGATCATCTGGAGGGGCATTATGCACCGCGTCCGCGCGTGCGCTGGAACCCGATTGCCGCCGTGCTTGCCCATGATGCGCAGATTGCCACGTCAGGCATCACCACGGTTCTCGATGCGCTGCGCATCGGTCTTGACCGCGATGCGGATATGTCGGCCGAGGAAATCCGCAAGCTGGCCGATGCGATTGAGGACAGCGTGCAGCAGGACCGCTTGCGCGCCGACCATTATTTTCACTTGCGCTGCGAAGTATCGGAAGCCGATTGCCTCAATGGCTTTCACTTTTTCGATAATGACAGCCGCGTGCGGCTGGCATCGCTGATGGATCACGCTCCCGGCCAGCGCCAGTTCGTCAATCTCGAAACCTATGCCTACTACTATCAGCGCAAGCTGAAGCTTTCCGATGCGGAATTCGCTGTGTTCTGCGAAAAGCGCATGGAAGAATCTGCGCGCAATTCTGCACCGCAGCGCAAAGCGATTTCTGATATGTGCCGCGAGCGCGGCATTGTGCTGGCCAGCCATGATGACGCGACATCAGCCCATGTGGATGAAGCGATTGAGCAGGGCATTCATGTGGCTGAATTTCCAACGACACTGGAAGCGGCAGCGGCTTCAAAAGCGGCGGGGCTTGCTGTGCTGATGGGAGCACCAAACGTTGTTCGGGGCGGCTCGCATTCGGGCAATGTTTCGGCGCGCGAACTGGTCGAACACGGCCACCTCGATATTCTGTCATCCGACTACATTCCGTTCAGCCTGATCCAGTCGACCTTCTTCCTCAGTGAAGTTGTCGATGGCATCAGCCTGCCCGACGCGGTGCGGCTGGTGACGAAAAATCCAGCCGAAGCTGTTGGTTTTGATGATCGTGGTGTTATCGACATTGGCAAGCGTGCCGATCTGGTCCGGGTTCGTGTTGATGAGCACATTCCCGTTGTGCGCACCGTTTGGCGCGAAGGCCGCCGGGTAGTCTGATGGCGGCGGCAACAATCGAACGCGCGCTCAATCCTGCCTCAGCCCCTTTGCGCAACGGCGTGTTTGTCGCCGTGGTCGGCCCAAGCGGTGCGGGCAAGGACACAATCATGGATTTCGCGCGGGAGGCGCTGCGCGGCCAACCGGATTTCCATTTCGTGCGCCGCGTGGTGACACGGCCGTCAACGGTTGATGCAGAAGACCATGACAGCTTGAGCGAAGAGGCGTTTCTGACCGCGCAGCGGGAAGGGGCGTTCTGCCACTGCTGGGAAGCGCATGGCCTGCGTTATGGGCTGCCTGTTTCGGTAAACCTGCAGGTGGAACAGGGTACCGTTGCCATTGCCAATGTCTCGCGGGGAATTCTGCCTGCGTTGCGGGAGTCCTATGCCAATTTCATCGTGGTGCACATTACGGCCTCGCATGAGGTTCTGGCGCAGCGCCTTGCCGCGCGCGGGCGGGAAGACGCTGAGGAAATCAAGCGTCGCCTGATGCGGGCGGCACCCAACCCTTGCGATCCATTGGATGCCGTGATGATCGATAATTCTGGTGTTGTCGCCAACGCCGGTGCTGCTTTTGTTGCAGTTCTGAAGAAATCCGCTGCGTTTGCGGCTGTTTCGGAACAAATCTGAACTGAATTCAATTCATATATGCAGAAACCGGGAGCAAGCCCCCGGTTTTATTATGCTTTTGCGATTTGTTCAGAAATTGCGCTGGAAGCGCAGTGTACCACCGAATGCATCGTCACTACCACCATGAGCAATTGAATCCGCCTTACGGTCGCCATCAAACTTGGTGTAGTTCAGTTCCGGTGTGATCACAAAGCCTGGAACGATTTCGTAGCCAACATTCAGAGCCGCAGCAATGGTGCCCTCCGACTCGTAGCCGATAAGACCATTGATCGTTGCCTTGTCAGAAACCTTGGCGGCAAGTCCGCCCCAGGCAGCCCAATCACCATGCCAAGGCGCAAGGAAGTTGCGCTTGACGCGGCTGTCGTCATAACCGGACTGATAGCCGCCCATGAGGAAGGCAGAGAACGTATCGGTAAATTTGAGATCGAAGCGCAACTTGCCTGCGAATTCTTCGACGTTTGAGTCATAGCCACCAATTGCGCTGACGCCGCCCCAGCCCTGTTCGAACTTCACACCTGCCATAAGATGCGGCAGGTAGTCATCGATAACATAATCGGAGTAACCTTCATTGACCGAGCCCTGTTCGGCAGCAATGATTGCAGAGATGCCATTGCCGGCAGCATAGGTATAGCTGACCTGATTGCTCGCCCAACTGTTGTAGTTGATCACGTCGTCATTGACGATATCGCCCGCATAATTGGTCCATGATCCGAAGATTTCATCGGCAACACCGATGCGGAAACCACCAAGCTCAATAAATGCCTGCGGAATGGAGCCGCCACTGTTGACGCCGTCGGTATATTCGAAACGGGTCTGGATGTAAGAGCGCAGGGTGCCAAGCTCGGTTTCGGAACGGGCATCAAAGCGAATTTCCGTACGCAGATGCTTGTTCCATGTGTCGCGGTCGCCGCCATTATAAACATCATCGCCCGCTGATGCATCGTAACGCAGATAGCCGCCAATCTTCAGGCAGGTTTCGGTGCCGGGAATGTAGAAGAAGCCTTTGCCGTAAGCATCGCAAACGCGAACATACTCAACCGGTTCCGGTTCTGCGACAACGATAGCATCTGCCGCACGCGCGCCAGTAACGGCAACAAGTGCTGCAGCTGAACCGAAAAGAAAACCTTTGATGTTCATTTGGAAGCCTCCATTCAAATCAGTGAATCATTTCTAGGCCGGTTTTTATGATGACGTAAGACTGAAATAATGTCGAACCACCGGTTCGATAAAGCTTGTTGCGGTTTTATCACGCTACCGCATGCAGCTTTTATGCATCGGGTTTAACAAGCCAAATCCTCGGTTTGGTAGACAAAATCGGCATGGCGGATTATGAGGGGCGGCGTGATGTGCAAGAGGCGGGCAGGGCCGTTTGGCTGCCCCATGTTCGTTTTTATCAATCATGACTGGCGCCGATGGGTGTCAGATAACCAATCGAAAGAACTGAGACGTGGCTGAAACGGCTGAACAGGACAAGGGATATGGGCACAACCGCTTTGCGGTTGCGCCGATGATCGACTGGACCGATCGCCACTGCCGGACACTGCACCGGCAGTTCACACGCCACGCCTTGCTCTATACGGAAATGATCGTTGCCGACGCCGCGATCCATGGCAATCGCGACCGGCTTCTGGGCTTTTCCAGTGATGAGCATCCTGTCGCGCTTCAGCTCGGCGGGTCCGACCCGGCGAAGCTGGCGGAAGCCGCGCGAGTGGGGGAAGCTTTTGGCTATCGCGAGATCAATCTGAACGTCGGCTGCCCGTCTGACCGCGTGCAATCCGGCACGTTCGGTGCCTGTTTGATGAAAACGCCGGGTCTGGTGGCGGACTGCGTAGCTGCCATGAAACAGTCGGTCTCCATTCCCGTGACGGTGAAATGCCGGATCGGCGTTGACGATCAGGATGTTGAACCCGCGCTTGATGATCTTGCGGGTGGCGTCTTCGCCGCTGGAGCGGATGCGCTGTGGGTCCATGCCCGCAAAGCCTGGCTCAAGGGACTGTCACCCAAAGAGAACCGGGATATTCCGCCGCTGGACTATGATCGCGTCTACCGCCTCAAGCGGCAAAACCCGAGTCAATTCATTGGGATCAATGGTGGTATTCAGACGCTCGATGAAGCGCTTCATCATCTGAATCATGTGGATGGGGTGATGCTTGGCCGTGCCGCCTATAATAATCCGATGATACTGCTTGATGTGGATGCGGCGATTTATGGCGATGCGCCGCAAGCCGTGTCGATTGATGCGATCATCGATCATATGTGTGCCTATGCGGATAATCATATCCGTCGGGGTGGCCGCGTCTCCCATGTTGCACGTCATATGGTCGGGATGTTCCATGGTGCTGCCGGAGCGCGGCGCTGGCGCCAGATACTCTCCACCGAAGCAAACAAGCCGGATGCGGATAGCAGTGTTATCCGCCGCGCCTATGAGGCCGTGCAAACGGGGATGGCCGATCAGGCTGCCTGAGGTTTTGGCTAATCCGACAGGATCAGCCGGTCGCCGCGCACGGAAAATCCGTTCAAGGTGTTGAGGAAATTCATGCCGAGAAGGCTGCCATCCATGCGCCCATCCTGCGCCACCATGGCCCGGATATTGCGCCGCGTAATGGCACCGATCCTGATCTCATCCAATGTGACAATCGCCGCTGTGGTTGAGCCGTTGGCTGTCATGATCGGCGTTCGGTAGGACAGCTTATCCGGATCGAGCCCGGCGCGCTTTGCGTCATCATAGGACAGCACAATGGATGAGGCTCCCGTATCAACCATGAAGCCTATCGACGTGTTGTTTACCGAGCCATTGACCTCGAAATGACCGCTTTCAGCCTTGGCCAGGGTAACGGTTACAGCGCCATCGCCATCGCGGGCGGAAATCGGACTGCCGGGAATGAGGCCAGCCGTGATGCGGTGACCAACATCCTGCAATTCGTAGCGATATTGATACCCCGCAACCAGTGCGAGCAAAATGATCAGCCACACGGCCATGTTGCGCAGGAAGTGGCTGAGCGGAATGCCGGAACCGAGAAGACCAGCGGCGAGCACGATGCCCCAGATGCTCATATAGGCAAAGCGCGCAAATTGATCATTGGCAAGGCCAAGCGTCGTGCCGCTGCCATTGTTGGCAATAAGGAGCAATACTGTTCCGGCCATGAGTGCAATGATTATCCAGAACAGCCGTGGCATCAGATACCCTGTTCTTTCTCGCGCGCCATACGGCCTCTGCGCGTTTCACGGCGCGGGCGGCGTTCAATGGCTTCCATGCGGGCGGGGAGGCCAGCCATGACGGTGCGGCGTGTTTCAGGCGTCATCACCGACCAGGCACCGATTTCCTCACGCGTGCGCCCGCAACCGAAGCAGTAGCCGGTTTTCATATCGATGGCGCAGACGAGAATGCAGGGTGACTCGATGGTGCTCATATCCCAAATTTGGTGCGGTTAGAGTGTTATGACAAGCCCGAGCAAAAGGGAATTCGTCGCCAGTTGCTGCATAGCGCCCAATGTATCCCCGGTTTGCCCACCTATTTTCTCGCGGCATAGGGCTGAAAACCCATAAAAGACCAATGCGGTCAGACATGCGGGAACAATCACGGCAAAAGGTCCTCCGGCTGCGCCATAGGCGATAGCAAACACAACCGCGCCGATGATGAGGGCAAAATTGGCGGCATTCGCCGTTGGCGTGCCCGCCCGGTCGGCGACGCCGCCTTCACGCGCGGAAGGGAGTGTCTGCCAGAATTTGACCAGAACCGCGCGGCTTGCCGCTTCGGTTCCGGCGAGAATGGCGATGGAAGCAGCGGGGCTGAGCTCGGAAAGAATATCCATATAGAAGGCGATGCGCATGAGAACCGAGATGATCAGGGCAAGTGTTCCATAGGAGCCGATGGCCGAATCCTTCATGATTTCAAGCCGCCGCTCGCTGGTTTTGCCGCCATAAAAGCCATCGGCCACGTCGGCAAGGCCATCCTCATGCAGCGCACCGGTGACGATGATCGACGTGGTCACCACAAGCAATGCCGTGACGAATTCAGGCAAATCGAGCACTGAGCCCGCAAGGATCACAATCGCCGAGGGCAGGGCGATCAGAATACCAGCCAGCGGAAAGCCGCGCACCGTGTCGTGCAGCGCCCCCTCATATCCGTCGAACCATTGCGGCGAAACCGGCCAGCGCGACAAAAAGGCCAGCGCACGTATCGTTTCCTTGACCAGATCCATGACATGTTCCCATTGGGCGAAGGGCGCGACATTCAATGCCGTCCGATGGCCTTTGCCTTTTCTTCGCCAAAGCTTATAGGACGTGCATTGATAATTTGCCATGAAGACCTGGTTGCAAGGAATATCATGACCACTGGCCTGCCATTTGACGATTTCCGCACTCTGATTGAAACCCTGCCCGGACCGGATGAAGCCGCTGTTGCTGCCGTGCGCAAGCGCGATTCGACCTTGACCAAGCCACCAGGCGCCTTGGGGCGTATGGAAGAGATTGTCGAATGGCTGGCCGCATGGACCGGTCGTTCGCGTCCGCAGATAACGCGGCCACTGGTTGCCGTCTTTGCCGGTAATCATGGCGTGACCGCCAAGGGCGTTTCGCCCTATCCGTCATCGGTCACGGCACAGATGGTGGAGAATTTTGCCGCTGGCGGCGCAGCCATCAACCAGATTTGCATCGCCAATGATCTTGGCCTGAAAATTTTTGATCTCGCACTGGAATATCCGACCGCTGATATCACCGAAGAAGCGGCGATGGATGAAAAGACCTGCGCTGCCACCATGGCGTTTGGTATGGAATCCATTGCCGGTGGCACGGATCTTTTGTGCATTGGCGAGATGGGGATTGGTAATACGACCATTGCTGCGGCGATTTTCCATGGCCTTTATGGCGGAACAGCCGAGGAGTGGGTCGGTCCCGGCACCGGCGCAACCGGCGATGGCTTGACGCGCAAGGCCGATGCCGTGCGCACCGCCGTGGCATTGCACGCTTCGCATTTGAAAGACCCGCTGGAGCTGCTGCGCCGTCTGGGCGGGCGCGAGATTGCTGCCATGGTCGGCGCCATTCTAGCCACCCGTGTGGAAAAAATCCCGGTTATTATCGACGGCTATGTGGCAACTTCAGCTGCTGCAATCCTGCATGCGGCCAATCCTGAAGCCATCGACCATTGCCTGTTCGGCCATGTGTCAGCTGAGCCCGGCCATCGCAAGGCACTGGAAAAGCTTGGTAAAAAGCCATTGCTTGATCTTGGCATGCGGCTCGGCGAGGGCACCGGTGCAGCGCTTGCCGCCGGTATCGTCAAGGCGGCTGCGCTTTGCCACAGCGGCATGGCAACATTCGATCAGGCCGGTGTCAGCAACCGCGATTAGCGGCTGGCATCTGATCTGACCATTCAGCTTCTTGCTGGTCAGCTTTCAGGGGTGCGCTGGAACTTGCAGCCTTGACCCTGCATCGGAATGAACCCGGTGCAGGACGGCTGAAATAGACAGGCATTTTGCCCTGACGAGGAGTTTTTGACAGTGAAGACAGTCGAACTCCTCGGGGATTTGTCCTTGGTAAGTGAAGCATGACGTGCGGAATGTGACCATATGCAGGGTACCGCAATGGCTGCATTCGACTAGTTGTGTGGCGATCTGATGTGGCATGACCAAAACCCATCGTTTCCGGGGCTGGCGAGGTCTATCCCCGCCAGCCTGTTGATTTTGCGTTTCCCCCTTAGAACCGTACCGTTAGATCAGCCTTGACGGCATTGTCGCGGGTTTGTTGCGAGAACTGGCCGGTATAGCTGAGGCCAAGCGTGGTTGCCTTGCCGATACCAAAGTCCAGCCCGGCCTCGACGAGGGCTGTATCTGATGCGATGGGCAATCCATGGACCGGAAAAGCCTGACCGCCACTGGCAAAGGCCAATGAGGCTTCCGGTGTGGTATCGCCAAAGGCATGCCGCCAGCCCGCCATGCCGCGCGCGGTGAGTGCGGTCGCCTCGCTCAAGACGAAGCGATGTGAGGCCCTGAGACCAAGGGTTGTGGTGGTCAGGTCAGTTGTATCAGATTGACCTGACAGGGCAGTCTTGCCACCTGTCTCGGTAAAGCCATCGGTTTTCAGATGCGTATAGGCKGCTGCGGCAAAGGGTTCGAGGGCGGCATAGGYCGTATCGATCCGGTAGGCGGCTTCACCGAACAGCTGCACTGTGTTGGCCGAATAGTCTGCGGTGTTGCTGTCGCCGAGGGCTTTACGGCGCGTATCAATCTGATGATGRGCAAGGCTGGTGCCAAGGCTYAAAGTCAGTGCATCAAATCTGGTGCCGCCATAGACACCGACCTGATAGCTGTCGGCTGAGGCATGACCACGCGCCGTGTTGACAGACGTRTTGCCATAACCGGCCAAGAGACCAAAGCGCCAYGTATCGGCAATCACCCCGTCAAACCCGGTSACGAASCCGCCAGTATTGCGGCTATAGGCGGATGCATTGCTTGTCCCATCCGCATGGCTGCGTGAGCCRTAGGCTTCACCCCAAAAGGCMGTGGTGGGAACAGCTGGCAGCAGCGGGACAAAGGCTTCGCCTGCGGCTTTGCTGCCCTTCTTYGYATCAGGACCATAGGCCAGAGCCGGCGCTGATGTTTTGCCACCTGCCATATTGCCAAAGGCGGCACGGATGCGATTGGCAGCCGCATCGCGCACGAAGCGGCTATCCTCAACAAGCACAGCTTGCAGCGAGGCATGCACTTCGCCTGACAGGGCGTCAAAATGCTCCGGCAGGTTCTCGGCGAGGGTTGTAACGGCAATGGTGTCATAAAGCGGATTGCTCGCCCCAAGGCTTTCAACGCCTGTTGCTGCTGCCTTCTGGTTTCTTGTCTGGCCAGCATCGGCAAAGGCAACACCATTGCGGGCAAGGCTGACTTTGACATCACCGGGTGCATAGGCAAGCGAAGCGCCGATGAAGTAATAATCCGGCGTGGCTGCCTCGAACCTGCCGGTTACACCCTTTTCTGCGGTCAGAACCGTATAGGTCTTGCCGAGCAGAGCCAGTGTTTCAGCGGGAGAAAGCGGTGCCTTGCTGTTCTCCGGTGCAACGATGAGCACACCGCCGAGCAGGGTTGCCTTGCCTTTCACCTCGAGACGGTCGCTGCGCCCATCGGCAGCAACCTGAATGGTCAGGCCCGTCGCTTTATCAAAGGTTGCAGGCCCAGCCACATGCAATGTGCCGATGGAATTGCCCGGAGACACCATACCGCCCGCATGCACCGCCAAGCCGCCCACCGTGCCAATGCCGCCAAGCTCACCGCCCGCATTGACTGACACAATGGAAGCAATGCTGCCATCCACAGCGAGCAAGCCGCCATTAATCGATGTTTCGCCGGTATAGGTATTTGTTCCGGCGAGGCGCAGAGTCCCGCCAAAGACTTCAAGCTTACCGCTTCCGCTGATCTGCTTACGCATCACCCATTCGTTTGAACGATAATAGGCGAGGGTACCATTATTGACGATATTGCCTGCTACACTTCCCGTCGTCCCGCCAAGACCCAGCTGCACGACACCCTCGTCAATCGTGGTTCCGCCTCGATAGCTATTGGTTCCCGCTAATGCCAACGCGCCTTTGCCGAGTTTGGTCAGTCCGCCGGGGCCGTTAATATCGTTGGTCCAAGCGTCGGCGACACACCATGTATTTGGACATGACTCGCTGGTAACTCCAGGAATGTTCACCCGGAAATCATAATATTCGAAGGCCGCATCTTCGGTGTCTTGCTCTTCATTTGGATGGAGATCTGTCAGTTGCAGAGAAAATGCCTTTTCAGAATAACTCTTGGCCTCGGCGTCCTTGTGTTGCGCCTCATCAGACTTACCCGCATTTCTCAGCGCGTTTGCTGTATTTTTGGTCTCGTAGGAAAGATCCGCCCAATAATCGGCTTTAGCGACAATCGGGTTGTATTTTTCCGCTGCCCGCTTTTCGATTTCCGTGAGGGTGGGATCGTAAGATGCCTTGAGTTGCCAGAATTTTGCCGGGCCGCTCATTGCTTTGGCAAGATCAATTGACCCCCACCCGTACACACGATCAATACCGGGGGCGCCTACATCTTTGGCCGTCGAAAGCAGCGTATCACGCACTTGAGTATTGGTCAGATAAGGAAAACGAGATTTGATAACCGCCTCGGCAGCATTTGCGGTTGGAGTTGCCATGGATGTGCCGAACATCATGACATAATTGGCTTTCAGGTTTTGACGTTTGGCCTCGTCGCTGGCGTCATCAGGAGCAGTCGTCTTAACGCCTGTGCTGAATATCCTGTAGTAATCGGACAGTATCTGACGATTTTCAACATTGCTGTAGAGATATTTTTTCCCTGGTCCGGGCAGATAGGTTTCTATGTCCACGCCCTCCGGTACAGATGGAGTCGCCATCGTGTAGGAATTGGGCGATGCTTCATATGTGCCGCCTGCCGCACCCACACAGTAATATTTGGATGTTCCGCAAATGGCTGAATAGTGCGATATCTTTTCATCGCTGTTCAGCATGACAATATTGAGGAAATTCTTTTCAACCGCATGAAAGCGTTGCACATCCTCAATGGCATACTGGGAATTAGCTGCCCTTGCCGCCATGATCGATGGAAGCATGCTGTATCCATAGGTCGTGTGACTTCCCCGAAAGAGGCGCGGCCTCGCATTGTTGTGATTATATTCGTATGAGGCTGAATAATATCGATCATTGCCAGCAGAAAAAACAACGGTGGTTCCAGCCCCCGCAATTTCTGCCATTGTCTTCATGCGTTTCCGACTAACAGCAGAATCGAGCTTTCGAGCTGAGTATTCATTATCATCAATGACATTAAAAATATCAGGCCCATGTCCGGCTTGACGTTTTTGCCCATCAATGTCGACGTTAATAATCTGCCGGTAATCGCCTTTTCGGAAATCCCATCCCCAGCTATTGCTTAGCGCGACAACACCGGAGTTAACGATGGCGTCCTTGGCTCCCGGTTCCCCAAGATCTGGTCTCTTATTATTACCAACATAAAGCGTTGCATCAAAAGCACCGCCATGCATACCGATACCGYCGCGGTTTGCGGCGATGATTCCACCAACATGCGTCCCGTGATCGTCAATTTTGTTCTCATCGCGATCCACACCCGGAATATCACCATCGAGAAATGGTGCGCCGAATTTGACAACATTCTGACGCTTGGCAAACTCAAAATGTTTCGCCCACGTGCCGCTATCAAGCACACCGACTTTCACTCCCTGTCCAGTAGCTCCCGCCGCATAGGCGGCATCAAATCCATTGGTTTTTAGACCCCAATTGGCGAGAAATTCTGGAGTTCGCCAACTTGCCCTCGCTGCATTGGCATCGCTGGTCTTGCTGCCATCGGCGTTGAAATACTTGCTCGGGACCTGCTGCGCATGCGCACTCGAACCGGCAGCGGTGATGATCAACCCGGCACAAACGCCGCTCATCAAATGCTTGCGGAAGGTGGAAAGGCGAATAGTCCGTGCGGAAAAGCCCGCATCTGTGGCGTGAAAAGACATGAAATATGGTTCCCGTTATAAATTTTTTTAAAAATGTAAAATCAGAAAAAACAATGAATATCGGCTAATAAATTTGCAAATGTGCGCGATAGTCAAGCGCTAAATAAGTGTGAGGCGATTTTTGAACGGATCGGTGGATTTGCCGGCACTTTTGATAAGGGCCGGCAAAGCCATAGCCAGTTAGAATTCCTTGCCGATCTTGGCATCAACCGAATAATTGCTGGCGCCGCGGATGACGAAGAAGAACAGGATTGCCGCCCAGAGGATGGATTTTTCCGAGCCATCCCAGCCCTGACCCTTTGCGACCCAGTGGAAATAGACGGTGACGAGAAGGACGATGGTGGTGGCGAAGGCGGCCGGGCGGGTCAGGAGCCCAAGGACCAGCAGAATGCCGCCGAAGAATTCTGTCGCGGCGAGAAGCGGCGACCAGAACACGCCGGGATAAAAGCCCAGCCCCTCGACCATTTCGATGGCGCCGAACGGATTGGCGATCTTGCCGGAGCCGTGCAGGACCAGCGCGCCCCCGGCGATGACCCGCAGCAGTGTTTCAGAAAATTGTGCCAGAGCAGTGTAGATGCCGCCAAGAGCAGGAATGATAAGCGGACGGTTGTTGCCATTTGCGTTCATAAAATTTCCCCATGTGAACGTGTTGCACATGGCAGCAATGGACAGGTGCTAAATAACGAGCAAATAACAATAAATTGAAGTTGAGTTTTTCAGGCAACTTTTTGACGTTTTGCGACTTTTACTGCCGATTCAGCTGATGGCAGGATACGGGCGCGGGGGAAGGTGGCCAGTGCTTCCGTGCCTTCGCGCAGTTTTGAGAACAGGTGAAACTCACCATCATGCATGTGGACGAGGGCCTGCACGATGGGAAGACCAAGGCCGGTGCCCTGTTCGGCATTTTTGATGGCGATCGAGCCTTGGCCGAAGGTGGAGAGCACAATGGGGATTTCCTCCGGCGGAATACCGGGGCCATTGTCGCGCACGGAGACATATTGCCCGCCGCCCGCTGTCCAGCCGACCTTGACGTCGATGCGGCCGTTCTGCGGGGTGAATTTCACCGCATTGGCGAGGAGATTAAGAATGATCTGGCGGATTGACCGCTCATCGGCGCGCAGCCGCCACAAGCCGGTTTCGAATTGGGGAACGACCCGGATACTCTTGTTGCGGGCTTTCAAATCCATCATGTGGATGCATTCATCGGCAATATCGCTGAGAAGCAGGGGCTCCTCATTGATGGAATAACGCCCGGCTTCGATACGGCTCAGATCGAGAATTTCATTGATCAGATTGAGCAGATGATCGCCGGATGCATGGATATCACCTGCGTATTCGCGGTAGGTGGCGTTTTGCATGGGCCCGAGCACTTCCTTGGCCATGACTTCGGAAAAGCCAAGGATGGCGTTGAGTGGCGTACGCAGTTCGTGGCTCATGGAGGCGAGGAAGCGTGATTTGGCGAGATTGGCTTCCTCGGCGCGGCGGCGGCCTTCGTCGGACATGGCATTGGCGGTTTCAAGCTCGGCAATCAGCGCGTCTTTCTCCGCCTGCAGGGCGAGGGACACGGAAACTGAGCGATTGAGACGCGTGGCGACGAGATAGAAGAACGCCAGCCCGGCAAAAAGCATGATCACCATCGTTGCCTGTATCGGACTTTGCAGATGGCTCGTGGCAAGAATTGTATAGGTGATTACAGGCAGGGTGAACGCAGCAAGGATGGCAGCGCGCAAGGCCGAGCAGATGATGGCGGTGATGGCCATGGCGAGGATCAGCACAACCGCCTGAATGACCGGGAAAAGGCTGATGCCACAGGTGGAACAGCCCAAAAAGGAGAAATAGGCCCAGCCCATGCTGGTGAGGAAATGACCACCGAGATAGATGACCTGCCAGTTCTTGACCTGTTCATCGTTGATGCCGATTTTATCCAGATGGCGGGCGAGAAGGCCGAGAACAGCATAAAGGCCGATTGTGATGGTTGCCCAGACGACCATCTCCCGGCCAAACCCTGCGAAAACACCGGCCACTGCAATCATCGCAATGAAAAGCGGAAGCGTGGCTGCGTTCACGATCAAGGCGCGGGTGTGCATGAACAGCAATTCGCGCTCGAAATGCTTGACGCCCGCATGTTCCATCAGGCGATCACGGGCGCGGCGCACGACAACAGACAAATCCTTGTTGCGCGGCGGTTTGCGCCGGTCAACAATGTTTTTGTCTGCATTTGCCGCGTCGAGTAATGCCATGCGCCTTGTTCCAGATCGTCGTTTGTCTGCTCATTTGGCAGCATTGCATCGCAAGCCTATGGATAAATGATTAAAAGACTTCAAACCTGCCGGGAGAATCAATCTTGATGGACGTATTCTTGCGATGAGTGGACGCTTCCGGGGATACCATCAGCAACGTCAGGCACGGCCACCGCGTTCTTTCGCGCGGAAACTCGTGGATTTTATCCTGATGCTGGTTTTCTTTGCTCTGGTTGCGCTTCTGGCGGCGCGGTTGTCCATTCCGCGCGATGAGCAGGAGATAACCGGCAAGGCCTATGTCATCGATGGTGATACGATTGTCTTGACGGGCAAACATATCCGCCTCAAGGGCATCGACGCGCCTGAGCTTGCGCAGCGTTGCGGCGAGGTGCCTGCGGATTACCCCTGCGGGCAGGTGGCACGGCGGGCGCTGGACAAGCTGATCAGCGGCAGGGCCGTGCGGTGCGAGATAACAGGACAGGACAAGTATAAGCGCGAGCTTGGCACCTGTTTTGCCAGTGAAACCAATCTCAACAGCATGATGGTCGAGGCGGGGCAGGCGACATCCTATGGCGCCTATTATGACGAGGAAATGCGGGCGAAGGTGGAACGAAAAGGCCTGTGGGCGGGTTCCTTTGACAGGCCGCAGGATTGGCGAAAAGTGCATGAAGGCAGCGTGGAAACATCGCCCTCGCTATTGGACTGGTTGTTCGATGCTATCAATAGCGCCTATGATTGGGTGTATCAGAAATTGGGAGAGTTTTGGTGAAACTATATGATGGAGGACGCGCGCCAAATCCGCGCCGTGCGAGGATTTTTCTGGCAGAAAAGGGCATTGAGGTGCCGCTTGTGCCTGTTGATATGGGGGCGATGGGACATCGCTGTGCCGAAATCACTGCACTCAATCCCTTGCAGCGTCTGCCTGTGCTGGAACTTGATGATGGCACTGTGATTGCGGAGTCGGTGGCTATCTCCCGCTATTTTGAGGAACTTTATCCGGAGCCTGCTTTGTTCGGTCGGGGTGCGCTTGGCAAGGCTTTGGTGGAGATGTGGCAGCGACGGGTGGAGTTTAACCTCCTTGCTACGGTTGCTTCCGCCTTCCGGCACATTCATCCGGCCATGGTCGAGTGGGAGGTGCCGCAAATTCCTGAATGGGGCGAGGCAAACAAGCCAAAGGCCATCGCCTTTCTGGATGTTCTGGACAAGCAGCTTGAGACCAATGCGTTCATCGCGGGCGATGAATATTCCATCGCGGATATTACAGCGCTCGTGGCGATCGATTTCTTCAAGCCCGCCCGGATTCAGCTGCCCGATTATGTCACGCATGTGAGGCGCTGGTACGAGGCGGTATCAAACCGGCCAAGCGCCAAGGCGTGAACGTGCCAGAGATCGCMCCCCTGTCATCGCAGATCAAGGCGTGTCGCCTGTGCCGTGATGCGCCGCGCTATCTGCCGCCTTTGCCGCATGAGCCCAATCCTGTCTGCGTGATGTCGCAGAGCGCGCGTATCGTCATTTGCGGACAGGCACCGGGCATTCGTGTTCACAATACCGGCCTGCCGTTCAACGATCCGTCGGGGGACCGGCTGCGCGAGTGGCTCGGGGTTAACAGGGATCAGTTCTACGATCCGCATAAATTCGCCATTGTGCCGATGGGATTCTGCTTTCCCGGCTATGATGCGCATGGCGGGGATTTGCCGCCGCGTAAAGAGTGCCGCGAGACGTGGCATGATCAGGTTTTTGCCGCCATGCCGCAGGTCGAGTTGATCCTGACAATCGGCCAATATGCGCAGGCCTATCACCTCGGCAAGCATCGCCGGGCCAGCGTGACGGAAACGGTTTTTCACTGGCAGGATTATTTCAACCCTGCGTCGGGGCCTTCCATTTTAGCGCTGCCGCATCCGTCCTGGCGCAATAGCGGGTGGTTGCGGAAGAATCCATGGTTCGGAGAGAACGTTCTTCCTGTGCTGCGGGAGAAGGTCAAGATTCTAATTTGATCGCTTTCCGGACGAAATTTTTTCGAAGTTTATAAAGTTTAGAATAATTTTCTTGTACGATGGTCGAATAACGGACCATAAAGTATCCCATTCCAAGGGGATTGAATGTCATGGACAGACTCGACCGAAAAATTCTTCGCCTCCTGCAGGAGGATGCAACGCTCGCGGTGGCTGATGTCGCCAAGAAAGTGGGGCTGTCGACGACGCCTTGCTGGCGCCGCATCCAGAAACTGGAGGAAGATGGCGTAATCCAGCGCCGTGTTGCCATTCTTGATCCGGTGCGCGTGAATACGCGGGTGACGGTGTTCGTATCGATCCGCACCGGTGCGCATAACAATGAATGGCTGAAGCGCTTTTCCGAAGTGGTTCAGGAGTTCCCGGAAGTGGTCGAGTTCTACCGCATGAGCGGCGATGTTGACTATCTCCTGCGCGTTGTTGTGCCTGATATTGCCGCTTACGATGCGGTCTACAAGCGCCTGATCGCCAAGATCGACATTCGCGATGTGTCATCGGCCTTCGCCATGGAGCAGATCAAATACACGACTGAGCTGCCGCTTGATTATATGAGCATTGAAAAGGAATCGGGCTGATATCATCAGCCCGACCCTTCACGGCTGGGTTATTTCTCCAGCCGTGCCAACAGGGATGATGTGTCCCAGCGTTTTCCACCCATGTTCTGCACCTGTTTGTAAAACTGGTCGACAAGGGCAGTGACCGGCAGCTGTGCGCCGTTGCGGTCAGCCTCATCGAGGCAGATACCGAGATCCTTGCGCATCCAGTCCACGGCAAAGCCGAAATCATACTTTCCGGCATTCATGGTCTTGTGGCGGTTTTCCATCTGCCAGGAGCCCGCAGCGCCCTTGGAAATGACTTCAATGACCTTCTCAATATCAAGGCCAGCCTTCTTGCCGAAATGAATGCCTTCGGCAAGCCCCTGCACCAGTCCGGCAATGCAGATCTGGTTGATCATTTTGGTCAACTGACCGGCGCCAACGGGCCCCATCAGGCCGACCATCTTGGCGAAGGATTCGATAACAGGTTTTGCCTTGTCGAAGGCTTCCGATTCGCCGCCAACCATGACTGTGAGAACGCCATTTTCGGCACCGGCCTGACCACCTGAGACTGGCGCATCAAGAAAATGAAAGCCGCGCTTGCTTGCTTCTGCACCGAGTTCACGTGCCACTTCTGCCGATGCGGTGGTGTGATCGATGAAAATCGAGCCCTTTTTCATCGCATGAAAAGCACCATTTTCGCCAATGGTAACAGCGCGCAAATCATCATCATTACCGACGCAGGAGAAGACGAAATCCTTGTCCGCAGCGGCTTCTGCGGGGGTTGGTGCGTGTTTGCCCTGAAACTGTTCAGCCCACTTCTTTGCCTTTTCGCCATTGCGGTTGAAGACGGTGACGTCATGGCCCCCGCGGGTCTTCAGATGACCCGCCATCGGGTAACCCATAATACCAAGACCAATAAATGTGACTGTTGCCATTCCGTAATTTCCTCTGTCAGATAGGCTATGTGTTCGAAGATTTGCGGGAGAGGTTAGGACAATGCGGCGGATCATCAAAGGCCTATTGTGGATAGTTTTCTCGCTCATCCCTATCGCTCTCATCGCAGCGGGGGTTGGTTATGTCTGGCTCGCACGTTCAGTAACACCGGCGACGGGCGAAATGGTGCTGGCCGACCTTTCCGCACCTGTGACCGTGACGCGCGACAAGAATGCTGTTCCGCATATTGTCGGCAACAATGTCGATGATGTCCTGACGGCGCTCGGCTTTGTCCATGCGCAGGAGCGCCTGTGGCAGATGGAAGTCACACGCATGGCCGGGCAGGGCCGCTTGTCGGAAATGTTCGGTGACAAAACTGTCTCTACGGACCGTTTTTTGCGTTCGCTCGGCGTTTATGAATCTGCTGTTGCATCAGCTGCAGCACTTGCCCCGGAGGATCGCAAGCATGTTGACGCCTATGTGCGCGGCATCAACGCGTTCATCAACAGCAGCGGGCGTTCCTTCGCGTCTAAATATTCGCCGGAGTTTGTCGTTCTTGGCTACAAGCCGGATGAATGGACCGCAGCAGATGTCATCGTGACATTGAAGATGATGTCGGTGACGCTGGCGGCGAATATCGATCAGGAAGTAAATCGTCTGAAATTCGCCCGGCTTGGTATGACGGATGCGGAAATATCAGACCTGTTGCCGCCGGTTACTGATGATGCACCGCCGCCCATGCCTGATCTGAAGCAACTGCTTGGTTTGCCCAGCGGCACCATCAAGACCGGCGCGCTGGAAGCCGAAGAGCAATTTGCCTCGCTCAATGCAATCATGTCGACGGGTGCTTCGAACAACTGGGTCGTAGGCGGTGCGAGAACGGAAACGGGCAAGCCAATCCTTGCCAATGATCCGCATCTGGGGTTGGGCGCACCTGCCGTGTGGTATCTGGCACATCTTGAAGTGAAAAATGCTGATGGCACGAGCCGGAATCTCGTCGGCGTGACACTTCCCGGTGCGCCGCTGGTGCTGCTTGGACGTAATGACCGGGTAGCATGGGGGTTCACCAACACGGGTTCCGACGTTCAGGACATTTTTATCGAGCGCATCAATCCGGCCAATCCGGATGAATATCAGGCACCTGAGGGTTTTGCGCCTTTCCAGAAGCAGCCGGTGACGATCAAGGTCAAAGGCGCCAGTGATGTGACTTTCGACCGGAAGGTCACGCGGCATGGTCCGGTGCTGCCCGCCGATTATCGTGGTCTCGATCACTATCTGCCCGAGAATACGGTTGCCGCACTGTCGTGGACCGCACTTGCATCCGATGACAAAACCATATCTGCCGGTTTGAAACTCTGGGATTTTGCCAATGTCACCGATTTCCAGAACGGAATGCGCGATTTCGTGACGCCGATGCAGTCGATGGTTATTGCGGATGTTGATGGCAATATTGGTCTGATTGCCCCGGGCCGGGTGCCCGTCCGCGATCCGGCCAACCAGATCATGGGCCGCGCACCATCCCCCGGTTGGGACGCAACCTATGACTGGAAGGGGTATATCCCCTATGAGGAACTGCCGCGTGCTTATAATCCTGCTGGCAATGTCATAGGCACTGCCAACACCAAGATGGTTGATGCGACCTATCCGCATTTCCTGACATTTGATTGGGACGAGACATGGCGGATGGACCGGATCAAATCGCTTGTTTATGGCGCAAACCAGCAATCAATGGAAACCAACCGGAAGGCACAGGGCGATGCCTATTCCAATGCCTATGCGGCGCTTGGTCCGGTTATGCTGAAACTCATCGAGGGGCGCAAGGATGTGGATCAGGCAGCTTTCAAGCAACTGAGCCAATGGGACTATGTGGAAGACCGCAGCAAGATCGAGCCGTTGCTGTTCAATGCATGGCTGCGCTTGGCGACCAAGCGCATTGTCGAGGATGACCTTGGCGAGGCTTTCCCGGCCTTTTGGCAGGGCCGGGTATCAGCCATGCTACGCTGGGTCGGACCCAATCCGGCACGCAACTGGTGTGATGACGGGCGCACGCCAGAAAAGGAAAGCTGCGGCGACGTGCTTGCTCTGGCACTCGGCGATGCGCTGAAGGATCTGGATGGACGCCTTGGCACAGACCGTTCGAAATGGAACTGGGGCGCCGTGCACTATGCCTATGGCGCACACCGGCCTTTTGCGCAGGTCAGCCCGCTTGACCGGATTTTCAACGTGGACGTTCCGGCATCGGGCGGGGCATTCACGCTTGACCGGGCAAAGTCGCTGTTTACGGATGAAAGCAATCCATACCGCGCGGTGCATGGCAGCAGCTATCGCGGATTGTTCGATCTGGCTGATCTCAACCGGTCGACCTATATCCAGACAACAGGACAATCCGGCAATGTGTTTTCGGCCAATTACCGCGACTTTGCGCAGAAATGGGCCGATACACAGGCGATTACGATCTCGACGGACGAGAAAGTGTATCAGGATGGTCTGCTCGGCATCTGGCGGTTGAAGCCGCAATAGGCCTAGGTGAGAGGTGTCATAACCGCTTTTTGATAGGCAGGACGGGTTTTGAGACGTTCATACCATGCCAGCAAATGCGGATGATCGGGGCGCTTGATCGGCATTTCAAACCACGCATAGACGAAGCAGCCAAGCGGAATGTCGCCAATGCCGAAGGTCTTGCCGGAGAGATAAGGCTGGGATGCAAGCGCTGCGTCAGCAATGGCAAACATCTCGCCGCAAGCTGCAAGGCCCTTTTCCTTGGCCGCATGGTCCTGCTGATCGGGTGCAAGGCGCACCGTGTTCCAGAACACATCACGGAACGGACCGGCAATGCTCGCCGTTGTCCAATCCATCCACTTTTCAGCGCTGGCGCGGGCTGCGGGGTCCTCGATATACAGGCTGGATTTTCCGTATTGAGCGGCGAGATAGCGGACAATCGTGTTGCTTTCCCATAGCGCAAGGCCATTGTCTTCAATCGTTGGGACGCGGCTGTTGGGGTTTATGGCGCGATACGCCGGGTCGGTGACGATGCCATGGGCACCGCCAGCCGGAATGTTCTCATAGGGGATCGCAAGCTCTTCGGCAGCCCAGAGTGCCTTCTTGACGTTGGTCGAGTTGGCTCGACCCCAGATTTTCAGCATGGCTCACTTCTTTTCAGTTTAGCGTATCAGATGCCGGGTGATACGGCGTTCCATCCAGTCCCAGATGTGGCGTAGCACTTCTACGAGCAGGAGATAGATGATAGCGGCCCACAGATAGGCCTGGAAATCGAAAGTGCGTGAATAGGCAAGCTTTGTGTAGCCCATGAGATCGTAGACTGTGATCAGAGCCACGATGGCCGAGCCCTTGATCATCAGGATGACCTCATTGCCATAGGGGCGGAGCGCAACAATCAATGCCTGTGGCAGGATAACCTTGCGGAATGTCACGAATTTCGAGATGCCAAGCGACGCCGCGCCTTCCCATTGCCCGAGCGGCACACTCTGGATTGCGCCGCGCAATATTTCTGCCTGATAGGCTGCTGTGTTCAGGGCAAAGGCCAGAAAGCCGCAATACCAGGCTTCGCGGAAGAACCACCACAGGCCGATCGCTTCGACTTCTGTCCTGAATTCACTGATACCGTAATACATCAGGAATACCTGCGCGATCAGAGGCGTGCCGCGGAAGAAATAGACATAGGCATAGGCTATCCCAGAAGCGATCCTGTTCTTGCTCATTCGGCCAAAGGCGACGGGTATGGAAAGAACTGCCCCGAAAAGAATACCCGAGAATACGATTGTCAAAGTGGTGACGAGACCCTGCCAGTATTTGGGGCCATAGGTCTGGATGAGAACGATATCCCAGGCAAAATAGAGATCGAGGATGATCCCGATGATCAGCGCCGCCCAGACAGCGACAAGCAGGTGACCGATGATCCGCGCCTTGGTCCAGCGTTTAGGTGGCGCGGGCGGACGAGCCACCACAGCGGTGCGGGCGTTGAGGAAGCTTTCGGTCATCGCCTCACTCCACTGGCTTTGGTGCGCTTTTCAATTGCGCCGATCACGAAGGATGAGAGGATGGCGAGCACGAGATAGATCAGGCAGGCCGTGCCGTAAAACAGAAATGTATGTTTGGTGACGCGTGCTGCAACGCCGGTCTGGCGCAGGATGTCAGCAAGGCCGATGGCGGAAACAAGTGCGGTGTCCTTGAGCAGGATCATCCACAGATTGGAAAGACCGGGGAGGGCAACCCGGATCAGTTGTGGCAGGATCACTTTCCACATGGTTTGGCCATAGGAAAGGCCGATGGCATAGCCACCCTCATACTGGCCGCGCGGGATGGCGCGAAACGCCGATAGAAAGACCTCGCTTGCATAGGATGAAAAGACTGCACCCATGGCGAACATGCCGGCTAGAAACGAATTGATTTCGATGGCTCCGGAATAACCCAGCATTGCACCGAGCTTCTGAATACCGATCTGAGCACCGAAATAAACCAGAAACAGAGTGAGAAGCTCGGGCAGGCCACGGAAAATCGTGGTGTACATATTGGCCGCAAGCCTGATGGATGGTTCTTCGGCCTGTTTACCCAAGGCCACGAAAAATCCGATGAGCAGACCCACGGGCAATGTCGCAAGCGCAAGGCTGACAGTCACGAGAATGCCGCCTGCAATGCTGGTGCCCCAGCCGCCTTCACCGAATCCCAACAACGCAATTGAGCCCATAGGCTTCTTTCATTCTTTTGCAGGTCATTCCCCAGTGCTCGATTTTCGAGCAGACCTGTCATTTTTGAATTCAAAGATCAGAAATGGTTGGCGGAATATCTCCGCCAACCATCATTGGTCAATTCTAGACTTAAGTCTTAGTTATTCGGCACCATAAACGTCAAGCTTGAAGTACTTGTCGTTGATTTCCTTGTACTTTCCGTTCTTGCGGATTGCCAGGATCGCAGCGGAGAACTTGTCAGCCAGGGCGGTATTGCCCTTCTTGACGGTCACGCCTGCACCCGGGCCATGGATGACTGGATCAGGTGTGATTGTGCCGAGAAGCTTGCAGCACTTGCCCGCATCGCTGTCGAGCCACTGACCGAGCACAACGGAGTCGTCCATGGCGGCATCGATACGACCGTTCGACAGGTCGAGCTTATATTCGTCAGCTGTCGGGTACATCTTGATGTCGGAGCCGGCATATTTGGCTTCGGCAAAGTTGGAGTGGCTGGTTGAAGCCTGAACACCCAGTGTCTTGCCCTTGAGCGACTCTGGCGTGACGTCCTTGAGCTTGGAATCCTTTGGTACGGCAATGCCTGGAGGTGTGTTGTAGTACTTCTTGGAGAAGTCGACCTTCTTCAGGCGTTCATCGGTGATGGACATGGATGCGATGATGGCATCGAACTTGCCCGCCTGCAGGGCCGGAATCATACCGTCCCAATCCTGTGATACGAAGGTACACTGTGCTTTCATCTCTTCGCAAAGCGCCTTGCCAATATCGATGTCAAAGCCCTCAAGCTTGCCATCCGGCGTCAGATTGTTGAAGGGTGGGTAGGCTCCCTCTGAAGCGATGGTCAGCTTCAGGGCGTCCTCTGCATGGGCCGCTCCCATGGACAATGCAAAGGCAACGGCAGCAACGCCGAGTGCGAGACGCTTGGTGATACGCATTATTCAACCTCTCTTTTGTGGCCCGGCTGTTCCCCTGTTCTTTTGGACAGCCTTCCGGGCAAGGTCGCAGTTTTTTACTGCTCCTGACGGCGATATTCCCACTAGTTTTCTGATAAAAGCAACCGGGAATCTTTTGCTACCCGGCGAATCTGCAAGGCAAAACCACATAATTGTTTTGGGATTATATTTTTGTTGCGCAGCTTCCGCGCGAAACGTCATTTCGTGACCCGTCTAGCGGGTAAGACCCATCTCACGTTCGATAAAGTCCGCCAATCCCGTCGTGTCATCAAGGTCAAAGACGGGAATCTGCTCGCCATCAACGGGGAAATCGCTGGCGATTGCGATGATGCTCGGATCATTCTGCGCCAGACTTTCGCCTGAACGGCCGTCGCGACGCCTTGCTTCAATCTTTTTATGGCCTTCGCGTTTATAACCTTCCACAAGAACAAGGTCACATGGGGCGAACCGCGCGACAATATCGGCAAGAGATGGCTCATTTTCGTCGGTTAATTCGTGCATCAATGCCCAGCGGCGATCCGAAACGATGGCCACTTCTCCGGCGCCCGCCTTGCGATGGCGATAGGAGTCCGTGCCCTCATGATCGATGTCGAAATCGTGATGGGCATGTTTGATGGTCGAGACCTTCCAGCCACGCCGTGTCAGTTCGATCACCAATTTGACGGTGAGGGTGGTCTTGCCTGAGTTCTTCCAGCCKGTAATGCCAAATATGCGGTGAATCATGAATGTGTTTTCCAGTCATGCGATTCTGCAATCATCGCGCGGGCATGGTCAAGGTCATTGGGGCGATTGATATTGAAGAACGGATCGAACCTCTCGCCCGAATGCGTCGTTACAAGGGGAAAATCCACCTGATGATGAGCGTGCTCTTCAATCCAGACGCGCACACGGCGGTTTTGCGGATCGCGCAGCCATTGTTTCAGCTCATCTTTCTGCGTCACCGGCCAAAGTCCGAAGACCGGGTGCCACATATTACCGGAAACAGCGACAGCGATATGATCAGCTGAGTCGGCGATTGCCTTGCCAAGCTTTGCGCTGAGATCGTGCGGAAAGAGCGGGGTATCCGTCGCAACAGTCAGTATGTGGGTGAATGGATCGGGTTGGCCTGCTGCCCATTCCATGCCCGCCAGAATGCCCGCAAGGGGGCCGGCAAAGCCCGAAACACTATCAGTGATGATTGGGAGAGTGAGATCAGCGAAGGCAGCGGGGTCGCCATTGCTGTTGACCACCACAGTTTCGAGCTGCCGCGACAGGCGTTCAGTTATGAAATCAATCAGGCGCGCTTTGCCAAAGGGTAGCAATGCTTTGTCATGCCCGTCCATGCGGCTCGACCGGCCACCCGCCAGAATAATCCCTGCAATGCGCACTGTTTACACTCCGTCGGGCGATGAACTTGCCGCCGCTATCGTTGCGACCGGGACTATCCGTCCGACCACGCGTTCACGGTAGAGCGTATAAAGGCCGCTGCCAATAACGATCAGCGCACCGATGATCATGGGGAGGTCAGGCAGATCGCCGAAGAACAGAAAGCCCAAAAGAATGGCCCAGACAAGGCTGGTGTAACGGAACGGGGCGACGAAGGAAATCTCGCCCTCGCGCATGGCGAGAATGATGAAATGATAGGCCACAATCACGCAGCACGAGGCGAAGAACAGCAGGCCTGTGTGGGTGAGTGTCATGGGTGTCCAGCCGCCCAATGGGATAATCAGGCCAATGCCTGCGAGCGATACGCCAACTGAAGTCAGTGCCGATATCATCAGGACAGGAATGGTTTTCGGAACTTTTCGCGTCGCAAGATCGCGCATCGCAGCAAAGATCACGGTTACAACAATCAGCAGGACATAATGGCTGACGCCTTCATAACCGGGGCGAACGATAATGAGCACGCCGCAAAACCCAATGGCGATGGCGATCCAGCGCCGCCAGCCCACTGGCTCGCCAAGAAACATGGCGGCACCCAGCGTGACTGCGAGAGGCAAAGCTTGCAGAATTGCCGAGGTGAGGGCGAGCGGAACATGAACAAGAGCGATAAGAAAACTGACCGTTCCCACCACTTCACCGACAACGCGCAGGATGGTCATGCGGTGCAGGGCATGGCGCAGTGGTATGAGCATGCCTTGATGCCAGGCGAGGAGCAGGATGAGCGTGGTTGCCATCAAACCGCGCACCAGCATCACCTGACCCATATTCATATGCTCGCCAACGAGTTTTACCGTAGCGTCATTGAAAGTGAAGCTGGCCATACCAATGGCCATATACAGGCTGCCGCGAAGATTGGGCGTAAGCGCCAAGGCATTCATCCGAATGAGAGCACGCGATTCTCCCCCGGAATCGCCAAGATTGATATATCAAGCCTGACGGCTTCTTGCATCCGGAATATTGGGAAAAGCTCTAGCCGCCTGTCACACTCATATGGCGGGAAACGGCAGGGCGATTGTGCCTGCGATCAATGATGAAATCATGCCCCTTGGGCTTGCGGCCAATGGCTTCGTCAATAGCGTCGTTCAAAAGTTCGTTGCCCTCGGAAGCGCGTAATGGCGCACGCAGATCAGCGGCATCTTCCTGTCCAAGGCACATATAAAGCGTACCGGTGCAGGTGAGGCGAACACGATTACAGCTTTCACAGAAATTATGCGTCATCGGCGTGATGAAGCCAATGCGGCCGCCGGTTTCGCGAATGTACGAATAGCGCGCCGGGCCACCGGTTTTGTAAGGGATGTCCTCAAGCGTGAACTGTTTGGCAAGATCGCTGCGAACCATGGAAAGCGGCAGATATTGGTCGGTACGGTCCAGATCAATCTCGCCCATCGGCATGGTTTCGATCAGCGTCAAATCCATATCGCGGCCATGGGCCCAGCGGATCATCTCCGGAATCTCGTGATCGTTGAACCCCTTGAGGGCGACCGCATTGAGCTTGATCCGGATACCGGCAGCCTGAGCGGCGTCGATGCCTTCAAGGACCCGGTTCAAATCACCCCAGCGGGTGATGGCATGGAATTTTTCCGGATCGAGCGTATCGAGCGACACATTGATGCGCTTGACGCCATGGTCGGCCAGTTCTGCCGCATAGCGGGCAAGCTGCGAGCCATTGGTGGTCAGCGTCAATTCTTCGAGAGCGCCTGAACGTAAGTGGCGGGAAAGTTCGCCAATCAAATGCATGATGTTCTTGCGGACCAGCGGCTCACCACCGGTCAGACGCAACTTCCTGACACCCTTTTCGATGAAGGCTGTGCAAAGACGATCCAGTTCTTCGAGGGTCAACAGATCTTTCTTGGGCAGAAAGGTCATGTGCTCGGACATGCAATAGGTGCAGCGGAAGTCGCAACGATCCGTTACAGACACGCGTAAATAGCTGATTGTCCTACCAAAAGGATCAATCATCGGTGTCTGTGCAATCGTTTTGTCGAATAATGCGATATGGTCCAAGCAAACCTCCTTTGCAAGAGATAGGGTGGCGGTTGCGGGTTGTCTAGTCACCTTCGGGTTATGTATGGCAATTTGGTGTTATGTATACCAATAATTGGCCGCTTGCGGCACTATGACCATGCGATTAGACAGGTGTGCATAAAGGAGCATCTACCATGACCACTGCCTGGCCCAAGGAATTGCGTGTGAGCAAAGATCGCCGCTCACTGACTATCGCATTTGATACGGGCGAGACCTATACGCTGGGCGCGGAACTGTTGCGTGTGGCCTCACCATCGGCAGAAGTGCAGGGCCATTCGCCGGAGCAACGCGTGACGGTGCCGGGCAAGATGAATGTTGAAATTGCCAAGATGGAGCCCATTGGCAATTATGCCGTGCGCATCACCTTCGATGACATGCACGACACCGGCCTTTTCAGCTGGGATTATCTCATTGATCTCGGCCGTAACCGGGACGAACGCTGGCAGGCTTATCTCGACGAACTGGCAGCAAAAGGCTTGAGCCGCGAGCCTGTGGTGAGCAGGCATCGCCACTGATTTTATCGCAGGACCACAACCTTCGTACCGATGCCAACCTGATCATAGAGATCCTTCACATCATCATTGGCCATACGGATACAGCCTGACGACATGGCATGGCCAATCGTCCATGGCTGATTGGTACCGTGAATGCGATACATGCTTGAACCAAGATACATGGCTCGCGCACCCAGCGGATTGCTTGGACCACCGGCCATATAGGCTGGCAGGATACGGCCTTTTCTGGCTTCACGCGTCCGCATGATGGTTGGCGGTGTCCAGCCCGGCCATTCGGCCTTGCGCGAAATGCGCTTCGTTCCGCTCCAGGTAAACCCTTCGCGGCCGACGCCAATCCCATAGGCCATAGCCCGCCCAAACTCGGTGACGTGATAGAGCCTGCGTTGCCGCGTATTGATGACAATGGTGCCCGGCTCATAGCCCTCTGAAAAAGAGACATATTGGCGCGGGATCGGTGACCGGTCTGACTGGTATTTCCCTGCGGGTCGATCCGGTTTCCCCGCAAGAAATATTTTCTTGAGAAGATTATCACCTGCACTTGCAGGCGTGCTTAAAGTACTTATTCCTGCTATAGTAAATAATAGTAAAGTTACTTGGAGACATCTATGCATCGAATCCCCCAATTCAATGTTTCCTGTCACTTGAACTGTGACATTCTTGCATGTTTTGCAAAAGAATTCATTTGGTCAAGGGCCAGGTATGCGAATCGTCATGAAAGCTGTGATGAATCGGGTTAAATGAGACAAAAGTCGTATTCACAGCTCTTTTGCAGCTCGCGTGAATATAAATCGGGGGGCGGGTTATTGTTAAAAGATTGTAAATAGGATGAGGCGAAACTGGCTGTGAATCACCATTCGTGGCCTGCATTCGTTGCGGGCGTGACTGTACCATCTGGGCGAGTATTATGAATTCCTATTCGAAAAAGCATGCGATTTTTGTAGCTGCAATGTTGTCAGCAACAGCCATTTCCATGTCCCCGGCACTGGCCGCCGACAATCTGATGGATTTTCTGTTCGGAAGCCGCCGGGTACAGGCGCAGCCTGTCTATCCGCCCCGGCCAGTTGTGCCTGCCCAGCCAAGCGTGTCCCGCTCGACACCGATCAAGCGTGTGACGGTAACGGCCCCTAAAAATTATGATTACAAGCCAGATGCGCTGGTTCGGATCGATTTTTCCAAGATCGATTCCCAGTTGACTGCCTCGGCCAATCACAATTCGGATTCTGCGACGCAGATACCGCTTGAACAGTTTGGCCTGAAGATCGAGCAGATCAAGGAAGCCCATGTTCTTGCGGAGAAAGACATAGCGGATGCTGTCGTCTCCTACTACGCCACCAAGCAGCAGCCCATCTGGACGTCGTCTTATGATGTTTCAGCCAAAGCCAAGGCTGTGGCTGCCCTGTTCAACGCGGCGGGCGAAGAGGGCCTTGATCCTAAGGATTACGCGGTCAAGCTGCCAAGCGACGCGTATGACCGGGCCGATATCCCGGCACGTCTGAAAGAACTGGCCGATTTCGAACTGACAATGTCGGCCCGTGCGCTGCGTTACGCAATGGATCAGGGCGATGGCCGCATCAATCCAAACCGTCTGAGCGGCTTCCATGATCTTGCCGTCGACCGCGTCAAGCCGCGTGCCGTCATCGAACAACTCGCGTCCAGCAATGACGCCGCGGCGCTGCTCAAGGGTTTTGAGCCGCAGAGCAAGTGGTATACGGAGCTAAAACAGAATCTGCATGCGCTCGGTGGTGATGTGGGGTCGGAGCCAGTGGTGCGTATTGCCACCGGCACCATGATCCGTCCGGGCGAAGACAATCCTGAGCTGCGCAACGTGGTTGCGCTCATCAAGGCGAAGGCGCCGAAAGATTTTCTGGCCAAGCACGAGGCCGTGTTGCAGGCGCATGAAAATGCGACTGTTTACGATCAGAGCCTTGTCGAGGCGATCAAGGATTTCCAGACCAGTCAGGGCAAGAAGCCTGATGGCGTGATTGGCCGTGGCACCATCAGTTCGCTGCAGGGCGAGACAAACAGTTCCAAGCGCGACCGCATTCTCTATTCCATGGAACGTCTGCGCTGGCTGCCGCATGATTTCGGCAAGCGTTACGTCTTCATCAACCAGCCCGCCTTCCGGGCACAGTATTTTGATGACAGCACCGAAAAGCTGGCGATGAACATCGTTGTTGGCTCGCCAACCAACCAGACCTATTTCTTCGACGATACGATTGAGACCGTTGTGTTCAACCCATCCTGGGGTGTGCCGCGCTCGATCATTCTCAACGAGATGATGCCGAAGATTCTTGCCAACCCATCCTATCTCGAAAATAGCGGCTATGAGGTCTATGACAAATCGGGACGTGTTATCCCGTCAAGTTCGGTCGATTGGTCGCAGGTTGCATCAAGTGGCGGCGGCGTTGGCATCCGCCAGAAGCCGAGTCTCGACAATGCGCTGGGTGAATTGAAAATCCTGTTCCCGAACAGCCATGACATCTACATGCATGACACACCGGCGAAATCCTACTTCAAGAAGGATATGCGCGCGCTGAGCCATGGTTGTATCCGTCTGGAGCGCCCGCGCGATATGGCGGCTGCCGTGCTTGGTGTGCCTGTCGAGGAACTGAACCAGTATTTCGGCAAGAACGAGAAGAGTGTCCGGGTCAAGGATCAGCTACCGGTTTACGTCTCGTACTTCACCGCATGGCCGGATGCCAAAACAGGCGCCATCCAGTATTTCGATGACGTCTACCAGCGTGATCTCTATATGGAGAAAGCCATCGTCAAGACCACGGCTGTTCGTCAGGCTGTGAGCAACCAGACTGCACAGCTCTGAGCGTTGGTTTGGGATGCCAGAATATTGATATGATGAGGGGCGCAATGCGCCCCTTTTTATTGATGGACTGCAAGTTCTGTCACGCGTGGTTTACGGTGCGTGGTTCGTGGTTCGACAAGCTCACCATGAGGGGCTTGGGTGGATGCAACGATAATCGCAAACATTCCATCACTAATGTTGCAGAACTTGACTCCCTGCAACCCTCTACTCCCCCTCATGGTGAGCCTGTCGAACCACGACATAACGGGGTCTGCAACTGGTCAATTCCTCGGTTGGATTTATTTGAATATGAGAATAGTGGCATGAGCATAGCGCGTGGTTCAACATAACAACCATGAGGGAGAGTGAGGGTTGCAGGGAGTTAAGTTCTGCAACATTAGCGATGGAATGTTTGCGATTATCGTTGCATCCACCCAAGCCCCTCATGGTGAGCTTGTCGAACCACGAACCACGCACCAATAGTTGTGCAACGAATGGGGAGGGAGAGTGGAGCGCTGCAACGGTAGTCACCCATGTTGCAGAATTTAACTTCCTGCAACCCATCCATCTCTGTCATCCGAAAGCACCCAACTCTCCGTCATCCTCGGGCTTGACCCGAGGACCCCTAACTTAAAGCGGTGAATATCCGGATTCATCTGATCTCCTGAGCTGTGGGTCCTCGGGTCAGGCCCGAGGATGACGGAGATAGGTGGGTTGTAGAGAGTGGAGCCTGCTCTATTCAATCTTGAACGTAGGCAGGCTTTGGAACGCCAGTTTCAGGGCCTGTGACCAGCCTTCGGAAATGGCTTCGTAATAGGGGTCATTGCGCTCGATGCGTTTTTCGAAGCCGAGTTTGAGGCTGTCGGCTTCATAGAACTGCATATCCAGCGGCAATCCGACCGAAAGATTGGATTTTAGTGTGGAATCGAAGGACACGAACAGCAGCTTGGTCGCTTCTTCAAATGTCATTGCCGGATCGTAGGAGCGTACAATAATCGGCTTGCCGTATTTGTGCTCGCCAATCTGGAAAAACGGCGTATCTGGGGATGATTCAATGAAATTGCCTTCGGGATAGATGAGGAACAGGCGTGGTTCGCCGCCCTTTATCTGGCCGCCGAGAATAATCGATGCGCCGAAGGAATCGGCGCGCTGGCCATCGGAATCCACATCGTGAATGACGCTTTTGATCGTATCGCCCACCAGCTTCGCCGTCTGGAACATGGATGGCATGTCAAAGATCGATGGTGCGCGCTCGGAAGGGATCTTTGTCCGCTCGTTGAGAATGCTGATGACCGTCTGGGTGGTGGCAAGATTGCCTGATGACAGCAGTGTAATAACGCGGTCACCGGGCTTTGCCCATGTGTACATCTTCTTGAACGTGGAGATGTTGTCGACGCCGGCATTGGTTCTCGTGTCCGACATGAACACAAGCCCACGATCCAATTTAAGCCCGACGCAATAGGTCATAGCGAATCCCGAATTCTAAAAAATCTCGGCGATTACTGCTCTACATTGAGGTCGACGGCAAGTGATTCCATGCCGGGACCGAAGCGCATACCGGAAATTGGCGAGGCTTCGTTGTAGTCGAGGCCGCAGGCAACACGGATATAATGCTCGTTCGGGCAGATATCATTGGCTGCGTCGAAACCCACCCAGCCCAATCCGTCAATATGTGCTTCCGCCCAGGCATGGGTGGCTGTCTGCTCGATGCTATCCAGCATCATCAGATACCCCGAAACGTAGCGGGCAGGGATTTTCAATACGCGGGCAACCGCGAGGAAAACATGGGTGTGATCCTGACAGACGCCCGTCCCAAGGGTGAGGGCTTCCTCGGCCGTGGTGGTGATGTTGGTCGTTCCCGGCGTATAGGCGACAACCTTGTGCAGCGTGGTCATCAGCTCGTGCATAACCGCCAGCCTGTCATTTGTGACTTTAAGGCTTGCCGCCAGCTGTTTTATGGCATCTCCGGGCTTTGTCAGCTCCGTTTCACGCTCATAAAGCCAGATGGGCATAAAATTGTAGACCTTGCCTAATACGCCGGAGCGGTCTTCGGTTTCCACCTGTCCCGTCGCCTCGATGACGAGTTCCTTGACGTCGCGATCAAGCCGCACAAGCTGGGTGCGGTTGCCATAGCCGTCGCGATAACTCGCTTCCTGCTCGGCGCCGCTGACGGTCACGTTCCAATCAATGACTTTCTGCCCCGGAGAGCTTGACGGCTGCAGACGCAACCGCTGGACAGCGTATTGCACCGGATAGTCATATTGATAGCGGGAGGTGTGCTTGATGTTCAGAAGCATGATTTTCAATCAAAGTTATAGGCTTCGGCGATTTTGCTGCCGAGACCATTGGTTTGATAGATCAGGTCACTCAGAAATTCGTGCAGGCCGTTGTCGAAAATGCTGCGAATTTCGTTGTTCTCGAGCCGAGTCATGATGTTTTCCGACATATCGTGGCATTCATGCCGCTTGCCATAATCACTGGCAAGATATTTGAGATTATCGACGATGTTCGAATAGCAGAAATTCAGCGAACGCGGCATGCGCGAGTTGAGGATCAGATAATCCGCAATATTCACCGGATTGTATTCGACATCATAGACCCAGCGATAGGAGCGGTGCGCTGAAACCGAGCGCAGGATCGACTCCCACTGAAAATTATCGAGCGTCGTGCCGACATAGGAAATCGAGGGCAGCAGCACATAATATTTCACGTCGAGAATGCGTGCGGTATTATCGGCCCGCTCGATAAAGGTGCCCAGCCGGGCAAAGTTGAAAATCTCGTTGCGCAGCATCGTGCCATGGAAGGCGCCGCGGATGATGGCGGTTTCGCGCTTGATCTGGTCCAGAACGCGCGGAAGATCGGTTTCCGGAATGGCTGAGGCGAGGGTGGATTTCAGGATCATCCACGTCTCATTGACGCTTTCCCATGCCTCGCGGGTCAGCGCCGTGCGCACCATGCGGGCGTTGGAACGGGCGGTTTCAACGCATGACATCACGCTCGATGGATTGCTGAGGTCCCGCAACAGAAAATCCGAGACGAGGCTGGCATTGTACTCGCTGTATTTTGCGTCATAACCGATTTTTACGCCGGCACTCATCAATACGGAAGACCATTCCTCCGGTGCATCGGAGGTTTTTGTCAAAGCCATCCGCAAACCGGCGTCGATGAGACGCGCCATATTCTCTGCCCGCTCGATATAGCGGAACATCCAGTAGAGACCATTCGCGGTGCGACCAAGAAGCATGTTTCGGTTGTATCCCTCTTTTATTTATTGACGGGGCCGTCTGTGGCAGCCCTCATTCCCCATTCAAAGCGATCAGTCGTCGAGAACCCAGGTGTCTTTTGTTCCGCCTCCCTGACTGGAATTGACCACGAGCGAGCCTTCTTTCAGTGCCACGCGCGTCAGGCCGCCCGGCGTGATGCGGATGCGGTCTGATACGAGAACGAAGGGGCGCAGGTCCACGTGACGCGGCGCCAAGCCTTTTTCGGTCATGATCGGTGTTGTCGACAGGGCAAGCGTTGGCTGGGCGATATAGTTCTTTGGATTGGCTTTGAGTTTCAGCGCAAAATCTTCGCACTCTTTCTTTGTAGCCGCCGGGCCGACAAGCATCCCGTAACCGCCCGAACCATGCACTTCCTTGACGACAAGCTCCGCCAGATTTTCCAGCACATATTTCAATGTATCCGGCTCGGAGCAGCGATGTGTCGGAACATTTTCAAGGATCGCCTTGCGGCCCGTATAGAACTCGACAATCTCTGGCATGTAGGAATAAAGCGCCTTGTCATCGGCAATACCGGTGCCGGGAGCATTGGCGATGGTGATATTGCCCGAACGGTAGACATCCATGATTCCGGCAACGCCGAGCGTTGAATCGCGGCGGAAGGTGAGGGGATCGAGATAGGAATCGTCCACGCGCCGGTAGAGCACGTCGATAGCGCGGTTGCCCTCGGTGGTGCGCATGACCACCTTGCCGTTCTCGATCTTGAGATCACTGCCCTCGACAAGCTCGACACCCATCTGATCGGCCAGAAACGCATGTTCGAAATAGGCTGAGTTGTAAATGCCGGGAGTAAGAACTGCGATTGTCGGCGTGCCGTTACAACCGGGAGGCGCGACGGCGGCCAGCGATTGCCGCAGCAATTTGGGGTAGGTTTCGACAGGCCGGACCTTGATCTGCTGGAACAGTTCCGGAAACAGCTGCATCATCGTTTCGCGGTTTTCCAGCATATAGGAAACACCTGACGGCGTGCGGGCATTGTCTTCGAGAACGTAGAACTGATTTTCTTCGGTTCGGACGATGTCGACACCAATAATATGGGTGTAAACATTGCCGGGTGGCCGGAAACCCACCATCTCGGGCAGGAAGGCATCGTTGTGGGTGAAAAGTTCCCGCGGGATACGGCCTGCGCGAATAATTTCCTGACGGTGATAAATGTCATCAAGGAAAGCATTGAGGGCCATTACGCGCTGTTCGATGCCCTGCGACAGTCGTCGCCATTCATTGCCGGTGATGATGCGTGGGATGATATCGAATGGTATCAGGCGCTCTGCCGCTTCCTCATCGCCATAGACGGCGAAGGTAATCCCGGTCTTGCGAAAGACATTTTCTGCATCGCGCGCTTTCTGCGCAAACCTTTCCGGGTTCTGGGTATCAAGCCAGCATTGCAGTTGTTCATATGGCGGGCGTACCTGACCGCCGGTTTTGATCATCTCATCAAATGGCTTCACTCATAATCCCCTTCAGACACGTTCATTCAAGCGCGTTGGGAAAAAAATGCAAGCACATTCCGCTATTTGCGCTGCAACGCTGAAAATCGCCCAAAAAATGAGCAGGCCTGCCACGTTTGAGGCAAGTCAAAGGGGCCCTGCGGTTAAAGCATAGGCTGTTTACAGCATTGAAATGAATGACAAAAAGAAACCCGGCCGCGTCTGCGGCCAGGTTCGGGAATCATGTGTCGTCAATTATGCCTTAGCGGGTAATGCACTGACGGCGAGGACCGTTATTGGGCTGATAGGTATTGTCATAGGCCCGATAAGACCGGTAGCGATTGTAGCACGCGCGGGTGTGATAGCTCGACCCACGGCTGACAATACGGTCATTGTTGATGGCATTGCCCACAATCACAGCACCGGCAAATGCTGCCAGAGGGAACCACGCGCCGTCATAATAGCGATACCCGGGCCGATAATCGCCATAATAGCCGCGATGACCTCTGTACCAGCGATCGCCGCGCCAGCCCCTGTTACCGCGCCAACCGCGATCACCACGCCAGCCACGATCACCGCGCCAGCCGCCGCCGCGCCAATGATCACCGCCGCGCCAGCCGCGATCACCGCGCCAACCACGATCACCGCCGCGAAGCGGGCGCATGCGCCAATTGCCGTGATCTCTGACTAGCAGAACCTGCGAATTGCCTTCAATCGATTGCGGCACAATGGGAGCGGAGTAACCGGCCACGGTGCTTGCAGAAAGCATACCGATGGACATGGCCGCCGCTGTAAAGAACGAAATAAGCTTTCTCATATTTCCTCCTGAAATCACGAAGCTCGAAATCTCCGCTTTCAAATAAGAGTGAAGAAATGTCGGATAATACACCACTCGGCATAGTATCGATCAAAAACTGCAACGCATGATTGCAGTAATTGTTCCACCATTCCCATCCCGACAGGGGGATGCAGGAGGAAGCTGAAAGCCAGTAGAACCAGCAAAATCAGGCGTTGACGGCGTTGATCAAGCGTTCGGCAAGTTGAATATTCAATTCACGATAGTGTGAAATGACCTTGCTTGGTTCATAGGTCGATACGGGCAGGTCTGAATAACCGAAGTCCACGGCGATAACGGGGATTCCAGCGGCCTTGGCCGTGGCGATATCGGTGTGGCTGTCGCCAACCATCAAGGCGCGATCCCGATCTCCACCGGCTTTTGCTATGGTCTCAAAGAGGTGGCGCGGGTCAGGCTTGCGAAATGCAAACGTGTCTGAACCGCAAATGGCGGCAAAGCGGGATGTCTGGCCAAGTGCGGTCAACAGGCTGACGGAAAGTCCTTCGAACTTGTTCGTGCAGACTGCAAGGAGATAACCGGCCTGCGAGAGATCGTCCATGACGGCTTCGACGCCTTCATAAAGGGCCGAATGGCCGGGCATATTCTTGCTGTAATGTTCGAGAAACAGACCCACCAGCCAATCAAGCTGTTCGGGGCTGAGCATTTTCTGCTGCGCCTCAAAAGCGCGTTCGATCATCACGCGCCCGCCTTGTCCGACGTAGCGACGCAACGCCACGGGATCGATTTTTTTCATTCCGGCTTCATGCAGGCAGTGATTCAAACTATCAAGCAAGTCAGGCGCGGTATCGACCAGGGTGCCATCAAGGTCGAAAACAACAATGGGTTTGGACATTTGCAGACCTATATCTAACGTTAGGATTGAGACTTGGGATTTATGTGTTTCCGGCGTGGCGCCCTCCGCCGGAACTGACACTCGCACATAACTATCTGACGAAATCAAGTATCGAGCCTTGACCCGGGTGTCTGACGTGTTAGGGAGCCAAGTGTCAAGTCAAAGCGAGGAGAGGCACCCGGATGGACCCCAGGACATTGAAGATCAAGGCAGCGGCCGAAGCGCTGACCTATGTCAAGGATGGTATGCGTCTGGGAATAGGCACTGGCTCGACCGCCGAGGAGTTTGTCAGGCTTCTGGCGGAAAAGGTTGCTGCGGGCCTTGATATCATCGGTGTCCCGACGTCCGAGCGCACGGCAGCTCTTTGCCTGGAGCTTGGTGTAAAGCTGACGACGCTGGAAGAAACGCCTGTCCTCGATTTGACGATTGATGGCGCTGACGAGATCGGTCCCGAATTAGCCTTGATCAAAGGCGGCGGCGGTGCGTTGTTGCGCGAGAAGATTGTCGCTGCGGCATCGGCCCAGATGGTGGTGATTGCGGACGAGTCGAAGAATGTCGAGACGCTTGGCAAGTTCCCGTTGCCGATTGAAGTCAATCGATTTGGACTTGCCGCAACGAAAATTGCGATAGAAAAGGCTGCTTCTGACCTCGATCTTTCCGGTTCCCTTACATTGAGGATGACGGGAGGCGAAGCATTTGTTACAGACGGCGGGCATTTGATCCTGGATGCATCTTTTGGCCGCATTCCGGATACAAGAGCGTTATCAAACGCTCTGCACGCCATACCTGGTGTTGTGGAGCACGGACTATTTCTGGGGCTGGCGCGCGTGGCTATTTTAGCCGGTGCAGACGGTATACGAACACGAACACAGCCCTAAAGGGCAAAGTCTTGAGAGAAAACGGAGCAATAAATCCATGAACCGAGCAACTGGCTTTCGCCGTTTGATTGCACCTCTGTCTGTCGTAATCATGCTGGGCAGTCTTTATACCGCACAGGCGCAGGAAATTACCCCATCGCATCTTTCCGCCGCACGCGCTGCAATTTCGGCGATCAAGGCAACGGATGCATTCGACGGGATCTTGCCGGATGCCGCGCAGGCTCTAAAGGCCCAGTTGATCGAGAAGGACCCGAATCTCGAATCCATCATCAGTGCCGCTGTTGACGAACAGGCTTTGGCCTTGGCTGCGCGCCGCGTTGATCTTGAAAACGAAGCGGCCCGTGCCTATGCGGTTTCGTTTAGCGAAGAAGAGCTGAATGCCATTACCGGCTTCTACAATTCACCTGCTGGCAAGAAGCTCTTGTCGGAAGGCCCGATTGCAACCCGCGAAGTCATGAAGGCAGCCAGCATCTGGCGCAATGGCATCGCGCGGGATCTCGCACAGGCGGTCGCCGAGAAGATTGTTGCCGCGGCCGCTGCGACTGCTCCGGTAACACCGGCACCTGCTGCCGCAGAAACGCCCCTAGCGCCGGAAGCCCCGGCGGCTCCCGCCAAGGCACCGGCAAAGGCACCTGCCAAGCCAGCTGCACCGGCCAAGCCGAAGCCATAAACTTTACCTTTCTGAAGAATTGCAAAGCCCGGTGTAACAGCCGGGCTTTGTTCTTTTAAAGCCGCGCTATAGAACCCATATATGGTGATCAGTAATTGAACGGATTCGGAGTGTTTTGAATGGCGACCTATGACTATGACCTCTTTGTCATCGGCGGCGGCTCCGGTGGGGTACGTGCCGGACGTCTGGCGGGCGCCATGGGCAAACGGGTCGGGCTGGCCGAAGAGTATCGTATGGGCGGTACGTGTGTTATCCGCGGTTGCGTGCCCAAGAAGCTCTTTGTCTATGCGTCGCAGTTTCAGGAACATTTCGATGCCGCTGTAGGCTATGGCTGGACTGTCGGCGAAACCAAGTTCGATTGGCCAACGCTGATCGCCAACAAGGACCGCGAAATTGCGCGTCTGGAAGGGCTCTATCGCAAGGGGCTTGAGAACTCCGAAGTGGAGATTTTTGAAAGCCGTGCTGTGTTGATCGACGATCACACGGTCGAGATTTTGAACTCCGGCAAGCGGGTAACCGCCGACCACATCCTGCTTGCCACCGGCGGTCATCCAAGCCCGCATCCCTCATTGCCGGGTAATGAACTCTGCATCAGCTCCAATGAAACGTTTCATCTCGACCTGTTGCCCAAATCCATTGTGATCGAGGGTGGCGGTTATATCGCGGTGGAGTTTGCCAATATTTTCCATGGTCTCGGGGTCGAGACGACACTTGTCTATCGCGGCAAGGAGATACTCTCGCGCTTCGATCAGGATTTGCGCCATATGCTGCATGCGGCCATGGTCGAGAAGGGCATCCACATTCGCGTCACGGAGATCATTACCAAGGTCGAGCGCGGCGATGATGGACGCAAGCGCGTGCACCTGTCCGGTGGTGACGTCATCCCCGCCGATCAGGTCATGCTGGCTATCGGGCGTGTGCCGAATACAAAATCCCTTGGTCTTGAAGCTGCCGGTGTCGCCGTCGATGAGCAGGGTGCAATCAAGGTGGATGAATATTCGCGTACCAGTAAGGACAATATCTGGGCCGTTGGTGATGTTACCAACCGGGTACAATTGACTCCCGTCGCGATCCACGAAGCCATGTGTTTCCTTGAGACTGTCTTCAAGAACAATCCGACGAAGCCGGATCATGAACTGATCGCCACAGCTGTTTTCTCGCAGCCTGAAATTGGCACGGTCGGTCTGACCGAGCAGGATGCGGCGCAGAAATTCAAGGAGATCGAGGTTTATCGCGCGGTGTTCCGCCCGATGCGCAATACGCTTTCCGGTAGCAAAGAAAAGATGCTGATCAAGCTGATTGTCGATGCGGCCAGCCGGAAAGTCATTGGCGCACATATTCTTGGACCCGATGCGGGTGAAATGGCGCAGCTTCTGGCTATTCCCATGAAAGCCGGCTGTACCAAGGAAGACTTTGACCGCACCATGGCCGTCCATCCGACAGCGGCTGAGGAACTGGTGACCATGTACAAACCCACATACCGCGTCGTGGATGGCGCGCGGATCGACTGATGCCGGACAGTTGTCAGGCGGCCGGATATGGCCGCCTGTGTCGGTTATGGCTGTGCAAGCACCCAGCGCCGGTTATGATGGCTTCACCGCCAGAAATGTGTTCCACCCGTCGCCATCACCGCCAATATTGAACTTGTCCCAGACAATGCTCATTCTGGCGCTTTCAATGCGTGCCGCGAAATCGTCTTTCGTCCAGTACACCGTATGGTAATTGCCATTCTTCTCGCCGTGACCATCGCGCATTGATACAAGGAAGGCACCTCCCGGCCGCAGTGACCGCATTATCTTTGCAAGAACCGGATCGATCTGATCGCGCGCCACATGAATGAGCACACACAGGGCCACAACCGCATCATAGGGGCCGCCAAGATCGTCGGTGATGACGTTGAGAAGATCACCCTTCTTGCCGCGCGCCGCCTGCAGGTCGAGAAACCGCTGCGTCGCGTCGGTACGCCTGATCTGAGCGCCGAGAGTCTCAAGGAAGTCCGCATCGCGGCCCGGTCCGGATCCGATTTCAAGTATATGGCCACCTGCACCGGCGATTGCGGCAACGCGCCTTAGGCCTTCTATACCATTGGCGTTCGGAAGCTCTCCCACAATTGTATTGTACTGTTCCGCATAGTCCTCATAGGAGGCGATTGTCTGAAGATTTTTTGCCAGCGATTCGGTCGGCTTGGTCATCTTTTCCTCCTGTCATCTGGCTAATCATCGATTGTTTTGTCGTGAGGGTATCATCCTGCACATTGAAGTCGATTCTATTTTGATTGCCGAATGCCTCCACGCTGACGGTGGCCATCCGGAAGGGACAATCCGCGACCGGCGCCTGAATGGCAGAGCGAGAAGTTGAAAGGTTCTACTAACCTAGGCGACGCGCTTTTCTTCGCGCTGAATTGCCCCTTGCGGGATTGTTTCATGCAACAGCCAGTCAATGACCGGCGGCCATAGGGTGGCCACATGATTTTTGCGGAAGAAACCGAGATGACCCACCGCGCCGCCCGTGGATTGTTCCGGCGAGAGCCACAACTGCGTTGTCGGTGCATTGGCATAGTGAGCCAGCAGGTGGTCAACCGCTTTGGGCGTTCCCCAAGGATCGTCGGTGATGCCGACCGCGAGCAGGGGGATGCGGACCGACTGAAAGTACTTTGACTCCGGCGTTCTCGCATCGCCGAAGAGGAAGTTCGGACTGCGGCACCAGCGCGCCCAGTCCTGAAACACGCTACCGGGAAGTTCTTCGCCAATACCGCTCCATTTCGGCAGGCGTCCGAGCGAAAGCGCCAATGGCAGGGCAATAAGGTTCATCTTGGCAAAGACGGAAAAGGGTACGGCCGTGTTGCGGTAATAGCCGTTGAGCGATGCCATCGACGTATAGCGCACAAAATCCGCAGAGCGATTGCTGAGACCAAGGGCAAGACCACCATAGGAATGGCCTATGCCAACAAGCGGTTTGCCATTTGCAGCCTGCTTCAGCACATCAATAGCCGCCGGGAAATCCAGCACGCCCCAGTCTTTCATACCCAAGCGCGACGTCCAACCCTTCGGCGTCTTGGATTTTGTCACGCCGCGATAGTCGTAAGTCAGCACTTTTGAAGCACCTGAGGCGAGCAATTCACCGGCAAAGTGGCGGTAAAATGTATTGGGAACGGCCGCCGCAGACGAGATCAGAACCGCAGGACCATCACCCTTGCCTTCAAACATGGTGCCATGCAGAGGAAAGCCATCCGAGGCTTCAAAAGCGATATCGCGCATTGGTCGCTCCAACTTTGACTTTAACGTTAACGTAAATCAAAATGGCGCTTGCGACAATCTCGATTTCGCGTTCCAGCCTCAAACCTTAACGGGATTGGTATAGGACTGGTATATTGGGGATATTTCCACTATATGAGCGCCTTCCGGAGCAACCGGAAATCGCAAACCATCACTAACCAGTGCGGACAATCGAAAACAGGTGCAATAATGACGAAGAACTGGACACCGACTTCCTGGAGAAACAAGCCGATCAAACAGGCTCCTTTCTATCCGGACGCTCAAGCTGTGAGCGATGTCGAGGCCCGTCTTCGCACTTATCCGCCACTCGTTTTTGCAGGTGAGGCGCGAAAGCTGAAGCGCCAGCTCGCAGCCGTCTCCAAAGGGCAGGGCTTTCTTCTGCAGGGCGGCGATTGCGCCGAGAGCTTTGCCGAGCATGGCGCGGACAATATCCGCGACTTTTTCCGCGTGTTTCTGCAAATGGCTGTCGTGCTGACTTTTGGTGCGTCGCAGCCCGTTGTGAAGATTGGCCGTATTGCTGGCCAGTTCGCCAAGCCACGCTCGGCGGATACGGAAACCATTGGTGGTATTGAGTTGCCTGTATATCGCGGTGACATCATCAATGGCACGGAATTCACCGAAGCTGCCCGCATCCCCGATCCAAGCCGTCAGGAAATGGTTTACCGCCAGTCAGCGGCAACGCTGAACCTGTTGCGCGCTTTCGCTCAGGGTGGTTATGCCAACCTTGAAAACGTGCACCAGTGGATGCTTGGCTTCGTTTCGGATAGCCCGCAGGGCGAACGTTATGAATCCTTGGCCCGCACGATTTCCGACACGATGGATTTCATGCGCGCCGTTGGCATTACTTCGGAAACCAACCACACGCTGCGTGAGACGGATTTCTACACCAGCCATGAAGGCTTGCTGCTTGGCTATGAAGAAGCGCTGACCCGCGTGGATTCAACCTCTGGCGACTGGTACGGCACGTCTGGCCACATGATCTGGATCGGCGACCGCACACGTCAGGCTGATCATGCCCATGTGGAATATTGCCGTGGCATCAAGAACCCGCTTGGCCTCAAGTGTGGTCCTTCACTGGAGCCTGATGATCTCATCAAGCTGATCGATGTGCTTAATCCGGAGAACGAAGCTGGCCGTCTGACCCTCATTGCCCGTTTTGGCCATGACAAGATTGGCGATCATCTGCCCAAGCTCATCCGTGCGGTACAGAAGGAAGGCCGCGATGTGGTCTGGTCCTGTGATCCGATGCATGGCAACACGATCACGGCCAATGGCTACAAGACACGGCCTTTCGACCGTATCCTGAAGGAAGTTGAAGGATTTTTTGCAGTTCATCACGCGGAAGGCACCTATCCCGGTGGCATCCACATCGAAATGACCGGCAAGAACGTCACGGAATGCACCGGCGGTGCGCGGGCGATTTCGGCAGAAGACCTGTCGGACCGTTACCACACCCATTGCGATCCACGTCTCAATGCCGATCAGGCACTGGAACTGGCATTCCTCGTTGCAGAACTTCTCAAGAAGGAACGCAACGCTCATCCACAGAAGATCGCTGTCAACGGCTGATACGCTGACACTATCGATAAATAAAAGGGCGGCCTTTCGGGTCGCCCTTTGTTTTGCGGGTAACAACTTTGGGCAGATCACACATCTGTCAGAACATCCGCCCGTTTTGGCTGGAATTTTGTGTCTATGGATTCTATCAAGGGTTTATGACCACAAATCCTTCGCGCCGAATCCGCCTGACATCGTCTTTCCGTTCCTTCATTGAGAGCGAGGCCTCTGGTGGCATCATTCTGATGGTGGTGGCGGCATTGGCGCTGATCATTGCCAACTCACCCCTCAGTGATGGCTATTTTGGTCTTCTGAAGACCTATATTGGCGGTTTGAGCATTCTCCATTGGGTGAATGATGCGCTAATGGCCGTGTTCTTCCTGCTGGTGGGGCTCGAAATCAAACGTGAAATGATCAGTGGCCAGCTTTCCAACTGGTCACGCCGCGCATTGCCGGGTTTTGCGGCGGTCGGCGGCATGGTTGTTCCGGCACTGATCTTTCTTGCCTTCAACAGTGGCGGTGAAACGGCACGCGGCTGGGCCATTCCCTCGGCTACCGATATCGCCTTTTCGCTTGGCGTTCTCTCGCTGCTTGGCTCGCGCGTTCCCCTGTCGCTCAAGGTTTTTCTGACGGCGCTGGCCATTATCGACGATCTCGGTGCTGTCATCATCATTGCGCTGTTCTATTCGGGTGGGTTGAATATTGCCGCTGTCGCAGGCGCGGCGGCTGTGTTCATCATTCTGATGGCGATGAATCGTATGGGCATGGTGCGGCTCTGGGCCTATCTCGTTCTGGGCGTCATTCTGTGGATTCTGGTGTTCAAATCAGGCATTCACGCGACGATTGCCGGTGTGCTCCTCGCCCTGACCATTCCAATGCGCGGCGCCAAAGATGAGAGTGGGGCGGTCGAATCGCCACTTCTCAAGCTGGAGCATGCCATTCAGCCATGGGTTGGCTTTGCCATCGTGCCAATCTTCGGTTTTGCCAATGCCGGTGTTTCCTTCAGCGGCGTATCACTGTCCAATCTTGCTGATCCCGTGCCGCTTGGCGTGGCAGCCGGTCTTTTCATCGGCAAGCAGATTGGCGTTTTTGCCTTTGCGTTCCTTGCCATCAAGCTCAAGCTGGCGGAACGGCCCGCCGGGGCAAGCTGGTTCCAGATTTATGGCGTTTCGATCCTCTGCGGCATCGGTTTCACCATGAGCCTGTTCATCGGTCTTCTGGCATACGCAAATTCGCCATTGTTGCAGGATGAAACAAAGCTGGGCGTGCTGCTCGGGTCGCTGCTTTCCGCCGTTGTTGGCGCTGCGCTTCTGCGCATGTCGTTGACGCGGTCGCCAAAGGCGTGATCGCGAAAGGCGAGACACGGGCGCGGACCTACAATGTTGCTGCGTTGAACGGGAGGCCGTCCTGATGTCGGAATTGCATAGTGGATCATGTCTGTGTGGCGCTATCCGCTTCAAGACGCGCGGTGAACTGCGCGGGATTGTTTATTGCCATTGCTCGCAGTGCCGCAAACAGTCAGGCCATTTCTACGCGGCAACCAATGTTCAAAATGACGCCATTACCATTACAGGTGAAGAACACATCAAATGGTACGCGGCCAGCGAATATGCGGCGCGCGGTTTCTGCAAGAATTGCGGCTCGGTGATGTTCTGGAAACATCATGATCTCGATTACATCTCGGTGATGGCAGGGTCGTTCGACAAGCCGACAAATCTGCAAGGCGAAGTGCATATCTTCGTTGGTGACAAGGGCGACTATTACGACATTCATGACGGCTTGCCGAAATATGTGGCGAGTGGCGGCGGTGTTGTGGTCGCTGGGGAATGACTACCCGATTACATCTGAAGGATTGACGCCGCCTGATCTGGCCTTATAGCTGCCGTTTACGGGAAGGACGAGAGCGGACCATGCAGCGGCTATTATTGGCATTCGTCAATTCCATGCGCGCGCTCAGGCATCTGGCGGTGCATGAAAAGGCAGTTCAGCAGGAACTGATCCTTTTTATCCTTTCAGTTCCTGTTGCCGCAGCCATTGCCCCCTCGCTGCTTTCCTTTCTGGCGCTGACAGGTTCGATGCTGTTCCTGATCATGATTGAGGTGCTCAATACCGGCATTGAAGCCGCCTGTAACGCCGTATCGCGGGATTTCCAGCGGGACATCCAGATCGCCAAGGATTGCGGCTCACTTGCCGTATTGATCTCGGTTGTTCTTGTGGCAACCGTCTGGTTCTATACGGTGTGGACCGTGTTTATTGCCTGAAGCCGAGTCGCCGGAGCAGCTTTTGTCTCTGCGGCAAATTTGCTCCGGGCTCTTGTTTAACATCCAGCGAAACGATATATGTTCAGTATGAGCAAAAATCCTGTGACTCCCGATATTCTCCGCATCGCCATCGCCCAGCTCAATCCTGTTCTGGGTGATATCAGGGGCAATCTGGCCAAAGCCCGCGAAGCCCGCGCAGATGCCGCGCGGCAGGGTGCTGATCTTGTCCTGTTCACAGAACTGTTCATTTCGGGCTATCCGCCTGAAGATCTCGTGCTGAAGGCAGCATTCATCGAGGCCTGCGAAAAGGCCGTCAAGGAATTCGCGGCTGACACATCAGATGGCGGGCCGGGTGTCATCATCGGCACACCGCTGCGGCGCGAAAGCGGGCTGCACAATTCCGCTCTGCTGCTGGATGGTGGCAAGGTGATCGCGGAGCGCTTCAAGGTTGATTTGCCAAATTACGGCGAATTTGATGAAAAGCGCGTGTTTCAGCAGGGGCCAATGCCGGGACCCGTGAATTTCCGCGGTATCCGCATCGGCATTCCGATCTGCGAGGATATCTGGGGCGATCTCGGTGTCTGCGAGACGCTGGCCGAGAGCGGGGCGGAAATCCTGTGCGTTCCCAATGGCTCCCCCTATTACAATGGCAAGGTGGATGTGCGCCATCAGGTTGTGCTGCGTCAGGTGATCGAGACCGGTCTGCCGTTGATTTTCGCCAATCAGCTGGGCGGTCAGGACGATCTGATTTTCGATGGCGCATCCTTTGCCTTCAATGCGGACAAGAGCATCGCTTTCCAGATGTCGCAGTTCGAGGAACAGCTGATCGTCACCACATGGCGGCGGGGCGAGGGCGGATGGTCCTGCTCGGAAGGCCCCATGTCGAAAATCCCTGAAGGTGAGGAAGCGCAGTATCGCGCCTGCCTGCTGGGGCTGCGCGATTATGTCAACAAGAACGGCTTCAAGGATGTGGTGCTCGGCCTTTCCGGCGGTATCGACTCGGCGATCTGCGCGGCTCTGGCCGTCGATGCGCTGGGTGAAGAGCGCTTACGTGCCGTCATGATGCCCTACACCTATACGTCGAAGGATTCGCTGAAGGATGCGGAAGATTGCGCCAAGGCGCTTGGCTGCCGCTACGATATCGTGCCGATTTTCGAGCCTGTCGAGGGCTTTTTGAAAGCGCTTGGGCCAACATTCGAGGGCACCAAACAAGGCATTACCGAGGAAAACCTGCAAAGCCGCGCGCGTGGCACGATCCTGATGGCCATCTCCAACAAGTTCGGCTCCATGGTTGTAACCACCGGCAACAAGTCGGAAATGTCGGTGGGCTATGCCACCCTCTATGGCGACATGAACGGCGGCTACAATCCGATCAAGGATATCTACAAGATGCAGGTCTACGCCATGTCAGAATGGCGCAACAAAAACGTTCCGGCGGGTGGTCTTGGCCCTTCCGGCGTGGTGATCCCGGAAAACATCATCAGCAAAGCCCCTTCAGCCGAACTGCGTGAAAACCAGACGGATCAGGATTCGCTGCCGCCCTATCCGGTGCTCGATGATATTCTCGAATGTCTGGTTGAGAACGAGATGGGCGTGGATGAAATCGTCGAGCGCGGACATGAGCGCAAGACGGTCGAGCGGATCGAACATCTGCTTTATCTCGCCGAATATAAGCGTCGCCAGTCCGCGCCGGGTGTGAAGGTGACACGCAAGAATTTCGGTCGTGACCGGCGTTATCCGATTACCAACAGGTTCAGGGATCGGAGTTAGTCTTAGATTTATATCTGCAATGATGGGGTTCGTGGTTCGACAAGCTCACCATGAGGCCCTTCGACAGGCTCAGGATGAGGAGAGGGGTGATGTAAGGGAGCCAAGTTCTGCAATGTTGGTGATTAGCATTGCATCCACCCATCTCCCTCATGGTGAGCCTGTCGAACCACGAACCAATAG
>NZ_JBFRDN010000023.1:0-81308 GCF_052113785.1 Phyllobacterium sp. TAF24 | reverse complement strand
CCACCATTCTCAAAAAAAACACCACCAACTTATCCACGTTTCCTCCGCCTCCCTTATTCTACTCATGTCCTTTCCGGCGGGAATGCTTCCGGAAACTATTCGAAGTCAGGAAAGGACCGGCGCTTCTGTTTGCGGGTGGTAGTCTCGCAAGCTGGAGAGGTTCCGCTCTTGTGCCGGTACTGAGCCTGACAGCCAGGAAACCGGTGAAGAACGGGAACACAAATCGCCGGGGCGGGTGGTCCAGGTGCTTTTCTGATTAAATGGAACACGTTCTATTTAGCCAATAAGAAAAGCTCCGGGGAGCATACTCACCGCAACACCAACCAAAGACTTCAGCGCTCCCGATGGACCGCCCGTCTTTCCCACTTTTCCAATGGCCAGACGCGAAAGCGGGTGTGGCAACGGGGAAGCATAATCTGGTTGGCTGCAAAACCATTGTTGCGCCCTTCGACAGGCTCAGGATGAGGGAGGGTGAGGATTGCAATGCACATCGACAATTCTGCAGAACTTGACTCTCTGCATCTCCAATCTCCCTCATGGTGAGCTTGTCGAACCACGAACCCGCCAACACACCTTCAAGACAGCGTGCATCAGGTCATTTTACTTTTCATAAGTGCATAAAACCGTGGAAGGATTGCCACACAAACGCAATAATGCGCAAATATGCGGCACTTGGAGCGAATCAATCCAAGAAGGCTATGGCATTCCGGGCGTTGAGCACCTAAATACCGCTCTAAAACAAGCTTCTGCGTGAGGCTTTATGATTTCATGGAACGAGTGTTTGGATGAAGGCTGACTATTACGAAACCCTCGGCGTAGCGAGAGGCGCTGATGAGAAGGAGCTCAAGAGCGCTTTCCGTAAACTGGCGATGCAATATCACCCCGACAAGAATCCGGGCGATGAAAAGGCCGAGCACAAATTCAAGGAAATCGGCGAAGCTTACGAAACGCTGAAAGACCCCAACAAGCGCGCGGCCTATGACCGGTTCGGTCACGCTGCGTTTGAAAATGGTGGTATGGGCGGCGGAGGCGGCGGTTTTGGCGGCGCCGGTGGTTTTGCCGATATTTTCGAAGACATTTTCGGCGAGATGATGGGCGGTGGCCGCCAGCGTCGCTCCGGTGGCCGCGAACGTGGCGCTGACCTTCGCTACAATATGGAAATAACGCTTGAGGAGGCCTATGCGGGCAAGACAGCCCAGATCCGCGTGCCAACCTCCATCACATGCGATGAATGTTCCGGCAGCGGCGCCAAGCCGGGCACATCACCCGTCACGTGCAACACCTGTGGCGGTTCCGGCCGTGTCCGGGCAGCGCAGGGCTTCTTCTCCATCGAGCGCACCTGCCCGACCTGCCATGGTCGGGGTCAGACCATCAAAGACCCCTGCACGAAATGTTCAGGTCAGGGCCGAATCACCGAAGAGCGTTCGCTGTCGGTTAACATTCCGGCGGGTATCGAAGATGGTACACGTATCCGTTTGACAGGTGAAGGTGAGGCGGGTGTCCGCGGCGGACCCTCAGGTGATCTTTATATTTTCCTGTCGCTGAAACCGCATGAGTTCTTCCAGCGCGATGGTTCTGATCTTTATTGCAAGGTGCCCATTTCCATGACCACCGCTGCGCTTGGCGGCCAGTTTGAAGTGGCGACGCTTGACGGCACGCAGACACGGGTCAAAATCCCTGAAGGCACGCAGAACGCCAAGCAGTTCCGCCTTAAAGGCAAGGGCATGCCGGTCTTGCGCCAGCCTGCCATGGGCGATCTCTATATCCAGATCGCGATCGAGACGCCGCAAAACCTCAACAAGCGCCAGCGCGAATTGCTGGAAGAGTTTGAGCGTGTGTCGTCGCAGGACAATAGCCCGCAATCATCGGGCTTCTTTGCTCGCATGAAGGAATTCTTTGAAGGACTGAGCGAGTAAATTTGTTGCCAAAGTGAGGGGACTGGCCTTGCTTCCGCCACGAGTTGCGTCATAAATCTGTCAATATGCGACGGGAGGATGGGAATGACACGACCACTGGGAAAGAAACTCGCTGAGAGATTCGGCGAGGAAATCCGCTTTTTCAAGGGCTGGATGCATGGTCCGAAGGCAGTGGGTTCAATTCTCCCGACCAGTTCCATCACGGCGCGCCGTATGGCCAGTGTCGTTAATCCCCATTCCGGTCTGCCTGTTCTGGAGCTTGGGCCGGGTACTGGCGTAATCACGCGCGCGATCCTCAATCGCGGCGTTACACCTGAAAACCTCTTCTGCGTTGAATATTCCGCAGATTTTGCCGAACATTTGCGCGAAGATTTCCCCGGTGTGAACATTATCGAGGGCGATGCCTTCAATCTCGACAAGACACTTGGCGAGCACAAGGGACAGATGTTTGATTCGGTCGTCTCGGCGGTGCCGCTTTTGAATTTCCCGGTTGGTGACCGCGTGAAGATTATCGAGGACCTGCTGCGCCGGGTTCCACATGGCCGTCCGATTGTTCAGATCACTTACGGCCCGATGTCGCCGGTTCCTGCCGGTCGCGGTAATTACAAAATCGAGCATCTCGATTTCATCATCCGCAATGTGCCGCCCGCCCGCCTGTGGATTTACCGCCACGCCTGATAGCCTGCTTTCGCCGTTTGACCTCCGAAGGGAACCATATGCTGCCGAAGATCCTTGTTTTCGCAGGTTCGAATCGTACCGGTGCTTTCAGTGGCCAGGTTGCTGATGTTGCGACGAAGACATTGGCGGCTCTGGGTGCTGATGTGACACGCCTTGCCCTGATCGACTATCCGCTACCCATCATGGATCAGGATTTGGAGTCCGAAAAAGGCATCCCGGAAAACGCCATGAAGCTCGGGCGGCTGTTTGCAGCCCATGACGGCATTCTGATTGCCTCGCCTGAATATAATTCCTCCATCCCACCGCTTCTGAAAAACACCATTGATTGGGTCAGCCGTATTTCCAGGGACGGTGAAAAGCCTCTTAAGCCCTATGCGGGCAAGATTGTTGCGCTCTGTTCATCATCCGACGGCAATTTCGCCGGTATTCGTGGCCTCTATCATTTGCGGTCGGTTCTGATGAATGTGGGAACGCAGATTATCAGCGAGCAATGTTCGGTTGCCCATGCCCACGAGGCCTTTGCAGCAGATGGCTCCTTCCACGATAGCCGGACCACCAGAGCCATGGAACGAACCTGCCAGTCGCTGATTGATCACGCCAGGCTGGCAAAAACCCGTTAACAGGCCGCTTTTGTCTGCACTTTTGCTGTTCTGATCTTCCCTATCGCGCATTGGTGTGTCATGGGATGGCGATCAACGGAAAAGGTGGTTTGTCATGATGGAAGCGGCTTTGCGCGATCGCCTCATCGTAGGCCTTGATGTGCCTGACCTGAAGGCGGCGGGTGATATCGTCAGCACCCTCGGGGATACGGTATCCTTCTATAAAATCGGCTATCAGCTGGCCTTTGCCGGTGGCCTTGGCTTTGCAACGGAGCTTGTCCAGTCAGGCAAAAAAGTCTTCTTGGACATGAAGCTCCTCGATATCGACAATACGGTCGCAAAGGGCGTCGAGAACATCGTCAAGATGGGCGTTTCCATGCTGACACTCCATGCCTATCCCAAGGCAATGAAGGCGGCTGTGGAAGCAGCGCGCGGTTCAGACCTGTGCTTGCTTGGCGTCACCGTGCTCACCTCCCTGGACCAGCAGGACATGATTGATGCCGGTTATGAACATGATCCGCACACGCTGGTGCTGATCCGGGCGGAACAGGCGCTGCGTGCGGGAATGGGCGGCATAGTCTGCTCCGCTGCGGAGGCCTCTGCTGTGCGCAAGATCGTCGGTCCCGATCTTGCTGTCGTCACCCCCGGTATCCGGCCAAAGGGCGCCGATGTTGGTGATCAGAAACGCGTCATGACACCGTCCGATGCCCTGCGTGCCGGTGCAAGCCATCTCGTTGTTGCTCGTCCAATCGTCAGCGCTGCCGATCCGAAGGTTGCGGCTGAAGCGATCCTTGCCGAAATGGCGGGTGTCTGATCAAATCTGCCGGAGTTCGGGCGAACCGCTCGTGTAAGTTTGGGAGGAATTATGGCCAAGGGATATTGGATAGCGCGTATCGATGTGAAGGATGCGGAAGGCTACAAGGGCTACATAGCGACAGCAAAACCGGCCTTTGAGCGTTACGGCGCGAATTTTCTGGCACGCGGCGGCACATATCATCAGCTTGAAGGTACCGTGCGCGCCCGCAATGTCGTGATCGAGTTTCCGTCGGTGCAGCACGCGCTCGACTGCTACAACTCACCGGAATATCAGGCCGCCAAAGCCATCCGGCAGCAATATGCCGAAGGCGAGATGGTCATTGTCGAAGGTGCCTGACCCTTTACCTGTGCAGTGCGCAATTTATGTTGCGCCTGCACAGACATTTGTGAACATCTTTCTCCCCACTAATCCTTTTGTTGCATTGCAATATCAATTAAACCGGCTAGGGTTATCCTCCCGTCAAGAACATATTCATCTTTGATGATCATGTTTTTGAGATCGCCGTTGTGTTGATATGATCGGACAGTGGAATGTTCTACCAGCTTTATGAACTTAATCATGCCGCCCTGCAGCCGTACCGGGCCTTGGCGGATGCCACCAAGCTGTTCTACGACAATCCGCTCAATCCTTTATCGCAAACGATTATCGGCCGTTCCATCACTGCTGGCTGCGAACTGTTCGAGCGCACGACACGCGCCTATGCCAAGCCTGCTTTCAACCTCCCGACGACTGTCGTGGATGGTGAAGAGGTGGAAATCCGCGAGAAGATCGTCTGGTCGAAACCATTCTGCAATGTGATCCACTTCAAGCGCGCACTGTCGTCCAAGCGTGCCGCTGATCCAAAGATTCTCGTTGTTGCGCCCATGTCCGGTCACTACGCGACGCTGCTGCGCGGGACTGTCGAGGCGCTGTTGCCCCATGCCGAAGTCTACATTACCGATTGGGTTGACGCGCGCTCCGTGCCGCTGAGTGCAGGCCGTTTTGATCTCGATGACTACATTGATTACGTCATCAAAATGTTTCACGCTCTGGGAGAAGACACCCATGTAGTGGCGGTTTGTCAGCCGTCCGTCCCAGTTCTTGCGGCAGTATCCATCATGGAAGCCGATGGCGACAGGTTTGCCCCATCAAGCATGACACTGATGGGCGGCCCAATCGACACGCGCAAGAACCCGACAGCGGTCAATATTCTGGCCGAGGAAAAGGGCATCAACTGGTTCCGCGACAATGTCATCATGTCGGTGCCATGGCCGCATGCGGGCTTCATGCGTGACGTTTATCCCGGCTTTCTGCAGCTTTCCGGCTTTATGAGCATGAATCTTGACCGCCATATCACGGCGCACAAGGAATTCTTCATGCATCTTGTCAAGGAAGATGGCGATTCCGCTGACAAACACCGCGAGTTCTATGACGAATATCTGGCCGTGATGGATCTGACCGCAGAATTCTATCTGCAGACGGTCGATACGGTTTTTGTCAAACAGTCCCTGCCCAAGGGCGAAATGACCCATCGCGGCAAGCTGGTCGACCCTTCGTCAATACGCACGGTTGCCCTTCTGACTGTTGAGGGTGAGAACGACGACATTTCGGGTGTCGGCCAGACCAAAGCCGCCCAAACCCTGTGTGTGAATATCCCTGATCACATGCGCATGCACCATCTGCAGGATAAGGTTGGCCACTACGGCGTGTTCAATGGATCGCGGTTCCGTGCTGAAATTGCACCACGTATTGTCAAATTTGTTAATGATCACGCTCAGGCCAATCGCAAGAGCAATGTGACGCCGATCGGCAAACGCGTTCGCGGCTGAACACAGTTTTAGAGCATAAAATTGAATTGCCGGAAGACTGGTTCTTCCGGCAACTACTCGTTGTGACTTTCAAATTATTCGATAAAAATCAATAAATTCAAATAATTGCTGATAAGGTCGTGGATTTTACACAGGCGGGACGTAACAGCTAAATCTCCTGCTGGTTGCAAGTGCTCGCGGCATACAACTCTCAAATTTTCGTCAAAATCTAGGAAGTTCAAATTTTAACCATATATTAACAATGGCGGGATCGTGGCGCCATTGTGATTGACTCATATCCCCTCCCGACATTAACGTTTTGTTAACGAAGGCTGGTTGGGTTCGGAGTAAAGCATGTTCGGAGCGGTAAAGATTTTGAAGTCGATGGGGTTCGCAGCGGCATTTTTCGCCGGTGTGCTCATCGCAAATACCGCTTCCGCAGCCGAACCTTTCATGCAGACCGGCGGCCTGACATCCCAGCCAATCGGTCATTATGAGTTCTGCAAGCGCCTGCCGGACGAGTGCTCGGTGCGTAGCCGCAATGTTGCTCCAGCCAAGATGACCCGTGATTTCTGGGAACTGATCGTCAACGTCAACAGCCATGTCAACCAGGACGTCAAGCCTTTGACGGATATGGAAATTTACGGCGTCGAGGAATATTGGGGTTATCCTGACAAGGTCGGCAATGTTGGTGATTGTGAAGACTATGTTCTGGAAAAGCGCCGCGAACTGATGCAGGCAGGCATTTCACCGGCTGATCTTCTGATCACCGTGGTACGCAAGCCTGACGGCGAAGGTCATGCGGTTCTGACCGTGCGCACCGACACCGGTGATTTCGTCCTCGATAACCTTGCCGATGGTGTCAAGAACTGGTCGGAAACCGAATATACCTATCTCAAGCGCCAGGCCACGAACAACACCGGCCGCTGGGTCAGTATCGAAGCACCAAGCAATATCCTTGTGGGTTCGGTCCGCTAAATCGAGGCCAAGCATTCAAGATATGCCGGATCGAAAAGTCCGGCATTTTCTTTTTGCCGATTCAGGCGGCTTGATTGGCCGCGTCCTGCGCCATGCGGTATGAAATCGCTTCCGCCACGTGAATACGCCCGACAGCTTCAATTCCTTCCAGATCGGCCAGCGTTCGCGCAACTTTGAGAACCCTGTGATAGCCGCGCGCGGAGAAGCGCATTTGTTCTGCTGCTTGCTGTAACAGCGTCAGGGCCGCCTTGTCACATTGCGCCACCTCCTCAATCAGCGCGACGGGGCAATGAGCATTCATTGTCACGGCGGGAAATCCCAATGCTTCGTAACGCCGCTTCTGGACGTCTCTGGCACGGGCGACCCGTACAGCAACAAAGGCGCTACTCTCCGAAGCCGGGCGATGGATGAGATCGACCGCACTGACGGCGGGAACATCGATACGAAGATCGATGCGGTCGAGTAATGGCCCGGAAACGCGTGCCTGATAATCCTGCTGGCAGCGCGGTCCTCTGGCACAGCGATGCCCCGGTTCACCGGCCATGCCGCAGCGGCAGGGGTTCATGGCAGCCACGAGCTGGATTTGCGCCGGATAGGAAATACGGTGATTGGCGCGGGCGATCATGCAATCTCCGGTTTCAAGCGGTTGGCGCAGGGAGTCCAGCACCTGTGGTGTGAATTCCGGAAATTCATCAAGAAACAGCACGCCGCGATGTGCCAGAGAGACCTCGCCCGGCCGGGCACGAATCCCACCGCCAACCATGGCGGCCATGGAAGCGGAATGGTGCGGCGCACGAAAGGGCCGCCGATCCGTCAGTTTACCACCCAGCAATTGACCGGCAACCGAGGCAATCATGGAGACCTCGAGAAGTTCGCGTGGCAGGAGTGGCGGCAGGATGGAGGGAAGCCGCTGCGCCAGCATGGACTTGCCCGAGCCGGGCGGGCCGATCATGAGAAGGTTATGACCGCCTGCGGCGGCAATCTCCAGTGCGCGCCGGGCGCTTTCCTGACCTCTGATATCTGCCAGATCGGGCAGATCTGGTGCATTGGTGTGCATGGAAGGCTCAGGGCGCGATAGTACCTGATGGCCGCGAAAATGATTGGCAAGGCTGATGAGGCTGCGCGGCGCCAGAATATCGATGTCCTCGCCCGCCCATGCCGCCTCAGGACCGCAGGGAGCGGGACAGATCAAACCGCGATCCTGCCGGTTGGCGGAGATTGCCGCGGGCAGGACGCCTGCCACATGGGTGATCGTTCCATCAAGCGACAGCTCGCCAAGCACGACGTAGGATTGCAGCGCATCGGCGGGCATGGCGCCAAGCCCCGCCATCAAACCCACGGCGATCGGCAGGTCGTAATGACTACCCTCCTTCGGCAGGTCTGCCGGAGCGAGATTGACGGTCACCTTCTTCGGCGGCAGGGAAAGCCCTGAAGCATGCAGCGCCGCCTGCACGCGCTCACGGCTTTCAGCCACCGCTTTATCTGGCAGGCCGACAATATGGATGCCCATTTTACCGGGAGAAATCATGACCTGTACATCGACAGGTTGGGCCTCAATGCCCTGAAATGCGACGGTACGCACGCGGGTGACCATCAATCGTTCCTTGAAAATATCGCGTTAAAAAAATGAATAGTGCCAATAATGGCACCTCATCACAATTTGCGCGGCATGACAAGAACGTTAGGGGAACGCAAGGAAAGCAGCGCCAGCGATGAGGCTGGCGCTGCCTTATCAGCTGAGGATAGGCGCAATCAGCCCCACTTCATCTCGCCCTTGGCAACCTTGGCACCAAGCTCGAGCGACGAGACATCGAGAAGGTCAGGGTAATGCGTTTTCATTGCCGAGATCAGTTCGCCGCTCGTCTTGGCTTTTTCAGCTTCGGCATTGAATGTCTCGAGATAGTCGCGGGTGAATTTCACCGCCTCAACACCCTGCGGCGCATCGGTAGCCTGATGGGATGGCACAACAATCCTGGGCTTACGGGCAGTGATTTCATCAAGTGCCGCAATCCACTTCTTCCGGTCGTCAGCTGTCGGTTCATCCGCAACCCAGACATGGACACCTGATGATATCAGAACGCCGCCAAAAATCGCTTCAAGGCTTGGCACCCAGAGATAGCGGCGATCTTTCAGGTCCTTGACATTTATCACTTCTATCTTGTTGCCCTCAAGCTCAAGCGAAGCCACATCTGATGCATCCGGGATGACCACATCCGCCAATATTTTCGGGCCATTATCCTTGAGCTGCGGCCCCCAGACATCAAGCTTGCCCTGTACATTGCCCTTGATAGCCTCGACCGTTGCGCTGGCAGCAATCACCTTTGCCTTCGGGAAAGCATCAACGATAGGACGCAGACCAAAATAATAGTCGGGATCGCTGCAACTGACATAAATCGTCGTCAGCGTCTTGCCGGTGGCCTTGATGGCATCGGCGACAACCCGCCCGTCGGACAGCGTAAATCCACCATCAAGCAATATCGCTTCCTTTTCACCGGTCAACAGCACCGGTGTGCGGCGAAAACCATTCTCATCCGCCTGAAAATAAGTCCATTCCAGTTTCGCAGCGGCTCTTGCAGCCAAGGTGCCGAGTGGCTGAAGAGCGGCCACAACACTGGCAGCCAGAATGGATTTCATCGTATCGCGTCTTGTCAGAAGGGTTCGCACAGTTTCATTCCTTAATCGGTTTCTCGGTGTGAGGCCGAACACTGACACGGAAAGGTTTCTTGAAAAATCCTGATCAAAGAGACAAACTGTCTGATTAAATCAGATAATAGAGTGCGCCATGCCTTCGGTCAGTTTCAATCGCTTCATCTATTTCGTCACTGTTGTCGATATGGGGTCCTTTACGGCCGCAGCAGACCGGCTTGGGGTGGCCAAGGCTGTCGTCAGTCATCAATTGTCGAAGCTGGAGGAGGAACTGGGCACAGCGCTTCTCATCCGCACCACGCGGCGATTACGGGCGACCGAGGCAGGACGCCGGTTCTATGAGCGTTGTATCATTGTTCTGCGCGAGGCGGAGAATGCGATTGATGAGGTTTCATCCGAGACGGGTACACCCGCGGGAACACTGATGCTGACCGCGCCGCTGGATTATGGCGCGAAAATCGTGGCGCCAGCCGTGGCACTGTATCTTGAGCGTTATCCGCAGATGAAGGTCGATCTGAAATTCACCGACGTCAAATTCGATCTGGTCGATAACGAACTGGATCTGTCGATCCGCGTCGGCTGGCTGGAGGATTCGAGCGCGCAGGCCAGGCGCATCGGCACTTTCGAACAGCATCTCGTCTGTTCGCCCGCCTATGCCGCACGAATGCGTCCTGCCAATCATCCGGAAGGTCTGGAAGACGCGAAATGGATCGCCAATGGCGCGTTGAAGGAGCCGCTGCGCTGGTTGTTTTCAAGCGCGGACAAAACCGTGACTATCACAGGCAAGCCCGTTGTAACAGCCAATGGCACTGAAGCCAGCTATGTCTGCGTGCTGGCGGGCATCGGACTTGCCGTTATGCCCGACTATCAGGTGGCTGATGATATTGCCGGTGGCCGGTTGGTGCAGATATTGCCTGATTGGTCACTGCCATCTGGCGGAATTCATGCGGTTTACCCGCCGGCAAAGTTCCGGCCGGCGCGCGTGCGCGCCTTTGTCGATATTCTTGAAGCGATGGAACGTGAACGGCGCAGTTAGCGTCGCTTGGCTTCCACCGCGTCCCAGAACAGCGCTGCAATATCGGCGCCGCCAAAGCGCTTCACTTCGCGCACGCCGGTGGGTGACGTGACGTTGATCTCGGTCATGTAGTCGCCGATGACATCAATGCCGACGAGGATGAAGCCGCGTTCACGCAAAGAGGGGCCGATGCGCGAGCAAATCTCGCGTTCGCGCTCGGTCAGCTCGGTCTTTTCAGCCCGGCCGCCCACATGCATGTTGGAGCGGGCATCGCTTTCGGATGGCACGCGGTTGATCGCGCCAACAGGCTCACCGTCGATCAGGATGATGCGCTTGTCGCCAGCGCGCACATCCTTGAGGTAACGCTGGGCGATGATTGGCTCGCGGAACATCTGGCCGAACATTTCCAGAAGCGATGTCAGATTGCGGTCGCCATCAGCAAGATGGAACACACCGGCACCGCCATTGCCGTAAAGCGGCTTGAGGATGATATCGCCGAACTCCTTGCGGAAATTCATGATCTCCTGCGGATCCTTGGTGATCAGCGTATCCGGCATAAGATCAGGGAATTCCGTGACAAAGATTTTTTCCGGGCTGTTGCGCACCCAGGCCGGGTCATTGACGACAAGCGTTTTCGGGTGAATGCGCTCAAGCAGATGGGTCGTCGTAATATAGTTCATGTCGAAAGGCGGGTCCTGCCGCAGCAGCACCACATCCATTTCCGACAGATCGCGCGAGATCTGTTCACCGAGAGTGAAATGATCACCTTCGATGTCGCGAACCTTCAGCTCTTCAACGCGGGCGCGAACGACGCCATCGCGCATGCTCAGCCTATCGGGCGTGTAGTGATAGAGCGTGTGGCCGCGCGCCTGTGCCTCGAGGCACAAAGCAAAGCTCGTATCGCCTGCGATCCGGATCGAATTGATGTGGTCCATCTGGACCGCGACTTTCAGTGCCATGGAACGTCCCCCGACAGGATTAGGAGTGTTGACATGGCGATGTCACGTTCAATGGTCAAGGTCAATCCTGAACCGCGATCAAGATATCGTGGACGCTTGTACCCGGACCTGTCAGGCACGGGTAAAGAAAGTCGTATCAGAGCTTGGCCATGCAGATATTGGTATGGCCGGCACCGACAAAACCGAGACGGTTTGCAGCGCCCTTGGAGAGGTCGATAACGCGGCCTTTGATGAATGGGCCACGATCATTGATACGCACGACGATCGACTTGCCATTGCGCTGGTTGGTGACCTTCACCTTGGAGCCGAAAGGCAAAGTGCGATGAGCAGCTGTGAGAGCGGAGGGATTCATTCTCTCGCCGGAGGCGGTCTTGGAATGAAGAGCGTACCATGAAGCGCCACCACAGGCGGAACCGGCATTTGCTGAAACGATACCAAACATCAAAAGAAGCATGGTTGCAGAAAGTACCTTACGGATACTTGCAATGGAGACCATATTGAAATTCGCACTTTAAACGGCCCGTGGCAGGAATTGCCAGACTGAAGACACACGCTTGAGAATGATCCTGGGCAAGTAGATCGTCACGTGAATGAGTGGCCTCTTCTATTTTGGGTAAATGTGGCCTCGAGGTGGCCCGATAAGGAAATATCCCTGAGCAAATCCCGCAAGATGAGCCAAGTCATTCAAAAAATTTGTCTTATTATGACTCAAAACGTGATTGGTGATGCTTGGAACAACTGGCGTGTTGTGGCCGTTCGTGACGAAATATGGCGACAATGTGATTAATACTGAACGAAAAACTAAGCGAAGACTCTGAAATCTCGTTTTTGGGTACAAAAGAGTTAATCAAAATTAACAATAAAAATTGAAAAAGCCCCGACGCGACGATGCCGGGGCTCTTCAAATCAGCTGGGTCACAGAGAAGCTCAGGGGGACGGAACAGCCTCCAGAGCGTGAATGATGCCACGCAATTCCGCCAGACCACGCAGGCGGCCAATGGCCGGATAGCCCGGCGTGACCTCTTTGTTGAGGTCATCAAGCATGCGATGACCGTGGTCGGAACGGAAGATGATGCTGTCCGATGCACTGCGCTTGCGATCTTCGATGATCAGTTCTTTCAGCACCGCCACCATATCGACATCGCCTTCCAGATGCGCTGCTTCGTGGAAACTGCGGCCATCGCCTTCGCGGGTGGTCGCGCGCAGATGTGAAAAATGGATGCGCGAGGCAAAACGGCGGGCAATTGCGGGCAGGTCGTTATCGGCCCTGACGCCGAGGCTTCCCGTACAGAAGCACATGCCATTGGCTGGGGACGGAACCGCACCGAACAAAGCAGCATAATCGGCTTCCGTCGATGCAATGCGCGGCAGGCCAAAAAGCGGCCGGGGCGGATCATCCGGGTGCAGGGTCAACTTGACACCGAGGTTATCGGCAACCGGCGTAACCGCTTCAAGAAATTCGATCAGATGCTGGCGCAGTTTGTTGGCGTCAATACCCGCATAGGCTTCGAGCTTGTCGCGGAAGGCCGGAACGGTCAGCGGCTCCGTTGTGGAGCCCGGCAGCGCGCTGGCGATATTGCGGGTAAGGTCCGCAATCTCCTGACCGCTCATCTCTGTATAAAGCGCGGCGGCAATGTCCCTGTCCGCCTGCGAATAGGCAGCTTCAGCATTTTTGCGCTGCAGGATATGCAGATCGAACACTGCGAGCATGTTGTGATCGAACCGCATCGCGGTTGAACCCGTCGGCGTCACATAATCGAGGTCTGTCCGGCACCAATCAACCACCGGCATGAAATTGTAGCAGATAACACGGATATCATTGGCGGCAAGTGCTTCCATACTGGCGATCCACGCCGCGATTTCCTGCTTTGCGGCACCGCCAAGACGTTTGACCGCATCGGGAATTGGAATGCTCTCGACAACCGACCATGTGAGCGGAATGCGCCCGGCGGGAGTTGTTTCGATGAGGGACTTGCGCTCGTGCACCTGTTTTTCGGTCCAGGCCTGGCCGATCGGTACCTCGTGCAGCGCCGATACAATATCGGTCGCTCCGGCTTGGCGCACATTATCCAGTGTTACACCGGCTTTGGGGCCAAACCATCTCCATGCCTGACGCATTCAGTCCTCCGTCATTTTCTTGTAATCGCCGGGCTCAGACGAATGAACCCGGATGGCTTTTTCTCAATTCATCAATATCGGGAATGACGGCATTCAAATGCTGTTTCATGGCCGCGCAGGCAGCCGGTACGTCGTGATTCTCGATGGCATTGCGGATGATCTGGTGTTCGGCCAGCACGTGTTCCATGCGGCCAAGCGCTGGCAAAGTCATCCTGCGGGCCCGGTCGATCTGCACTTTCACCGGCTTCAGATAGTGCCAGATGCCGGGATGGCCCGAAATGCCTGCTATGGCCTCATGAAAGGCTTCATCGGCCTCATGAAATGCGCTCATATTCTGCCGGTCAGCAAAAAACTGCTGGCGCGCAAGGATTTCGTCCAGCCATTCAATGTCTTTCGCCGTGGCAACCGCAGCGGCGCGCTCGACAGTCGCGCCTTCGAGCGCCTGACGAATGACCACAGCTTCGGGAATGAGCGCAACGGGTATGCGGGCGACAAAGGTTCCCGATTGCGGAAAGACATCGACAAGCCCGTCTTCTACAAGCCGGATCAATGCCTCGCGCACGGGGGTGCGGCTGACACCAAAACGTTCCGTCAGCACTTTTTCGTTGAGAGCGGTTCCGGGTGTCATCTGCATCGAGACGATGGCCGCATGCAGTTCGCGATAGATCGCCGTAGCAGTCGTCATCCGCCCGGCCGGTGCGCCGCGTGCGCCTGTCTTGGCAAAGCGTGCTGCATTGTCTCGTGCTGAGGTATCAGGTTCAGCCAGTGTCGCCATGGCCAAACTCTTTTCTCCCCGGTTCTGTGCTGTCATTCCAGCGCTCCATTTCCTGTGTCACGAATGAATCTACCGCAATGAATGGTAGAATTCCGCGCGAAATCATAGTGTCTCCAGCCGCAAAGCAAACGATTTCAGAGCACATCGATCCAGTTGACATACTAATATATTATTATTTACTCTTCGCCAAGATCGCAAAAGCCGAATGTTCACAAGGCAAACAGGATAGTGGATGCGAAACGAACAGTGCCCGGAGACGGGCAATTTCACGGCGTCGCTGCTGGTACGTGTCTCATCTTGTATCCGCTTGGCCCGTAGATAATAGCAAGGACATACAATGCCTCTCCATCCAGACCGACTTTTTCCCATAGAGGCCGATGCCCGCATCATTGCCCGGCGTCTTTTTACCGAAGTCGAGCATCTGCCCATCATTTCACCGCACGGCCATACGGACCCGCTCTGGTATGCGCATGACGAGGCATTTCCTGATCCGGCCAGCCTGTTCGTCAAGCCCGATCATTATATTTTCCGCATGCTCTATTCTCAAGGTATCAGGCTGGAGGATCTCGGTGTCCCGCGTCACGATGGCGGACCTGTCGAAACCGATGCGCGCAAGATATGGCGGCTCTTTGCCAAGCATTGGTACCTGTTTCGCGGCACGCCGTCGCGCCTGTGGTTTGAGCATGCCATGGAAACGGTCTTCGGTATTGAGGAGCGGCTGACCGAAGCCAATGCGGATCAGCTCTATGACCGTATTGCCGAAAGACTCGATGATCCATCCATGCGCCCGCGCGCGCTTTACAAGCAGTTCGGCATCGAGGTGATCTCCACAACCGACGCCGCCACCGATGATCTCGCTGCCCATGACACGATCCTGAAATCCGGTTGGCAGGGACGCGTGGTTCCCGCCTACCGGCCTGACGCGGTCATTGATGCGTCTCGTCCGGGCTTTCTCAAGAATGTCGAAAAGCTCGTTGCCCTTGCTGGTACGTCCCTTGATTACCAAGGCTATCTCGAAGCGCATCGCAACCGGCGCGCCTATTTCAAAGCGCGCGGAGCCACCTCAAGCGATCACGGCCATCCCAATGCCCGCACGGCCGATCTTTCTCTAGCCGATGCGACGGCTCTCTTCGAGCGCGTGCTTAAAGCAAAGGTTTCCAGCGCCGATGCCGATCTTTTCCGGGCTCAGATGCTGACTGAGATGGCGCGGATGAGCATTGACGATGGTCTGGTGATGCAGATTCATCCCGGTTCCTTCCGCAATCACAATGCCCAGATATTTGCCGGTTTCGGCCCTGACAAGGGTGCCGACATTCCGCGCTCGACCGGCTATGTCGAGGAACTGAAGCCGCTGCTTGATGCCTTTGGCAATGATCCGCGTCTGACGCTTATTCTCTTTACGTTGGATGAAACCAGCTACAGCCGAGAACTGGCACCGCTTGCCGGGCATTATCCCGCCTTGCGGCTTGGACCGGCATGGTGGTTCTATGACAGCCCGGAGGGTATGCGCCGCTTTCGCGAACTGACAACGGAGACTGCCGGGTTCTACAATACCGTCGGCTTCAATGATGATACGCGCGCCTACCTCTCTATTCCCGCCCGCCATGACATGGCCCGCCGGGTCGATTGCGCCTATCTGGCGCGGCTTGTTGCCGACCACCGGCTCGATGAGGATGAGGCGCATGAGGTCGGCCATGATCTGAGCTACAGGCTGGCCAAGCAGGCCTACCGTCTCTGAAACAGAACAGACAAGATTGCAGGCATCAAATGGCTGATACCCACCAGACATRTCTTTCCACCGCCAATCTGCCAAAGCTGGCGGAAGGTGTGGCAATACCCGGATATGACCGCAGCCGGGTTAAAACAGGCATTGTACACCTCGGCATCGGTGCCTTTCACCGCGCCCATCAGGCTGTCTATACGGACAGCGTGCTTTCACAAGGTGATCTCAATTGGGGCATTCTGGGTGCCTCTTTGCGCAGCGCCGACACGCGGGATGCGCTTGGCCCTCAGGACGGGCTCTATACTGTTGCAGTCAGGGACGGCAGCGGTAGCAGCTACCGGATCATCGGCAGTATCATGGATGTGCTGGTTGCGCCTGATAGTCCTGAAGCCTTGCTCGTGGCCATGAGCGATCCGGCGGTCAGGATTGTCTCCCTCACCATCACGGAGAAGGGCTACTGCTATGCGCCCGCTTCCGCATCGCTGGATGAAAGCCACCCCGATATCACGCATGATCTTGCCAATCCTGCCACACCGCGCTCGGCCATCGGCTTTATCGTCGAGGCATTGGCCCGGCGGCGTGCCAATGGCACCGAACCTTTCACACTTCTGTCCTGCGATAATCTGCCTGCGAATGGGCAGACCCTGAAACGGGTAGTCTCGCGCTTTGCCGAATTGCGGAATGTGGAACTCGGTACGTTCATCCGGGACAACGTAGCATTTCCTTCGACAATGGTGGACAGGATCGTCCCTGCCACGACCGACGCGGATCGCGCTGCCGTCACTGATGCCACCGGGCTTGCCGACCGCTGGCCGATCATGACGGAACCGTTCTCGCAATGGGTGGTGGAAGACCATTTCCCTAGAGGTCGCCCGGCATGGGAAAAGGCAGGGGTTACCTTCGTTGGGGATGTTGATGCGTTCGAGTTGATGAAGCTGCGCCTGCTCAACGGCAGCCATTCGACATTGGCTTATCTTGGTTATCTCGCGGGCCATGAAACTGTTTCCGACGCTATGGCTGGCGATGGCTTTGCCGCACTCATCGAGCGGATGATGGACGAGGAAATCACTCAGACATTGCCAAAATTGCCCGGTTTTGATCTCGAGGCTTACAAGGTGCAGTTGCGTGAGCGGTTTCAAAACCCCGCCCTGCGACACAGGACCTGGCAGATCGCCATGGATGGCTCGCAAAAGCTGCCGCAGCGTCTGCTCAATACCATTCGCGTGCGGCTGGAGCAGAATGCACCGTTTAATCTGATGGCATTGGGCGTTGCCGGCTGGATGCGCTACGCCACCGGGACAGATGAAAACGGCAAGGCTATCGATGTTCGCGATCCTCTTGCCAGCGAATTCAAGGCGCGCACCGCGGGAAAGACATCCGCATCAGGACTTCTGGAAGCCTATCTGGGGATGGAGCAGATATTCGGCAGTGATCTTCCGGCAAGCCGGGAATTTCGCGAGGTGATTGGCAATGCGCTGACAAAACTGCTGGAGCAGGGTGCTGCCCGAACGGTTGCCACGCTCTAAATCCGCAGGGGTGAAAGCGCTTGCTATCTGAAACTGATAGATTAATATATTAAGTCATAAATGAGCGGCTGGGAGATAGCCGCCGATCAATAAACCGGGAACAATTGGGAGGAAGACAATGATCCGCATCACGCGCAGACAAGCCATTGGTGGCATGGCAGCACTGGCGACGCTACCGGCCACGCGCCTCTTTGCTCAGACAAAACTGGCATTGCCGACGTCTCCGGTCGCGCTCAATGTTGCCGATGTGGCGGGTAATCTGGCCCTGACGCAGAAGGCCATCGAGAACTATGCGGCTGCCAAGCCCAATCTCGTTTCCAAGATCACTTTCACCAAAGCGCCCGCACCCGAACTTCCGGGAAAGCTCAAGGCGCAGCAGGCGGCCAACCGGCTCGATATCGATCTCGTTCTGACCGGAACCGACGCCTTGTCCGCGGGTCTGGATCAGGGACTGTGGGTCAAGCTTCTGCCTGATCATTCGGCTTCGTTGCCGGATCTGAAGGCAATTTATCAGGAACCGGCGCACCGTATGCTGGCGCTCGGCAAGGACCACGGCGTTGTCGTCACCTATTACCCATCAGGCCCGCTGCTTGAATATATGCCGGACCGGGTAAAGAATGTTCCGACAACGGCAGAAGAGCTTCTGGCCTGGGCCAAGGAAAACCCGAACAAGTTCCTCTATGCCCGTCCCGCCAATTCAGGTCCGGGCCGCACCTTCCTGATGGGCCTGCCCTATCTGCTCGGTGACAGCGACCCGCATGATCCGGTCAAAGGCTGGGATAAGACCTGGGCGTACCTGAAAGAACTGCACAAATATATCGAATATTACCCGACCGGCACCGGCGCTTTGATGAAGGAACTTGGTGAAGGCACGCGCGATATGACCGTTTCCACCACGGGCTGGGATATTAATCCACGCGTGCTCGGTGTCGTGCCGAAGGAAGCTGCCGTCGCCCCGCTGAAAGGTTTCCACTGGGTCGCCGACGCGCATTACATGTGCGTGCCAAAGGGCATATCAGACGAAAAGCTTGCCGTTCTTCTCGATCTGATGAGCTTCCTGCTCACGCCGGAACAGCAGGCCTATACCTACGATCAGGGTTATTTCTATCCGGGTCCTGCGGTCAAGGACGTGCCGCTCTCCATGGCACCGAAGGAAAGTCAGGACGCTCTGGCCGAATTTGGCCGTAAGGAATATGCCGATTGGATTGCCAACAATCCGATCGAGGTTCCCCTTGATCCATCCGCCATGGTCGTTGCGTTCCGCCGCTGGGACGAAGAAGTCGCCGGTAAGAAGCCCTGATTGATGCAAGCAATGTCACCATCCGGGGCAACCCGGATGGTGCATGATTATGAGGTATCCCATGCTGCTGGCGTCTTCGCCATTCCAGGAAATCCGTCTTGACCGCATGAGCCGCGCCTTCGGTGCGCATAATGCGTTGAAGGACGTTTCGCTTTCGATCCGCAAGGGCGAGTTTATTGCCTTGCTTGGCCCATCAGGTTGCGGCAAGTCCACCGCGCTCAATTGCATCGCCGGTCTGCTTGCTACAACGGGCGGCGGCATTTTCATTGACGACAAGCGCATTGATACGCTGAAACCCGAGGATCGCGGTTTCGGCATGGTGTTTCAGAATTATGCACTGTTTCCCCATATGACCGTGCGCCAGAACATTGGCTTCGGATTGAAAATGCGCAGTGTCGCCAAGGCCGAACTCGACAAGCGGGTCGAGGAAGCGCTCAATCTGGTGCGCCTGCAGGGGCAGGGGCATAAATTGCCGGGCCAGCTTTCCGGCGGCCAGCAGCAGCGCGTGGCCATCGCCCGTGCCATCGTTATTGAACCACCGCTGGTGCTGATGGACGAACCTCTATCCAATCTTGATGCCAAGTTGCGTCTGGAAATGCGCGCCGAAATCCGCCGCATCCACAACCAGCTCGGTGCGACCACAATCTATGTAACCCACGATCAGGATGAGGCATTATCTCTGGCGGACCGTATCGTCGTTTTGCGCGATGGTGAAATCCGGCAGGTCGGTGCGCCGAGTGATCTCTATGAACGTCCTGATCATCTCGATGTGGCGGAGTTTATGGGTTATCGCAACCGGCTGACCGGCAAGGTTGTTTCCATTGATAGCGCACGGGTCAGCGTGGCCGTCGGCAACGCGACCTTGACTGGAACCGCGCGTGATACGTTGAAAGTCGGCGACTCGGCGATTGTTGCCGCCCGCGCCGATGATGTGGAGGCAGGCCAACGCTCCGAAAATACAGTGGAAGCCGTTGTTGAAACCATCGAATATCGTGGCCGCGAATTTGTCGGCACGGCCCGCACCGCCGAAGGGTTGGAACTGGTCTTCCATGCACCGCAAACAGCAGCGCTTGGCAGTGCGATCTGGCTGGCAATCGATCCGGCGCGTGCGCTGGTCTTCGGAGCGTGAGGAGCGCCATGGCTGTCTCATCTCCTCCCATCTATGATCGCCTGTCCCTGCGCCAGCGCCTGGCTCTGCGCGGTATTGATGGTGTTACGATCCTCGTTCTGCCAGCAGTGCTCTTTCTGCTGGCCGTCTTTGTCTATCCATTCATTTACGGGTTGGTGCTTTCCTTCACGCCAAAGGAAGGCGGGGCCTTTGCCAATTACCAGAAGTTCTTCTCCGATCCCTTCCTCTACGACACGATCCTGACCACGCTCTGGCTCGCAGTTCCAGTGACGGTGATCAGTATTGCCTTGGCACTTCCCATCGCATTCCGGGTGCGTCTGATGACACGCCAGCGGTTGCTGACGACCATTCTCGTCCTGCCTGTCACGCTCGGCACGGTGCTGGTGGCTGAGGGGCTTTTGAATTATCTCGGCCCGCAGGGCTGGTTCAGTCGCACGCTGATGCTGTTCGGGATGATCGACCGGCCTTTAAAACTCACCAACAATTACTGGGGTGTGTTTTCCTCGCTGATCATTACGGGATTTCCGTTCACGTTTCTTCTGACCCTGTCCTATGTGACCGGCATTGATCCGGCACTGGAACAGGCGGCTGCAACCCATGGCGCAAAAAGCTGGCAACGCTTCCGTTTCGTCCTGCTGCCCTTGCTTGTACCGGGACTGGCCATCGCCTTCTGTCTGTCCTTCGTGCAGGCCTTTGCCGTGTTTCCGTCGGCGGTTCTGCTCGGAGCACCGGCTGGCCCGACGCGCGTGATTTCCATCGCAGCCTATCAGGCGGCTTTCGAGCAGTATGATTATTCCATGGCCTCGGCTATCGCCATGATCATGGCAACGGTGCAGCTTGCCATCGTGGTGGCCATTCTTGCCATTCGCAATCTCTTCTATCGCGGCTCGACCGCAGGCGGAAAGGGCTGACCATGATCCGCGATACAACCATTGGTGCAAAGCTCTGGATCACCGCCGTCTGGGTGATTGTCGCCTTCTTCATCATCAATCTGTTGGCGATGATCGCAACGGTGATCATATCCTCCTTCGGCACCCGCTGGCTCGGTACATGGTTGCCCGCCGGTTGGACAACAAAATGGTATTTTACCGCCTGGGCGGAATTTCAGCTTAGCGATGTCCTCATCGTCACATTCCAGATCGTGTTCACGGTGGTTGCCCTGTCGGGGCTTCTTGGTGTCACGGCTGCTTATGCTTTGGCGCGGCGCGAGTTTCCCGGCAAGAAGCTGATCATGCTTTTGTTCCTGCTCCCCTTGCTGGTGCCACCCATCACCTTTGGTATTCCGCTGGCAACGGTTCTTTATCAGGCTGGTGTCGGCGGTACGTTCTGGGGTGTGGTTCTGGCCAATCTCGTGCCAACGGTTCCCTTCGTCATCCTCGTCATGATCCCGTTTATCGAACAGATCGACCCGAAGGTTGAGGCAGCAGCACGCGTCTTTGGCGCAGGCACATTCCGTCTGTTTCTGCATGTGCTGATGCCGATGCTACTGCCCGGTATTCTGGCCTCGCTCCTGCTCGTACTGGTGCGCACAGTGGCGATGTTCGAATTGACGTTCCTCACGGCAGGTCCGACGAGCCAGACGCTGGTTGTCGCTCTCTACTATTCGGTGTTTGCATCCGGCGTGCGCGCTGTCCAATCCATCGATGCCATGGCCGTGGTCTATATGGTGACAACGCTGGTCTGGCTGCTGATCGCGCTGCGCTTCGTCAATCCCACCCAGATTGTCGCCCGGGCCAAGCAGCAACAGTCAGCTGCCTGACTCACTTTGCATAAGGAAACGGGAGCCAATGGCTCCCGTTTTTCTTACATCAAAGCGTGGATTACATTGTCGCGCCGATTTGCCATGGCACGAATTCCGCATCGCCATAGCCGAGCAGTTCGGATTTGCTGCGCTCGCCTGAGGCTACGCGCAAAACCTGCTCAAAGATTTCGCGCCCCTTGTCTTCAATGGACACACCGTCAAGCACGTCACCGCAATTGATGTCCATGTCCTCGATCATCTGCGTATACATGGGGGTGTTGGTGGCAAGCTTGATCGACGGGGTTGGCTTGCAGCCATAGGCTGAGCCGCGGCCCGTGGTAAAACAGAGGATATTGGCGCCGCCAGCAACCTGTCCGGTAGCCGATACCGGGTCATAGCCGGGTGTATCCATGAAAACGAGCCCATGCGCCGTTACGGGCTCCGCATAGCCATAAACAGCTTCAAGCGGCGTGGTGCCGGATTTGGCAACAGCACCGAGGGATTTTTCGAGGATGGTCGTCAGACCGCCCGCCTTGTTGCCGGGTGAGGGATTGTTGTTCATTTCCATCTTGTTGCGGGCGGTATAGTCTTCCCACCACGCGATGATGGATTGCAGGCGCGTCACCGCTTCCGGGTTGGAGGCGCGTTCAATCAGCAGATGTTCAGCGCCATAAATCTCCGGCGTTTCGGAGAGAATGGCCGTGCCACCCTGTTTGACCAGAAGGTCGACTGCCGCGCCCAGCGCCGGATTGGCCGTGATGCCGGAATAGCCGTCAGAGCCGCCACATTGCAACGCCAGCATCAGCTCGGAAGCAGGAATGGTCTCGCGCTTCACATTGGCCGCTGTCGGCAGCATATCGCGCACGGCGGCAATGCCGGCTTCCATGGTTTTGCGGGTGCCACCGACTTCCTGAATGGTGAGGCTGCGGAATGTATCGCTCTCGACGATATTATAGGCTTCCTTCCAACGACCGATCTGAAAGCCCTCGCAGCCAAGGCCGACCATCAGCACGGCAGCGATATTGGGGTTGGTGGCATAGCCCCATTGGGTACGCTTGAGCACCTCATAGCCTTCGCCCTTCACATCAAGCGCGCAGCCGCCGCCATGCACCAGCGGAATGATCCCATCGATCATTGGATATTCTTCAAGGATTCCGGAACGCTGCACTGCTTCAGCGATGAAGCGGGCGACAGATGCGGAGCAATTGACCGAGGTCAGCACGCCAATATAGTTGCGGGTACCCGCCCGCCCGCTGGCGCGGCGAAACCCCTGAAAGGTCGCCTGTTGCTCAACCGGCAATATGCCGCTGGAATGGGTTTCGTGGCTACTATCGGGCTGGCGCGCAAAGCTGCTGAAATCGAGATTGTGTTCATGCACCCATTCACCTGGCTCGATGGCTTTTGAAGCCGAGCCGATGATCTGGCCGAATTTACGCACCGGTTCTCCCATGGCGATTGGCTTTGACGCCAGCTTATGGCCACGCGGGACCCGGTCTTTGACAGTCACATTCTCCACATGCTGGCCTGCCTGAAAGGCATCCACCGCCACCACCACATTATCAGTCGTGTGAAGGCGCAGGTGGCGTGGGGAAATAAGCGTATCCATGAAAGTCTCCTGAGTAGACTAATATATTAATTCGCCTGATGTGAGGTTGCAATGTGTCAAGGTGACCATAAAGGGCCGAATTGTCAGAAACTGACGCCGCCTATGCCGGTCATCCCGCGCAGATAAAGCGCAAGGGCAATCAAGGCAATCGCCACCCCGATCCCGGTCCAGTCGATCTGCTTCTTACGGATACTGCCAACGATACTGTAGATTAAAAACAGGACGAGAACGAGCAGTGCGAGAATGATGATAAGCCGGATCATGCGCCGATACTCCGCTGAAACCCTTCTGATCAGAGTATCGCATGTTGAGGGCAGCTTGAAAAACCTATTCGAAATGAAGGGCCCGCTGTTTCCATAACATGGATGCGCACGGTCATATTTCGAGCACTGGCATATGCCAACTGCCCGGTAACTGTCACAAGGAGTAGGGAAATGGTAAAGTGGACGGGTATCACATTCAGGAAGAGAAAATGACACCTATGAGTTTTCTTGAACCTCAACGTCTTCTCCGTCGGGTTTTTCCGTTGATTTGCGCAGCGCTGTTCGCCTGCGCTCCAGCACAGGCCGCTGAACAATCGGACTGGAAGCAGATCGAGACCGAAGCCATCACGGCGATGGATCGTCAGGATTGTGCAGGCGCGTGGAAGGTTCTTTGGCCTGTGGCACGCACCGGACAAGCCGAAGCCATGACCCTGCTCACACAGCTTGTCATGTTTCGCGACCTCGTTCCGCCCAAAAGCATTTCTCCGTCTGAAACTGCGTCTCTGGAAGAGCAGCGCGTTGATCATCTGCTGGCGCTCGCCATGGCGGACTGGAAGAACCTTACACAGGATGACGGGCTTACGGCGGCAGATCTTGTATCGGGTATTGCCGAGGAACGGGGAGGCGAGAATGACAAGCGCCTCGACAGTTGCATGCAAGGGACTGAAGACAAGGCGCAATGCGTCAAGCTTGCAACGGAACTGAAGCTTGTTCCGTCGTTCGATGATTATGTAAAAGCGATGGACGGAGCCACGGCGCCCGCCGTTTGCCTGCCCGATAATCGCCCGAAAAAATAGCCCAGAAGACAAATCCGTTTTACTTGCGAGGGAGAGTGCAATGGCTGGACGGAAACTGACACCCGGTGAAACCGATCTGGCCAGAAGCATATATGGATCACAGATCGACTATACGAAAGTACTGATCTTCGATGAAAAGTGGAAGTTTTTCATGCCATCAGATCGGGCGCACGCACCCAACGGCAATATTTATTTCCCCGGCATAGGCGCCGCCAAATACTTTACAGACTTCTCAGCGGCGCCATTGGACAACAAATCAACCTTCATTCACGAAATGGGGCATGTTTGGCAGCATCAACGCGGATTGAACGTTATCGTCAGAGCGGCACTCAAGCGGAACTACGACTATTCAGAGGTTTTTACGACCGGCGATTATTTCGCTCTGGGCATGGAACAGCAGGCGGAGTTCCTGTCCGATTATTATCTCTTGAAGAACGGGGTGATGATGCCGGATAAACCGGACAAATCAGAATTCGAGAGGGTCATGCCTAAAGTTCTTGGCGGGACGACGGCGCCATAAGGCGACTGCAGCCGCACTTCTCGAAACCAATGAGTAAACAAGCGCGACAGAAAACAAAAAAGCCCGCAGAAGCGGGCTTTTTGCGTATTTCCATAAACGTCTGGCGACATCAGGAAATTGGGAAATGGTGCCCAGAAGAGGACTCGAACCTCCACGCCTTGCGGCACACGGACCTGAACCGTGCGCGTCTACCAATTCCGCCATCTGGGCAGCGGGGTCTCATGTAAGGGGCGGGCGGAACTCTGTCAATCCATTTGTCGGGTATTTGTCATGCTATTATCATTTGCCTGCGAATGTTCTGGCAAAGACCACCTGACAATACCGAAAAGATCAGCACAAACAACAAACCCGCACCGGTGTTCCAGCGCGGGTTTGTCTTAAAAAGATGGAAAGCGGTCGACCTCAAGCGGTCAGGATTTCCTTTGAAGCAACGGTCGAATCAGCATTCAGCTTGTAAATGACAGGAACGCCGGTTGCCAGTTCCTGCGCGATGATCTCTTCGCTGGTCAGACCGTCCAGCGCCATGATGAGTGCGCGTAGCGAATTGCCGTGGGCAGCCACCAGAACGGTCTCACCGCGCAGCACATGCGGCTGTACCTCGTGCAGGTAGTAAGGCCAGACGCGGGCGCCCGTATCGCGCAGGCTCTCGCCGCCGGGCGGTGGAACGTCATAGGACCGGCGCCAGATATGCACCTGATCCTCGCCCCACTTGGCGCGGGCATCGTCTTTGTTGAGGCCGGAAAGATCGCCATAATCGCGTTCGTTCAAAGCCTGATCACGGATCGTCTGAAGGGTTGGCTGACCAACCTCGTCAAGAATGTGCTGCAGCGTTACCTGAGCGCGCGACAGCACAGATGTGTAGGCGATGTCGAAATGCAGACCCTTGGCCTTCAGGCGCTGACCGGCGGCCTTGGCTTCACTGTGGCCAAGCTCGGTCAGTCCCGGATCACGCCAGCCGGTAAACAGATTCTTCAAATTCCATTCGCTCTGGCCATGACGGACAAGGACGAGGGTTCCGGACATTGCAATACTCCTGTTGGACGGAAATCGGTTCGGGATATCAGGTGTTGAGGCCAAGCACATCGAGCATCGAATAGAGGCCCGGCTTGCGGCCCTTGCCCCACAGCGCCGCCTTGACGGCACCGCGTGCAAATATCGTGCGGTCTTCCGCATGGTGGGAGAGGGTGATGCGCTCGCCCGGTCCCGCCAGAATAACCGAATGGTCACCGACAACCGAGCCGCCGCGCAAGGATGCGAAGCCGATAGTGCCCTCTTCGCGCGGGCCGGTATGCCCGTCGCGCACGCGCACGCTGTGATCAGCCAGCGAAATGTTGCGTCCCGCTACTGCCGCTTCACCCAGCAGCAATGCGGTGCCTGATGGCGCATCGACCTTGTGCTTGTGATGCATTTCAAGAATTTCGATATCAAAATCATCGGACCCAAGTGCTTTTGCAGCCTGCTTGACCAGCACGCCGAGAAGATTGACGCCAAGGCTCATATTGCCTGACTTGATGACAGCCGCGTGGCGCGCGGCAGCGCGAATTTTTGCATCATCCTCCGGCGAGCAGCCGGTTGTACCGATCACATGCACGATACGCGCCTGTGCGGCGAGTTCGGCAAAGGCAACCGTTGCCGCGGGCGCTGTAAAATCAAGGACGCCTTCGACGCCGACGAAGACGGAGAGCGCGTCATCGGTCACGGGAATGCCGAGATGGCCGACACCGGCGAGTTCGCCAGCGTCCTGACCGATATGGGGAGAGCCCGGACGCTCGATAGCCCCCGCAAGAACAGCACCGTCAATGGCTTGAATCGCGCGGATCAAGGTCTGTCCCATGCGGCCGCCGGCACCGACAACGGCAAGCTTCATTGCGGATGTCTCACTCATTCGGCTGTTCCTGTTACTGGGGTTGCCCGCTCTTTGCTGTCATCAATGATGGGCGACTCTTCCTTGCCTTGCAACTGATAGAAACGTGCATAGATGCCGTTGGGCACGCCAAGCAAGGTCTCGTGCACGCCTTCCTCGACAACGCGTCCGGCCTCCATAACGACGATATGATCCGCATTGACGATGGTCGACAGGCGATGCGCGATGACAATGGTCGTGCGCCCCTGCATCACATGTTCAAGTGCCTGCTGGACGCGCTTTTCCGATTCATTGTCGAGGGCCGAGGTGGCTTCATCAAGCAGAAGAATGGAGGCGTTGCGCACGATGGCGCGGGCAATGGAAAGACGCTGGCGCTGGCCACCGGAAAGCGTCGCGCCGTTCTCGCCCACTTCGGTGCCATAGCTTTGCGGCTGCTGGCGGATGAACTCGTCGGCATTGGCAAGCTTTGCCGCTTCGATCACCTCTTCATCGGTCGCATCAGGGCGACCATAGCGGATATTGTCGGCAATGGTGCCTTCGAACAGATAAGGCTGCTGCGATACATAGGCGATCGACTGGCGCAGAGACTTCTTGCTGACATAGGCAATGTCCTGTCCATCAATCAGAATACGGCCACTGTCGATGTCATAAAAACGCTGCACAAGGCCGATCAGGGTGGATTTGCCTGCACCGGATGCGCCGACAATAGCAGTGGTTTTGCCTGCTTCAGCTGTGAAACTGATGCCATGCAGCACCGGTATCTCATTGCCATAGCTGAAGCGTACATTGTCGAACTGCACTTCGCCCGTTGGTACGGTAATCGGCACGGCGCCGATGCTGTCAGCCTGACGCGGCTCGATGTCGAGTATTTCAAAGAACATGCGCGCATTGACCAGCGATCGCTCAAGGCCCACCTGAACCCGCGCCAGACGCCGTACGGGATCATAGGCGAGCAGGACGGCTGTCATGAAGCCGAACATGGCACCGGGCGGTTCCATGTTGATGACCGCCCGATAGCCGGTGTAGATGATCATTGATCCGATAGCGATACCAGCTATGAGCTCGGTAATAGGGGTCGTCCGCTCCGAAACCCGCGCAATCTTGTTGGCACGCTCTTCGGCACGCTTGATTAGCAGACTGATCTTGTTGCGCAACTGGTCTTCCATCGTGAATGCCTTGACGATGGCGATGCCCTGTGTTGCCTCCTGCATGGCACCGAGAAGATGTGAATTCACCTGTACGGATTCGCGATGGATGCTGCGCAAACGCTTTGCCAGATAGCGCACGGTCAAAATGACAGGTGGTCCGATCAGCAAGGCAAAGAGTGACAAAAGCGGATCAAGAATCACCATGGTGCTGATCAGGGCAATGAGGGTCGGGAGATCCTTACCGATCGTCGTCACGGTAATATCCATGAGTTCGCGGACACCTGAGACGTTCTGATTGATCCGGGCCGCGAGCTGCGCCGAGCGCGTATCATGATAAAAATCGAGACCGAGTTTCATCAGGTGGTCGAAGATGCGGTGCTGATATCGCGCGATAATATTGTTGCCGATCTTCGCCATCATCACCGATTGCGTGTAGGTCGCAATGCCGCGGATGACAAAGGCAACGAGAATACCGAGGCTGATCGGAATGATCAGCTCCTCGCGTCTCTCATAGTAAATCTTGTTGATGACGTCCTTGAAGATATAGGCCACAAATGCCGTTGTGCACGCGACGGCCAGCATTGCGACAAGCGCGATGGCATAGGATGATCTGTGGTCTCGAAGATTTTCATTCAAAACACGTCCGATGACGCGGCGCGCCTCATTCGGATCGATTTTCTTCTTCTTGGTCTGATCATTCATGACGGACGGCAACTCGTTCGTATCAAGCTTTCGGGCAACGATTTAATGTGGTCGCGCCCTTCTTCAAGCTGACCCTATAGCGTTATTGATCGGCCTTGCCTATTGGTTTTGGCTAACGTCATGAACGGGACAGGGAAGGTGTTGCCCTCATGCCTACGCACAAAGTCTAATCTTTGCGCCAGCGGCGGCCCTCGGTTGCTATGCCAAACCGGCTCGGCGTGCGCGAAAACGCCGACAACCCACTGAGCGCCGCGAGAGGATGGGTAATGATGTAGACAGGTGTCTCGCTTAAGATCTGGCGATGTGGTGCTTTGTCTTCAAAGGCCTCGCGGAACGCCGGATCTTTGAGTGGCGCTACGATCTTCTGGACAATACCACCCGCAAGATAAACACCACCGCGCGCCATGAATGTCAGTGCGAAATCACCGGCAAGACGGCCAAGATAGGTCACGAACAGCGACAGGGTTTCCTTGGCTTCTGCTGATTCACCGGAAAGGCCCGCAGCTGTGATATCGGCAGGCGTCTGCAGTTTGGCTTCGGTGCCAGAGACCTTGCAAATGGCACGATAAATATTCTGCAGACCGCGCCCACACAAAAGCTGTTCGCCGGAAATGCGCCCTTCAATATGTTCGATATGCGGGAAAAGTTCGAGGTCGCGCGCCGTGCGCGGACCCATATCCACATGACCACCTTCGCCGGGAACGGGAACCCAGCTGTTGCGCGAGCGAACCATGCCCGCAACGCCAAGCCCGGTGCCGGGTCCAAGAACCGCGCGGCTGCCATGGGGATCGCCGTCACCGCCACCGAGTTTTTCCAGATGCTTTGGCTCTAGCGAGACCACGGCAAGCGCCTGCGCCTCGAAATCATTAAGAACAGTAATGTCGGAAAGACCGAGCGTTTCCATCATCTTGCGGGGTTTGACGACCCAGGCGCAGTTGGTCAGATCGATCTCGTCACCTTCCACGGGACCGGCAATGGCAAGCACTGCGGAGCGCGGTTGAATCGATGTATGATCGAGAATGCCGGTCTGGATCGCTTCGTCGATGGTTTCGAAATCTGCCGTCTGGATGATGGGAAACTCTTTCGGTTCCGCATAGGCATCGACAAGAATGGCGAAACGCGCATTGGTGCCACCGATATCACCGACCAGAATCGGGAATTTCATGATGCAATCGGTGTCTGCTGAAGTAACCATAAATTCCGTCCCCAATCTCAATCGTGCTGCGCCATGCTTAACCATCAATCAGCGCGCAGCAAACCCTTCTTTTGCACAAGAACCTCGGCGGTGGCCCGGTTCAAGGCCATAGGAATGTCATAGACAATGCCAAGCCGCATCAGCGCCTTCACGTCCACATCATGCGGCATAGGCGACAGCGGATCGACAAAGAAAATCAGCCCGTCAATCAGTCCCTCGGCGATCAGTGCGCCAATCTGCTGGTCACCGCCAAGCGGGCCGCTTTTGACGCGGGTGATTTGCAGTGACGGACAGGCGTCCTTGATCAAACCACCAGTTGTACCTGTTGCCACAATGGTGCAGGGCGCAAGCTGTGCCTCATAGGCGCGCGCGAAAGCCACCATGTCATCCTTTTTCTGGTCATGGGCGATCAGCGCGAGGCGGAAAGGCTGCTTCATGAAGGAACTGCTTTGGACCTTGGTCTTAAATCGATTGAAACCCTATACTCAATTCGTGCTCGCCTGAAAAGACCGAAGGCAAAAAAGACCTGAAACGGTGCTGCCTTGCCACTTTAAGTGGTAGAGCAGCACCCTTTGAGACACCCAATGGTTTAGTTTGTCTTCACGCGCGCCTTTGGCCGGGGAACCGCGACGGGTTCATCCGGCACAACAGCCGGGACATCGCTGTCGGAATTGGCCTTTGCACCCAGACCATAGGTAACCTGATCCTTGGATTGCGGGCCGGGTGCATCAAGTATCTGCGCACAAAGCTTCGGCAGGTCTGACAGCATCATCACCTTCGGCTTGACCGGTTTGGTTGATGGAGGCGCCTTGCGCCATGGCTCGTCAGTGAACCACCAGGCCAGCGACTTGTCACAACCATCGGATGTGCCGATTGGTTCTTGCGGCTTGCAGTTGGGTGAGCCGGGCTGGCATTTGATGCGAACGTGGAAGTGATAGAAGTGGCCCCAGTAGGGGCGGATTTTTGCCATCCAGCTGCGGTCGCCCTGCACTGTCTCGCAGAGTTTTTTCTTGATGCCGGGATGAACGAAGATACGCTCTACCTCGGCATAGCTTGCGGCACGCTTCAGAAGAGCCGCATGTGCAGGCGTCCACTTGTCGGGGTCGACATAAAGAGTGTCGCCTTTCAGCATGGACTTGGCTTCGACTTTTTCACGCTGATCATTGTTGAAGCGGGCTTTGGGCATGGGGGTCAGCCAGATATCGGCATCAAGACCAACCTGATGCGAGGCGTGACCCGTCAGCATCGGGCCGCCGCGCGGCTGCGAAATATCCCCGACCAGCAGTCCAGACCAGCCATCCTTGGCTGCGGCATCGCGGGACAATCGCTCCAGGAGGGCAATCATACGGGGATGACCCCAATTGCGATTGCGCGATAGCCGCATCACCTGCCAGGTCGGACCGTCAACGGGCAGGGCCACACCACCGGCAAGACAACCCTTGGCGTAAAAACCTGTTGATTGCGGCGAACCAAGCGATGGCAGCGCGACGCCGCCAAACAGCTGTTTGGCCGGTCCATCCTCGGCAAATACATTCGCTACTCCGGAAAAAGACAGGAGCGCTGTGAGTGCAAGACGCATCAGAGTTTTTGATTTCATGGCCACTGTCCACCAGCTAAGGGCGATTCCCGTGAGTTAGCATCGGGATTCCGGGCTTTATGATGGCCAGATTCGCGTGAAAGTCGCAATATGCTACCGAGATATAGCCCTCGTCTGATTCGCCCTCACCATGGTTCGAACGAAAGCGCATCCCATGAAAGCAGTTGTCTTCGAACAATTTGGCCAGGCTCCGTCGATACAAAATGTAGCCGATCCGGCACCGGCACCGACGGGTGTGGTTATCAAGGTCGAGGCAACGGGCCTATGCCGCAGTGACTGGCATGGCTGGATGGGCCATGATCCTGATATCCAGCTGCCGCATGTGCCCGGACATGAGCTGGCAGGAACTGTTCAGGCGATTGGCAGGCATGTAACCCAGTGGAAAATCGGCGACCGGGTCACTGTGCCCTTCGTTGGCGGATGCGGCCATTGTTTCGAGTGCAATTCCGGCAATCATCAGGTCTGCGAGCATCAGTTCCAGCCGGGCTTCACCGCGTGGGGCTCTTTTGCCGAATATGTCGCGGTGGATTTCGCCGATACAAATCTGGTTGGCTTGCCCGAAACACTGGATTTTGCCACAGCCGCCAGCCTTGGCTGTCGGTTCGTCACGTCATTCCGGGCTGTCGTCGATCAGGCTAAGGTCAAACCCGGCGAATGGGTTGCGGTGCATGGTTGCGGCGGTGTCGGTCTATCAGCGATCATGATCGCGACCGCCATGGGTGCGAACGTCATCGCGGTGGATTTGACCGAAGAAAAACTCGCTTTTGCACGGGAGTTAGGTGCCGTAGCAACGGTCAATGGCTCGGAACAGAAAGATATCGTCGGTGCCGTCAAGGAGATCACCAAAGGTGGGGCCCATGTGTCAATTGATGCACTGGGGCATCCCTCAACGTGCTTCAATTCCATCGCCAATCTGCGTCGCCGCGGCCGTCATGTGCAGGTCGGGTTGATGCTGGGTGATCATGCGCGCGCGCCCATTCCGATGGACAAAGTTATTGCCTACGAGCTGGAAATTCTCGGCAGCCATGGCATGCAGGCTTTTCGTTACAAGGCGCTGATGGACATGCTTGAGCATGGCAAGCTCGCCCCGCAAAAGCTTATCGGCAAACGCATTGCCCTTGATGAAGCACCTGCGGCGTTGATGGGCATGGACCGGTTCGAGGGTACCGGCATTAGCGTCGTTACAAGCTTCTAGCGCCAGCTTCCGTCGCGCCACATCATGGAAAAAGCTGTTCCGTAATCGGGATAGCGAAAGGCAAAGCCAAGTTTCTTGAGGCGTGCATTGGAAACGCGCTTGTTCTCACCATAGAACGACCGCGCCATGGGCGTAAGTTCTGCCGTTTCAAATTGGGACTCAGCCGGCGCTTCAACACCCATCAACTCCGCCGCATAGGCAACGACGTCCTGCGGGGGTGCCGGCTCATCGTCGGTCACATTGAATACACCGGCTTCGTTGCGCTCTGCCAGAAAGCGCAGGGCTCCGGCAATATCGTCGACATGAATGCGGTTGAATACCTGCCCCGCCTTGTTCAGGCGGCGTGCAGTGCCATTGGCAAGATTGACGAATGCATTGCGGCCCGGCCCATAAATGCCACCGAGCCTGAGGACTGCCAGTGGCACCTTGTGTGCATCGGCCAGTTTCTGCCAGTCCTGCTCGGCATCGACCCGCTCGACCGAACGCGCAGAAACGGGATGGCATGGCGTGGTTTCATCAACCCAAGCGCCACCATAATCACCATAAACGCCGACGGTGGAAAGATAACCGATCCATTTCAGTTTCGGCATGGCGGAGCGGATTGTGTCGCCGAACTGTGCGTAAACGGGATCACCAGTCTGTCCGGGCGAGGTCGAGATGACGATGTGGGTCACGTCCTCAAGCGCACTGACGATCTCCTGCGATGCATGGGTGCCCTGAAACAGGAACGGTGTAATACCTTCCCGTTTGAGCGCCGCAAATTTGTCGCTGTCACGCGTGGTTCCGCCAATGAAGTCTGCTTTATCGGCCATCATCCGGGCAAAAGCGCGGGCTGAATAACCGGCCCCGAAGAGAAAAATCCGCATCATTGTTTCTTTCCTGCATTGCGCCATTCAGTCAGTACATCAGCATCAGTTTCCTGTGCAGCATAGCGTATTTGCAGAGTAGCAAAATGCTGAGCATCGACAAGCTCCCCCAACGCCCAGATGGCGGCGCCGCGCACCACCGGTGCAGGATCGTCGAGGTGCCGTTCGACGAGCGCGCTCAAATCCGCTTGTCCCGAATTGCCACAGGCGATCAGCACGTTGCGCATAAAGCGGTCTCTGCCGATGCGCTTGATTGGCGAACCGGAGAAGAGGGCGCGAAAGGCACTATCATCAAGCGTCAGAAATGTGGCTAGGTCAGGCGCCTTCAGATCATCCCGTGCCTGCAGTTTTGCTTCCCGCGCAGTCTCGGCAAATTTGTTCCATGGACAGACCGCAAGGCAGTCATCGCATCCATAGATGCGGTTGCCCATGGCCTTGCGGAATTCCAGGGCGATTGGCTCCTTGTGTTCGATGGTCAGGTACGAAATGCAACGCCGCGCATCAAGCTGATAGGGTGCCGGGAAGGCATTCGTCGGGCAGGCATCCAGACACGCCCGGCAGGAGCCGCAATGATCGGCCTCTCGCGTGTCAGCTTCGAGTTCGGCTGTGGTAAAAATCGTGCCAAGAAACAGCCATGAACCGTGAGTGCGGCTGACGAGATTGGTGTGCTTGCCCTGCCAGCCCAAGCCCGCAGCTTCCGCAAGCGGCTTTTCCATCACGGGCGCTGTATCGACAAACACTTTGACACTCTCGCCCGCCATACGGGATGCGAGGCGGCTGGCGACGCCTTTCAGCTTGCCCTTGATAATATCGTGGTAATCGCGGTTCTGCGCATAGACTGAGATCGCGGCCTTGTCTTTCTTGCTGAGGATTTCAAGCGGGTTGCCATCCGGACCGTAATTCATCGCCAGAACAATGACCGAGCGCACATCCGGCCACAGATTTTCGGGGCTGGCGCGGCGTTCCGCCGTTTCCGCCATCCACGCCATGGAGGCGTGGCGGCCTTTTTCCAGATAGTGGCGTAGCCGTTCCTCGGCCAATGGAATGGCATCGGGGCGCGTAATGGCGACAAGATCGAAGCCCGCAGCGCGGGCCTCTTCTAGTATGAATTGTTTCAGCCCCTGTGGCTGCGCTTTTGGCCCTGAACGTGTCGCGGCTTTTGCATCCGCGGGCAGCATCAGAAATCCAGATCGCCATAATGCGATGATGGCGGCAGGCCGCGTACGCGGTCAGTCAGCAATGGCCGGAATGAGGGGCGCGATTTCATCCGCGTGTACCAATCCCGCGCGGCCTTGTATTCAGCCCACTTTATCTCGCCGAGATAATCGAGGATGGAGATTGAAGCGGCTGCGGCCATATCAGCGTAGCTTGGCATCGGACCCGCCAGCCAGTTCCGCGTGGCGGTCAGCCAGTCGATATATTTCATATGCTGGGTAATGTTTGCCCGTGCGGCACGAATGGCGGTGGAATCAGGTGCACCGCCACCCTGTTCGGCTGTCATATGCAGCTTGAAAATGCGCTCACGCGCCATGTGGCGGGTGACTTCATTCTCAAACTTGATCAGAAACCAGTCCACCAGACGGCGTACTTCCGCGCGGTTCAGCGAATCTTCTGGAAACAGGCGGCGGCTGCGTTTCAACGCGCCGCGCGTTTCGTCAATATATTCTGAAATCACGGTTGCGCCGGCAACGGGAACGTCGCCTTCCGCCAGAAGAACAGGCAGCGTTCCAGCAGGGTTGAGCGCCAGAAATTCCTTGCGCCTCGACCAGCTGTTTTCCTCGATCAGCTCAACTTCAATATCATATTCGTTGAGGATAAGCCGGGCATAGCGCGAACCGGTGGACATCGGATGATGAAAAAGCGTCAACATGGCAGGTGTTTCATAAATCTTTCGAACTGGCATTTTAACAATGGGCAGCGTATTGCTCGTCTGCCTTGAGTCTATGCCAAACCTATAGGCGTAACCGCGGCACGAGACAAGCAAACAGCGCGTGATCATCCGGACCGGGATCACCATGGAAAGTTATAATCATGGAATCACAGACAATTGTCGAAGCCCTTTTTCTCGGATTGCTGGAAGGGTTAACAGAGTTTATACCTGTTTCCTCCACGGGCCATCTGCTGCTCGCCGGTCACTTCCTCGGCTTTGAGTCCAACGGCAAGACTTTTGAGGTCCTTATCCAGCTTGGAGCGATCCTTGCCATCCTCACCGTCTATTTCGGCCGTCTTCTGAAAATTGCCAAGGATTTCCCCAGTGACGCACGCACGCGGCGCTTCGTTGCCGGTATACTGCTCGCATTTCTGCCCGCTGTCGTGATCGGTATCTTTGCGCATGGCTTCATCAAAACAGTGCTGTTTGAATCGCCCATGCTGATCTGCGTCATGCTGATCATCGGCGGTATTATCCTGCTGTGGGTCGACCGGTTGGATCTGAAACCCCGTTACACCAATGTGATGGATTATCCGCTGTCCCTGTGCCTGAAGATCGGTTTTATCCAGTGCCTGGCCATGATCCCCGGAACATCCCGTTCCGGCTCCACCATTGTTGGCGCGTTGCTGCTTGGCACGGACAAGCGCTCGGCCGCCGAATTTTCATTCTTCCTGGCCATGCCGACCATGGCGGGCGCCTTTGCCTATGATCTTTACAAAAATCGCGATGTGCTGACGTTCAATGACGCGTCTCTCATCGCTATCGGCTTCATTGCCGCCTTTATCTCGGGCGTATTCGTTGTGCGTTATCTTCTCGATTACGTCTCGCGCCATGGCTTTGCACTGTTTGCCTATTGGCGGGTGATTGTTGGTACGATTGGTCTCATCGCTCTCATCCTGATGAAGTAACAATAAAAAACCCCGGCAGTGCCGGGGTTTTCATTTCAGAGAACAGATACTGAAATCAGGCGGGTTTCTGGCTCGAATACTGGCCCTGCACACGGAAGCGCCAGAGATAGGACGGCAGGATCGTCTCAATTGTCTGCGGCTGGATGCCGAGCCCTTCAAGTGTGCGGTTCTCGGTTTTTGCCGCTTCGGAGACGATGGAGTCTTTCTGCAGCAGCACCACCTGATCCTTTGTCAGAAGCGGCTTTGGCAACATGCCCAGCACGGTGCCCTGAATTTTGGCGACCCACCATGGGATTGGAATAAAGATACGCTTGCGGCCGATGACGCGCAGGGTCTCTTCAAGACACTGGCGGAATGTCAGCACTTCCGCACCGCCAAGCTCATAGATCTGTCCTGATTTCAGCGAGCCATCGACCGAGCGGGCGAAGACCTCCGCCAGATCACCGACATAGACAGGCTGGAACTTGGTCTTGCCACCACCAATCAGCGGCAGGAATGGCGAGATACGCGCCATGGCGGCAAACCGGTTGAAGAAATCATCTTCCGGACCGAACACGACGGACGGGCGGATGATCACCGCATCGGGCAATGTTTCATGGACGGCAGCCTCTGCACGACCCTTTGTGCTGGCATAAAGCGAAGAGGAGTGCGCATCAGCGCCGAGGGCTGACATATGTGTCAGCGGAACGCCCGCGGCACGCGCAGCTTCTGCCACGGCACGGGAGCCGAACTCATGCACAGTGCTAAAGCGCTGGGCACCGCTCTCATAGGCAATGCCGACAAGATTGATGACGTGGTCGGAACCTGCAACGGCGCGGTCGATGGACCAACGATAACGCAGATTGGCCTGAACCGCCTGTATCTGGCCGACGCCGCCCAGAGGCTGGAGGTGGAAGGCAAGGTCAGGACGGCGAACGGCGACACGAACGCGATAACCGCGCTTGGTCAGCGCCCGCACGATGTGACGACCGACAAAACCCGAGCCTCCGAAAATCGTGACAAGTTTTGGCTTCGTGATTGTCATCAGGCTCTCCTATGGAAATCGTCCTATATTCCCCTGCTGTTTAAAGCCTTTTGCTCCGAAGGCAAAGAGTTGATCGATATCAACTCTCGCGGCGCGTTGCCGCGCTTCGTCTCACGGCTTTTTCCAGTTGCCCGACAGGACGACCATGGAAAGAAGCTTCAGCGTATTGCCATAATAATCTTCATCGGAAATCTTCCGTTCCACCATGTCATCCCAAATTGCATTCAGCCACGTTTGATTACCGGCGTCGATCATCGCTGAAACACCGAATGCAGAAACGAAGGCCATGGAATTCTTGTCGTGATCCGCCAACGTTCGACCATCGAGTCGATAGCTGTCAGCAAGATGTCGGGGGTTATCTTTTGTCGCCATGCGGGCCCATTGATTGAGCGGTTGCAGGGCCGTGCGCGCGCGGGGCTCCGCGTACAACAGGTAATCCATCGCCACGCGCCAGGGATAGCGCGCGGCGTTCCAGGAGTAGAGACCGTCCCGCTCGTCACCCAGAAAACCGGCAGTGGCAGGTGTTGGCTTTGTATCAAGATGAAAGATGAAATCGGGCATCAGGCCAGTTTTGGAAGCATAGCGTTTGCGGATATCGTCAATGTTATCATAGGTGCGATCCCTTACCTCCAGCCATCGTTTGTCGCCCGTCGCGTCAGCAAAGGCTTTTAGATGCGACTGCATGAAATCGGAAGAGCGCGTGGTCATTGCGATCTCTGGCTCGCCATCGGCAATTGGCCAGTCGCCGATCATCAGATGACCGCTCTGTCCGTGAACGTCATGGCTCAAGATAGCATTGAGCGTGCGGTCCGCTTCCTTCCGGTAGTTGAAGCTTCCCTTGCTTCCCCAAACGGAATCGGCGAGCAGAAGCGCATAGGCGATATCAAGATCACCATCGGTTGCGCTAATCTGGCCGCGAAACCGGCCGCCAGCATTCTTGCAGCCTGTGACCTGATTCCAAGCCATGAGGCCGGGATTGGATGTTGCCGGAAAATCCTTGAAGTAGCGCACCATGCCATCAAAGATTGCATGGGCCTGTGGATCACGCTCTGCCATCAACACCATCAGCATCATGCCGTAACCATGGGCTTCCGATACCGTGATGGTGCCGGGAGCCGTATCGCCGCCAACGCGTTTTCCATCCGCATTAACCTTGATGAAGAAGCGCCCGTCGCCGCATGCCTGCACAACATACAGCTTCTTCCATTGTTGGTAGAAGACTAGGAGTTGCCGGTCGAGATCAGATTGCTCCACATGATTGGGTTTGATCGATCCAGCGATGTAATTTGATGCGGCCTGGGCTTGTGACTGGGATATCATCGCCAGACTGAAAATCAAAAAACTGGCAACCCAGCGGATCAGGCAATTCTTCATGGATGGCTCCGGGCACGGCAGGAAAGAATAATGGCCCGAAGCGTTATGGATCAATTGTGGCTGATTACCAGCCGCAGGCGGCGGAATAATCCGCAAGAACGCGGTCAATAGCGGTAATGAGGATCGCCTCAGGATTGTTGCGGTCTGCCGGTTTTACAGTGAGAGCAGGCAGGAATTGCCGCAGCAGTGTTTCCGGGATGTCTCGGTCACTTAGAGCAGCCATCAAGGTGTTAACCGCTGCTACCGCCTCGGGTTCCGTCCAGTAATAGCGAATACGGTCGCTATAGCTGTAGTGGCGCTGGACATGAAGAGCAGCTGCCGCTCCATGATAGTGCGATGCCCAATGGTCAGGCYTTTGGAGCATCAAGCGTTCCATGGCGCGAGCGAGCGGGCGTTCGCCATAGGATGGATCGAGCTCCGACGCGATGAGATCAAGCCCGTACAGCGCTTCGCGCAATGCGAAGGTCAGGCCGGGGCCGACTTTGAGGATCGGAAATCCGTCGCGCACAAGCGCCGAAAGTGATTGTACTGTCTGATAGTCAGTGGAATGGGCTTCGAAGATGAATTGCGGCTCGCTATCCAGCAGCCTCGTCAACATTATCGCCCGATCCGGCCTGTACTCGACAACATTCTCATTGCCGAATTCGACGCCGGGCTGAACGACAATTCCGATAACGCGGTCAAAGGCATCCTGCAGCCCTTCGCTGGCAAACCGCGCCCGGTGGACGGCAATTGTGTGCCGCGCTGCCTCCGGGCTGGTCGGCGTGACTTCAGTCAATTCATGATCCGCGCCGCCGGGAACAGGCACTTCCGTGCCGATAATATAATTCGGCAGGGCAAAGCCACTGTTCTGGGCCGCCTGTTCAGCTGCTTTGGCAAGCCGCGCCGCGCGCTGGGCGGTTATTTCATCATCAAGCGCTGCAGGCTCTCCCGCGCAACCCATGCTGGCATCCAGATGAATTTTGGTGAAGCCAGCCTGCACATAGTCGATGACCATCGTCACGGCTTTCGCCATTGCCTCTTCGGCTGGGAGCTTGCGCCATGGATTGGGTCCAAGATGGTCGCCGCCAAAAATGAGGCTGTTCCGGTCAACGCCTTCTTCCCGCGCAATCGCTTCGACGAAGACGACAAAATCCACGGGTGTCATCCCGGTATAGCCACCAAACTGGTTGACCTGATTGCACGTCGCCTCGATGAGCACGATCTGCCCATGCTGCTTGCCTCGTCGCAGGGCAGCCCTGATGACAAGTGGATGAGCGGAGCAGACGGATGTGATTCCCGCATTCTCGCCGTTCCTGTTTGCGCTGGCCAATTGTGAGAGGGACTTGAACATGCTTATTTCCTTGGTGTCGAGGCCATGAACTGGTCAAGTTCATGGAAAGTCGATGTGCCTTCCATGGGACCGCGATGGGTAACATTGCGGGCTCCGGCCGCATTGGCATAGTCGAGCGCGTGTTCGGCTGAGTGGCCAAGACGACGGCATGTAAGGTAGGTGGCGCCAAAGCAATCGCCAGCGCCGGTCGGATCGATTTCATCGACAATGAAAGCCGGACGATGAACAGGACCAGCCTTTGTATAGAGCGTGGAACCGTCCTGTCCCCGCTTCAGGACAATCTCGGAAATACCTGACGAAAGAAGCGCTTCGATAGCTTCGTTTTCGGAGGCGGCTGGGCAGGCAACGAAGAGTTCATCTCCTGATGGCAGAAGCAGGTCTGTTGCCTGTAGAAGAGCGGTGAACTGACTGCCCGTTTCTTTGCCCGCGGCCAGTTCCTTGCGCATATTGGGATCAAGCGAGAGCGTTCCGCCACGCTGCTTGATGTCGTGCAGGGCGTATTCGACGATGGGCCATACGGCCGGGATCGACAGGGCCGAGCCCATGACATGCAGATGACCGGCGCGCGCAATCAGAGCTTTGGCGGCGTCCGTTAGCTTGATTTCACCGGCAGCACTGCGGGCGATATTATAAACAAAATCCCGTGTTCCATCGTTTGCATAGCGCACAAAAGCGCTCCCCGTCGGATAATCGGGGCTGATGGTAATGGCCGAGACGTCGGCACCATCCTTGCGCAAACGTTCAATATTCAACCGGCCGAAATCATCCTTGCCAACGGTCGCAATGATACCTGCCTGAGCCCCCAATTTGGCCACCTGATCGATAAAGATAGCCGGCGCACCACTGGGAAAAGGCCCGATCAGCGGCTGTGCCTCGAGAAAGCCATTGCCTATTGTGGTGGCCATGATCTCGACGAGAATTTCGCCAATGGTGATGGTCAGGCCAAGGCTTTCCGGGGCCAGGGAAGAAAGGGGCATGTCAAGCGTCATATCGGTATCTGCCTGTTGTCTCGCGCATGAATCGTCAATACGCTCGACAAAGACAGATAAGCCGTATTATTTCCATGTCAACAAATAAATCTTTACGCGCGACAAGTTTTGGATCAGGCGGACATGCGCAGCATGATCTCGGCGTTCAGCAATATCCGCTCATTGGCGGGCAGTTCGAACTTCGCATCCTGATGCTCGCCGAGTTTGTGAAACAGCAGCGCCGCCGCTAGCCTGCCGATCTCGTTGTAGTTCTGCGCCACAGTTGTCAGTGGCGGGCACATATAGCGCGATAATGGCTGATCATCGTGACCTGCAACCCGCAGGTCGCAATCATCGCCACGCCCAACCTTGACGCCGATCTGGAAAGCCGCAGCAATTACGCCGAATGCAACACGGTCATTGGCGCAAAGAACGGTCTTTGTTGGAAAACCGCCATTGCGCAAGATCTGGATCGTTGCGTCGAAGGCGGACTTTTCAAAATCCCAATTGGCTGTCTGCTCCACTTCGATGATCCGAGGCTCAAGCTTGAGGCGCTCCATGGCTTCACTATAGGCTTCGCGGCGCTCAAAAGCGTTGCTGTTGACGGGCGGCATACCGAAATAGCACGGCGCATCGCCGGATCGCGTCAGATAGTCGACGATGAGTTGAAAACTTTGCCGGTTATTCGTGCCGACAAAGGGCGAAACTGTGTCGAGCGGGGAGTCCACATAGATCATGGGGATGGACTCGCCGAGCTTCAGCAATTTCTCCTGATGGGACTGCACGCCGAGGGGCGCGATGATGGACCCGGCGACGTTCATCGATTTGAATGTTTCGATGGCGCGCTCTTCAAGTTCCGGCTTGCCATCGGAGCTGAGCACAAAGGCGAGGTAACCCGCCTGTTCGGCAATTCCCTCAATGCGCCGGGTGAGGGCCGTATAGAACGGATCAGTGGAATTGGGAATAATGATGCCGAGAATATTGGTGCGGCGGCGATTGAGGTTGACCGCAAAAATGTTCGGCCGGAAGCCAGATTGCTTGACGGCAGCCTCAATGATTTCGCGGGTTTTCTTGCGCACGGAGTTGGGGTCGTTGAAATATTTCGACACGGTCGGACGGGACAGGCCCACAAACGCGGAAAAGTCTTCCATGGTCTTGATCGTCTTTTTCACCGCGCATTCCCTTTTCACGACCGTTTCGCTTGTTCTAGGAGACATCGTCGTGCTTGTGAAGAAAATGTCCTGAGACAATCTCATCGGTCTTTCGATTGTATTCGTGCCATCGGCTGCAAATCATGCCAATCAAAAATTTACAAGGCTAATCACATGCGTCAAGTTTTCAATTAAACCGTACCAACTCTGGATCATGTCAAACTTCGCATTTATAACGCATGGTGATGTGGGATGTTCCTAGTCACTGAAGCGCTGTAGATTGATCCCATACGGAGCTTCGGAATTATTCCATCAGATTTTTGTATACATGTCCGTAAATATTTTTGTATGACTTATTTTAAGTTTACGTGCGTAAAGTTCGTAGGCTTAACCTTGGAGGAGGAAAAGAATGAGCGTTACCTTGAGGAGGCCAGCGCATCTGCTGCTCATGACCGCCGTAACAGGCGTTCTTGCCAGCACTGCGTTTGCAGAAGAATTGACCATCGCGACTGTCAACAATGCCGATATGATCGTGATGCAGAAACTGTCGCCCGAATGGGAGAAAGCGACCGGCAACAAGCTTAACTGGGTGGTTCTGGAAGAAAACGTGCTGCGTCAGCGCGTCACCACAGATATCGCCACCAAGAGCGGCCAGTTCGATATCCTGACCATTGGCGGATATGAAGAGCCAATCTGGGGCAAATCGGGTTGGCTCACGGCGATGGATGATCTTGGCGATGATTATGATTACGCCGATCTGCTCGATCCGATCAAAAAAGGCCTGACCGTAGACGGCAAGCTCTATGCGGTTCCGTTCTACACCGAGAGTTCCTTTACCCTTTATCGCAAGGATCTTTTCGATGCGGCAGGCCTGACCATGCCGGATCAGCCCACCTATGATCAGATCAAGGAATTTGCGGCCAAACTGACCGACAAATCGAAAGAACAATATGGCATCTGTCTGCGCGGCAAGGCTGGTTGGGGTGAGAACATGGCGTTCCTTGGAACCATGATCAACACCTATGGCGGTCGCTGGTTCGATATGGACTGGAAGCCCCAGATCAATTCGGCACCTTGGAAACAGGCGGTGGCGACCTATGTCGATCTGATGCAGCATTATGGCCCGCCCGGTGCCACATCCAATGGCTTTAATGAAAATCAGGCGCTCTTTGCCACCGGCCATTGCGCCATGTGGATTGATGCGACCTCCGCTGCGGGCCGCATTTATGATCCCAAGCAAAGCAAGGTAGCCGATAAGGTAGCGTTCACGCGTGCGCCGGTTCAGGTCACCCCCAATGGTGCGGGCTGGTCATGGGCATGGACCCTTGCCATTCCTGCCACCTCCAAAAAGGTGGATGCGGCAAAGTCCTTCGTCAAATGGGCGACATCGAAAGAATATGTCAAACGGGTTGCCGCCAGTGAAGGCTGGGTTGCCGTTCCGCCAGGAACGCGCAAATCCACCTACGACAATCCGGAGTATCAGAAGGCGGCGCCTTTTGCAGTTACCGTTCTGAAGTCCATCATGGCCGCCGACCCAACAAAGCCGACAAAGGATCCCGTGCCTTATACGGGTGTGCAGTTTGTTGCCATCCCCGAGTTTCAGGCTTTCGGGACAACGATCGGGCAGCTCATATCGTCGGCGCTTGCCGGAACGCAGACCGTCGATCAGGCGCTGGATGCGGGGCAGCGGCAGGTCGAACAGATCATGACCCGCGCTGGTTATATCAAATAGCCCCATAATGAAGGTCCGCGCAGTAAATGCGCGGACCATTCGCCAGCATCTGAAATTTCAACAGGACAGAGTGGATTTGCCATGAAAGCCATTCATTTCACGGGCTTGGGCGCCGCCGGATTGGCCGATCTCAGGGAACCGGAGCTTGAGCCGGGACACGCCCTTGTGCGTGTCATGGCATCCGGTCTCTGCCATACCGATATCGATGTTCTTTATGGACGTTATGGCAATGGTGCCTTTCCGCTGGTGCCGGGGCATGAATATGCTGGTATCGTGGAAGCGGTTGCCGAGGACGTCACAGACTGGCGACCCGGCGACCGGGTTGCCGTCGACCCGAACATACCCTGTGGTAAATGCCGTTCCTGCCGCAAGGGGCTGACCAATCTATGCGAGACACTGGAAGCCTATGGCGTATCACGCAATGGTGGGTTTGCTGAATATAGCACCGTTAAAACCGGTCATCTCCATGCCACGGGTAATTTGCCTTTCCATATTGCTGCACTGGCGGAGCCTCTGGCCTGTGTTCTCAACGGTCTTGGCAATGCACGGGCTTCAAATGCCGAAAATGCCCTTGTGTTTGGTGCCGGACCGATCGGCCTTCTCATGGCCCTATCATTGAAGGCGCAGGGCGTTGAAGATGTCAGCGTTGCGGATATCAACGAAAGCCGCCTGACATTCGCCCAGTCCCTTGGCCTGACGCCTCTGCGCTCTGGCTCATCCGATCTTCAAAGCCGAGCAAAGGCGTTCGATTTTGTTGCTGACGCTACGGGTATCGCGCGGGTGGTGGAGGATATGATCGCCTATACCGCTGATGGCGGGACTGCATTGGTCTTCGGAGTCAGCGCCCCGGATGCGCGCATTCAAATTGCACCATTCGAGATTTTCCGCCGCCAGATCAGTCTGGTTGGCTCCCATTCGCTGAACCGCAATATTCCCGAAGCACTGGCTATCCTGCAACGCGACGATGGAATGATGGCAAAGCTGGTGTCCCATCGCTTGCCGCTTGCGGACGTCCTTCCCTACCTCTCGAAAGGGACAGCAACCCCACAGACCATGAAAGTACAATTTTCAACTGAATAAAACAGATGAAGATTTGCATCGGTATAAGACTTGGCTAGCATAAACCTCATGCCAATTTGATTGGATCAGGATGAGGAATATGTAATGGATAGCAATATACCGAGCCCGGAAGTATTTACCCATGTACGCGTGATCATAGGAATTATTCTGGGGCTGAGTATCTCGCGTCTGTTGACCGGTGTCGCCCGTATCATCCAGCATCCCCTGCGCAAAAATATCTACGCGGTTCATCTTGGCTGGGTATTCTTCGCATTTTTGACGGTTGTGCATTTCTGGTGGTTTGAATTTTATCTGCACCAGACATTAGTGTGGAAATTTGAGGCTTATCTTTTTGTTATTTTCTACGCCAGCCTGCACTTTCTGGCCTGCGGCTTGCTGTTCCCCGATAGCATGGAAGGCTATTCCGGTTATGAGAACTACTTCATGTCACGGCGTGCGTGGTTCTTCGGCATATTGATGGCGATTTTTGTGGTTGATTTTGCCGACACAGCCATGAAAGGGCGGGAGCATTTTCATTCACTCGGACCGGAGTATCCATTCCGCAATCTGTTTCTCATCATTGTCTGTGGAGCTGCCATTTTTGTGCGCGAGCAGAGAACGCAGCTGATACTTCTTGGTCTCGCGCTCATCTGCCAGATCGTATTCATCCTCATCCAGTTCGATACGATTTAACAACGCACAAAGAAAAACCCGCCGGTCGCGAGACCGGCGGGTTTCTGTTTCAGTCTGAAACGCTGGGAAAAGCTTAGTTCTTTTCCTGCTTCTTCAGAGCGGCACCGAGGATGTCGCCGAGCGAAGCGCCGGAGTCGGACGAGCCGTACTGTGCGACTGCTTCCTTCTCTTCAGCGATTTCAAGCGCCTTGATGGAGACCTGCAGCTTGCGGGTCTTCTTGTCGAAGGCGATAACGCGGGCGTCAACCTTCTGGCCAACCGTGAAACGCTCTGGACGCTGTTCGTCACGATCGCGGGAAAGATCCGCACGACGGATGAACGAGTCGAGATCATGGTCAACCAGACGAACTTCGAGGCCGCCATCGGTAATGCCGGTCACTTCGACAGTTACAACAGCGTTCTTGCGCAGTTCACCTGACGTTGCTGCTTCACCGACCTTGTCGCCTGTGAGCTGCTTGATGCCGAGCGAGATGCGTTCCTTCTCGACGTCAACATCAAGAACCTGCGCCTTGACCACGTCACCCTTGTTGTACTCTTCGATGACCTGTTCGCCTGGACGGTTCCAGTCGAGGTCGGAGAGGTGAACCATGCCGTCCACATCGCCGTCGAGGCCAATGAACAGGCCGAATTCGGTCTTGTTCTTGACTTCGCCTTCGACGATCGTGCCGACAGGGAACTTGTCTGCGAAGGTTGTCCATGGATTGTCGAGTGTCTGCTTGAGACCGAGGGAGATGCGGCGCTTGACCGGATCCACTTCGAGAACAACGACTTCGACTTCCTGAGTGGTCGAGAGCAGCTTGCCCGGATGCACGTTCTTCTTTGTCCAGGACATTTCGGAAACGTGGATAAGGCCTTCGATGCCTGGCTCGATTTCGACGAATGCACCGTAGTCGGTGATGTTCGTAACCGTACCGGTGATCTTTTTGCCGATCGGGTATTTTGCACCGATACCATCCCAAGGATCGCTTTCGAGCTGCTTCATGCCGAGCGAAATACGATGTGTTTCCTGGTTGATACGGATGATCTGAACCTTGACCGTCTGGCCGATGTTCAGGATTTCCGAAGGATGGTTGACGCGGCGCCATGCCATGTCAGTGACGTGCAGCAGACCATCGATGCCGCCCAGATCAACGAACGCACCGTAATCGGTGATGTTCTTGACGACGCCTTCAACGACCTGACCTTCTTCAAGGTTCTGGACGATTTCAGAGCGCTGTTCAGCACGGCTCTCTTCAAGAACGGTACGACGCGAAACAACGATGTTGCCACGGCGCTTGTCCATCTTGAGGATTTCGAAGGGCTGCGGGTTGTGCATCAGCGGAGTAACGTCGCGGATCGGACGGATGTCGACCTGCGAGCGCGGCAGGAAGGCTACGGCGCCGTCGAGATCGACGGTGAAACCACCCTTGACCTGATTGAAGATAACACCATCGACGCGTTCGCCGCGGTTGAACTTCTCTTCAAGACGGACCCAGCTCTCTTCGCGGCGTGCTTTTTCACGCGACAGAACGGCTTCGCCGAGGGCGTTTTCGATACGCTCGACGTAAACTTCAACGATATCGCCCGGCTTCAGCGAGCCGTCTTTGGCTTTCGCGCCGAATTCCTTGAGCGGTACGCGGCCTTCAACCTTGAGGCCGGCGTCAATGATCGCCATGTCTTTTTCGATGGCGACGATGCGGCCCTTGACGACATAACCTTCAGCAAGGTCATTGGTGGCAAAGGACTCGGCGAGAAGAGCTTCGAAATCTTCGCGCGTTGGATTGGCTTGAGACATAAATACTCCTGATATGTCCGGAAATAGTCATCGGACACAGCACCGGTGGTTCGTGTTACGGTTCATTTGCATGCCAACCCGCCCTTACAGGGGCAATCCGGTGCGTGGATCGGTAGCAAATGCTTGTTTAATGCTTGTTTCCCACCAAAGCCTGATCAATCAGCTTTTTGGCAGCAAGAAACGCGGTCTCTATATCCATTTCTGTCGTATCAAGCAAGTGCGCGTCGGAAGCGGGCTTGAGCGGCGAGTCCGTGCGGCCCATATCGCGCGCATCACGGCGGGTGAGATCGGCCAGAATCTCCTCATACTCGGCACCCCCGCCGGTTGATCTGATCTCTTCAAAGCGGCGCTTGGCCCGTGCTTCCGGTGAGGCGGTAATATAGAGTTTGACCGGCGCATCCGGGCAAACAACGGTGCCGATATCGCGCCCGTCAAGCACAGTGCCGGGTGAGCGCTGGGCAAAAGCCTGTTGTGACGCGACAAGTGCCCGGCGTACAGCGGGCATGACTGCGACCTTCGATGCGGCTTCACCGACGTCGTGTGTCGATAGCGCCGTCCGGTCAAGTTTGGACAGGTCAACCGTGCGCGCTGCCTTTTCGGCGAGGAATTCGTCATCAAGCGCCATGTTCTGGTCGAGCAATGCCTTGGCAACAGCCCGGTAGGTCAGACCCGTGTCGAGATGGTGATAGCCGTAATAGTCGGCGATCCGTCGCGCCAGTGTTCCCTTGCCAGATGCAGCCGGACCATCAATGGCAATGGTGAACCGGGATGGTACATCGACATCATCTTTTTCATCGCGGTCAAACAGCCAATTGCCGAGAGCAAATAGCGAATAGGCAGCAGCAAGGACCAGCGTTATCAGGGGCGTAATGCCGATTGACACAAAGGCAAAGCCACCCACCGTTGTCACCATCGAGGAAAGCCAGTCCGGCAGATAGGCCGATAAATTCTGCAGCAATGCATCAATGGCGAAGATCAACGCAAACTGGAAAATGAACAGCCAGAACAGGAGAGCGAACAGTCCGAAGCGGACTTTCAGCGCAAATCGCTCAATAGCGTAGGAAACACCGACAATGACCAGAGACGTTAGGATAAAATACATCAGACGCCCCCTGCCTGCGGCAAGACCGTTTTCGATACACTCTGCATATGGACAGCAGGTTCGATCATAACACTCTTTTTCCGGCCTTTGCGCCCATGAGGAAGCCTATACCATAACCGGCGATTGAACCGAACGCGGGCGGCAGAAGCAAAAACTGATATGGCGTCCAATCGCTTGTTCCTGCAGTTTCGACCTCGGGCAAGCCTGACCGTGAACCGTCGGAGACGTTCCACGCATAGAGGAAGATCAGCAGCAAAGGAAGAACGACCCGCATGATCGTGCTCAAAATGCCGGGCCATGGCCGCGATGATCCACTGGAAATTGTGCCCGCATAGGCGCTTCGCCCCGCCCAGACGATGAACGGTACGCTCGACATCAAATAGAGAAAGTATACCGTCAATGCGGAAAAAAATGCGCTCATATGCGTATCAGGCTGGCGTTCCCTGCTCTGAAATCTCGGCACCCATGCCGGTCATCATACCCATGAATTCCGGAAAGCTGGTGGCAATCATGGTTGAATCATCGACGGTGACGGGCTTTTCCGCGACGAGGCCCATGACAAGGAAGCTCATGGCAATGCGATGATCAAGATGCGTTTCAACCGTACCGCCGCCGATGCCCTTACCGTCAGGGCGCCCGCGAACGCTCAGGGTTTCAGGCCCTTCCGTGCAATCGACGCCGTTGACCTTGAGGCCGTTGGCAACCGCTGACAGGCGGTCCGATTCCTTGACCCGCAATTCCTCGAGCCCGTTCATCACAGTCTCTCCCGTGGCGAAAGACGCAGCCACGGCGAGCACGGGATATTCATCGATCATCGAGGGCGCGCGATCAGCAGGCACGGCAATACCCTTGAGTTCGGAAGCACGCACCCGCAAGTTGGCCACATCCTCGCCGCCAGCAAGGCGTGCATTGAGGATTTCAATGCTGGCACCCATTTCCTGCAAGGTCAGGATAAGTCCGGTGCGGGTGGGATTCATCAGCACATTGCGGATGGTGATATCGGAGCCGGGAACAAGCAATGCTGCCACGAGCGGGAACGCTGTCGACGATGGATCGCCGGGCACATCAATGGTCTGACCTGTAAGTTTGCCCTGACCCTCAATGCGGATATGGCGCACATTGTCCCTGTCGGTTTCGACGGTAAGGTTGGCACCAAAGCCCTGCAGCATCTTTTCCGTGTGGTCGCGTGTCATCACAGGTTCGATGACCGTTGTGATTCCAGGCGTGTTGAGACCTGCCAGCAGCACAGCGGATTTGACCTGCGCCGACGCCATGGGAACGCGGTAAGTGATGGGAGCGGCAACTTTCGGACCGCGCAATGTCAGCGGCATACGGTCGCCTTCCGATGCGGTCACCTGAACGCCCATTTCCCGCAACGGGTTGAGCACGCGGCCCATCGGCCGTTTCGACAGGGATGCGTCACCGATGAATGTGGTTTCCATCGCGTAGGTGCCGACAAGGCCCATGGTGAGACGTGCGCCGGTTCCGGCATTGCCGAAATCAAGTGGGGCTTCGGGTTGCAAGAGGCAGCCATTGCCGGTGCCCTTGATGATCCAGACGTCGCCTTCTTTGACGATCGTTGCGCCCATAGCCTGCATGGCGCGGCCAGTGTTGATCACATCCTCGCCTTCAAGCAGTCCGGTGATACGGGTTTCACCGGAGGCAAGGCCGCCAAACATGAAGGAACGATGCGATATCGATTTATCGCCCGGAATCCGGATATCGCCGGTAAGGGCTTTGGAGCGGCGGGCTGTGGCGGGCTTGGGTAATGCGGAATGGGACATGAGCAGAATCGATCACAAGGAAAATGGATGTTTCAGGTGTTGCCTACAGGCGCTGGCGTTCGTAACACAGCTTGCCGGTTCGGTCATCTCGCAAATGCATTGATTGGCTCAATGGCAATCACTCATCGTTTTTGGCTTTGACAAATGCGCTGAATTGCGTTTATGGGACCAGAAATCCATTTGATGAGCGCTGGCATAAACGGTTGGACGATGGCATACCGAATGCAGGCGCAGCCAGAAGACGAGGCATAACGTGGTAAATGCAAAACTTGGTACCAAGCGAGTTGACCCTGAAACGGGTCAGAAATTCTACGATCTGAACCGCGATCCGATTGTCTCGCCCTATACAGGCAAGAGCTATCCGCTGAGCTATTTTGATTCGACCGCTCCATCTGTTCGTGAAGAAGAGGAAGAGGCCGAGACCGAAGAAGTGGACGTTGTTCTGGAAAAGCCGGAATTCGTTTCACTTGAAGAAGCTGACGGCGATACCGATGCTGATGTGCCGGATCTGGGCGATGACGTCGACGTTGATGTCGATGATGCCGATGATGACGACACGTTCCTTGCCGAAGACGAGGAAGATGAAGATGATGACGTTACCGACATCCTCGGCGGCGGTATCGGCGAAGACGACGAAAATTGATTTTCATCAAGGTCTTTCGCTCTTCCGGAAAATAACGGAAATATCCGGCGAATAGACCTTGATCTTCTCTGCGGCGGGCTTTATGTACCCGCCTCGGAACGGTTCCCGACCGTTCGACTGTCCAGCCGGATTTATCCGGCTTAGCCGAAACCGGCTAATGGAATGGGGCCATAGCTCAGCTGGGAGAGCGCTTGCATGGCATGCAAGAGGTCAGCGGTTCGATCCCGCTTGGCTCCACCAAATCCTTCAGTACTAAATTTTAGTTTTCTGGCATTGACACCGAAAGGGTCTGATCCGATTGTCGGAGATATTGCTCATTCCCCTTTATTCAGGGGTTTTTTAGAAACCTTTTCGCTAACCATTTATCTGGGCCTTGTGGTCCTCTTATGCATTTGACGAAGGAAAGGTCATGTCTTCCGAACTTACGACTGTTATTTCCGGCTCATATCGCAAGCATCTTCGCGCGCTATACGATTTAAAGCAGCGGCTGGAATCCGCTGGAATCAGGGTTCTTTCTCCGGTGGGCTCGGGTGCGATCAACGTTGGCGAAGAGTTTGTGCTCCTTGATGCCGATCCCATACATGACCCGCGAACTCTTCAAGATTCGATTTTCGCCAAGATTCGTATTTCTTCCTTCCTCACTGTTTGCAATATTGATGGGTATATAGGGTCAGCTGCGCTTCTTGAAATCGGTTATGCAATTGCAAACGGGCTGCAAATTCTAACGGTCGTGCCAGTGAAAGACCCAAACATCGCTCCCTACGCACGAACAATTGGGGATGTCTTCGGTTCAAGAATTAGTCAGTAAAAGAATGCGAAGCAGATTAAGCCTTGTTGGAAAAAACCACGGCTGCGAACAACACGACACCGGCAAGAACGATAAACGAGCCGATACCAATAAGCGGCTCCATTGCCGTGTTGCCAAGATTGAGAAAATACAGCGCCGGAATCATGATGATGACGCCTATCGTAAAGACGGCGAACTGGATCATCGGCAATCGACCCTGGGCCTTGGCGGGATTGAGCGCGTAATAAATGCCGAATATGGCGCTGGTGACCCAGCCAAGCAGGTTGAGGTGCGCGTGAGCAGGGAACGCCGCATGGTCGCCCGATATGCCCATTTGAAGCCCTAGCAGAATACCGATCAGAAAGAAGACAGTTGCGGTCTTGAAGAACAGCTGCGAAACCCGGGGCATGAGCGTATTCTTTCGTTGAGCTAAAATATCAGTCTCGCAGATTTATATTCCCGAATCCGGGTTTATTCCAGAGGGGCAGCTTTCGGGCAAAGCGCGACCGGAATGCCATAATGGTGAACTATTTTGCAGCCTTGCGCCGCGATTGCTGTTTTCGACTGGATTAGCTTGATAAAATCGATCAAAGCAGTCTGAAAAAGACCAGTATCGAGGAAACTCCCATGTCCGCCCGCTCCGGTGCCTTTTCTGCAACGTCCGAACCATCTCTGGCGCGCACCGGCGTGCTTTTGATGCTGCTCGGCATGCTGATGTTTGCCCTGAACGATGTGATGGGTAAATGGCTGGTATCGACTTATTCCGTCGGGCAGGTGGTGTTTGTTCGCAGTGTTGCGGCATTGATCGTTCTTGCGCCCTTCCTCTGGTTCTCAGGGCCGAAGAAAATCATGCAGGTCGACAAGCCATTCCTGCAATTTGCGCGGGTTGCGGCGTCAACTGCCGAGATTTTTGCGTTCTATTTTGCCGTGGTCTATCTGCCGCTGGCGGATGTGATGACCTATTGGCTGGCGGCTCCGATTTACGTTGCGGCGATTTCACCCCTTGTGCTGAAAGAGCCGGTCGGCTGGCGGCGGTGGAGCGCGATTGTCGTTGGCTTTATCGGCGTTGTCATTGCACTGGAACCCTCTTCACAGGCGCTGACACCGCAAGCCATTATCTCGATTTTGGGCAGCATGACCTTTGCGCTGATGCTGTTGCTGGGACGGTCGCTGCGAGGAACGCCCGACACGACGCTGGTATTCTGGCAGATCGTCGGCGCCGGCCTTGCTGGTGCGGCATCGCTCTATTTCGACTGGAAACCGGTCAGCTCGCGCGATCTGGTTCTGTTGGGCATTCTCGGCGTTGTGGCTATGCTGGCCCATATGCTGGTTAATCGCGCGCTCAAGATGGCTGATGCGGCCACGGTTGCGCCGCTGCAATATACGCTTTTGTTCTGGGCCATCGTGTTCGGCTGGCTGGTCTTTGGCGACGTGCCGCGGCTGCCCATGCTGATAGGATCAGGATTCATCGTCGCATCGGGTCTGTTCATCTTCTTCCGCGAACAGCAGCTGAAGCGTCAGGGACGGATAAAAGAAGAGCCGGTGGAGACAATTGTCACCGGCTCCGGTGATCCGCTTTGAGGGCAGCCGTCAGGCGTTGACTGGCGCGCCCTTCAGCGAGGCACCAAGAGCATCGAGCAGCTCTTCCGTTCCGCGTCTGCGCATATCTGGCTCGTCGAGCCCATCAAGAAAGGCACCCTGTTCGGTAAGGACAAGCTTTGTGCCGGTTCCCTCGGGTTTCAGTTCCATTGTTGCAACCGAGACAGAAATGCGCTTGTCGTCGATATACATATCGTAGGTATAGATGATGCGCTGGTCGGGCACGATGTCCTGATAGACCGCATCATAGGTATAAACAGGACCGCCCTTTGGTCCGCCGCGGTTGATTTCATGGCCACCAATCCGAAAATCCATCTCGAATCTCGCGGCACTCTCATCCGGCCCGGCAAACCATTTGCTCTTGGCTGTCTTATCGCTAAGGGCAAAAAACACCCGCGCCGGGGCCGCCGCATAGCTGCGCTCGATAACAAATGTATCGTGTTTTACCGATCGGTTGGTCATACTTCTGCTCCCGATTATTGATTGTCATCGCTGGCGAGAAAATCGCCCAGCCGGTCAAGCCGGCGCTCCCAAGATTTGCGCCGCTCGTCCATCCACTGTTCTGCCGTTCGCATGGCTGTCCATTCAATATGGCAGGTACGCACGCGGCCGACCTTTTCCGTACGGATCAGGCCACTGTTCTCAAGCACCTGCAAATGCTGCACGACGGCGGGCAGGGACATGGTCAATGGTTTGGCCAGCTCGCTGACGGAGGCCGGGCCACGGCTCAGCCGTTCGACCATGAAGCGCCGGGATGGGTCTGCCAGCGCCTGGAACATGAGATCAAGTGGTGTCTGTTGGTTAAGCATACACTTAAGTATATCTGCCGCCTGAATTTGTCAACGGAATTTGCCGGGCCTGCTGATTTAAATGCTTTCGTGCCTGTTATGAACAAGCGCTTCTTCAAAATGGTTGACCGCCTTCTCGAATTTATCGCGGCAGCCGGTATTGCAAAAACCCACTACGGCACCCTTGTAGAGGGTGAGGCTATCTTCCTTGATGGGATCGCCCGACCATGGGCAGGTCGTGTTGACGGCATCACCGATTTTCAGTTCTGACATAATATTTCTTCCCTTATCCCAGATCGATGCTGATATCGGTTCGCACGGAGTTGGCGATAAAGCATTGCTCATGCGCTTCGTGATGCAAATGCTCTTCCGTGGCTCGATCCGGTGCAGAACCAGCATAGGTCACATGTGGTTTCAGTACGACCTTGCTGACAAAGAGCTTGCCATTTTCATTCTTGCCAAGTTCCCCTGATGCTTCGTCGCGATATTCATCGACAACGAAACCGCCCTTTGCGGCGCCTGACAGGAAGAACAACATGTGGCAACTGGAGAGGGAGGCAACAAAGGCTTCTTCAGGATCGACATTCTCCGCCGCCGAATAGGGCAGGCGCACAATATGCGGCGATGATGAAGCGGGCACTTCCGCCCCGCCGTCAAATTGCCAGACATGGGCGCGGCTATACTTATTGTCAGTAAAAATGGCATCTGAAGCACGGCTCCATAGAACCGTCGCGCTGAATGAGGTCATGGAGGCGTTTCCCGAATCTGTTGTTGATGGATTGACGGAAGCTTGTCAAAGCTGCCAGCAATTGTCGACAGGAAGTTGGAGAAGCAGTGAAACGCCTTACTCGGCGATGAATCTGTAGCCGACGCCAGCCTCTGTCCTGATAAACTGCGGATGGTTCGGATCTTCCTCAATCTTGGCCCTGAGCTGGCCGACGAAAACCCTGAGATAGTGCACATCTTCCACATGGGCAGCGCCCCACACGGACGCCAGAAGCTGGCGATGCGTCACAACAAGACCGGGGTGCAGGACAAGATGCACAAGAAGCTGGTACTCCTTGCGGGTCAGATGAAGTTCCTCGCCCTTGAGCGTGACCACCCGCTTCGCCATATCAACAGCAAGGCCATTCCACTCAAAGCGCGAGGGAACGCTGGTCCCGGCCACTTTCTGACGCAGGGCAGTTCGCACCCGCGCCAGCAATTCACCAATGCCGAAGGGCTTTTCCACGTAATCATTGGCGCCGAGGTCAAGCGCTGCAATCTTTTCCACTTCGCGGTCCCGCGCCGACAGAACGATAATCGGTACTTCGGAAAAGGCCCGTACAGTTTTGATGACTTCCTTGCCGTCCTTGTCAGGAAGACCAAGATCGAGAATGACGAGATCGGGCGCGCTTGTCGCAATCATGCGCTCTGCCTCTGCACCTGTCGTGGCAGTGATGACATCGTAACCGGATGCCGTCAGTGCGGGATGCAGAAAACGCTGAATTTGCGGTTCATCATCGACCACAAGAATGCGGTTCTCGTTCATGCAGCCGTATCCTCGTTCTTGGTCTCGTCAAAAATAGGAAGCCGGATAATAAACCGCGTGCCACGCTTACGGATAGCAGGACTTTCGGCTTTGATTGTACCACCCATGGCCTCGACAAAGCCTCGGCAAATGGAGAGGCCAAGCCCGGTGCCTGCAGCTCTTCCATCGCCTTTTACGCGCCGGTAGAACTTCTCGAAGATCCGATCAATATCTTTTGCGGGAATGCCTTTTCCCTGATCGGTGACATTGATCACCACATCTGTTGCATCTTGCTTTGCATAAACCGAAATCGCGCCCTCGCCACCATATTTGGCCGCATTGTCGAGCAGATTGAACAGCACCTGCCCGAGCAGGGAAGAATCGCCACTCGCCGTTGCAAGGTCAGGAGCAATGCTGATGTCAATCGCAACGCCGGGTTTGAGCTTCTTCATGCGCTCCACCGAGGAAACGATGACATCTGCTGCGTCGACGGGGCTGCTCTTGACCTTGAGCGTGCCAGCCTCAATCCGCGTCATGTCAAAGAGGTTGGACACAAAGCGGGTCAAACGCCCCGCTTCTTCTTCGATGGAAAGCAGAAGATCATCACGGCCTTCCGGTTTGATGCGGCCGCCAAGCTCGCGCAGCGTCGTGACCGCGCCTGTGATCGAAGCCAGCGGCGTTTTCAGATCGTGCGAAAGGGAAGAGAACAGCGCAGCATGCAGTTGTTCGCTCTCCTGCAGCGCCGCCGTCTTGGCGTTTTCCCGCACCAGCAATGCACGATCAATGGCAATTGCCGTCTGATCCAGGATCGCGGTCAACATGCGGTCCTCATTTTCGGTCAGCGATGCCGGATGCTCCAGCATGGAAAGGCCAAGAACCCCTGCGACACCGTGCGATGTGAGGATGGGCAGGAATTGCCAATGGATTTGCGGCAATGTGCCTGTGTCATGCCCGGATCGTTCATTCTTTTCGAATGCCCAGCGGACGGCAGTCATATCCGTATTATCAAGTGTCAGGTCCGGCGGCCACGCGGTTTGCAGCGAGAGATCACCCTCTTCCGGCAGCAGGATAACAACGCCTGTGCCAAACGTTGAATGCAGGTGCATGGCGGCGGCCACAAGCACGTCGTCAAGCCGGGCGGTGCCGGAAAGCTTGCGGGAAAATTCGTAGAGCGCCTGTGTATTCTTGGCCTGATTACGCGACCGGGCCACCTGATCACGCAAACGTCCGGCGAGATCGCCGATCATCAGCGCCACACCAAGGAAGATGATCAGCGAAAACAGCTGATGCGGCTTGGCGATGCTGAGATTGTGGATCGGGTCAATAAAGAAGTAGTTGTAGAGGACGAATGACAGGCCAGCCGCAATGATGGCGGCGAAACGTCCGCTCGACATGGCTGAAAGGATGACCGCAACCAGATAGAGCATGGAAAGGTTTTGCGGATGCACAATTTCACTGGCGCCAAGCCCCAGAAGTGTCGTTGCAGCGGTTGCCACAACAGGAATGGCGATGGATTCCGCAAGCTCGCGTCTTGAGCGTTTTTGCGGCGCAGGCGGCACGTAGGGTTTATCCTGTTCGTCGCCGGTTACAATATGCACGCCCACATCGGTGAAGCGTTTCATGATTTCATCGGGAAGCGACCGGCGGAACGGATTGGCAAAGCGCTTGCCCTTGGGGCGGCCCAGTACGACTTGTGTGACGTTTTCACGCCGCGCAATACGGAAGATTTCATCAACAAAATCCCGAGCGATCACCCGCCGGGTTTCCGCACCCAGTCTTTCCGCCAGATCAAGCAACTCATCGAGCCGTTGGTTTGCACCAATATCCATGCCGGCGTCGCTGGTCTTGGTCAGCGAAACCACCAGCCAGCGTGCATTGAGACCGGAAGCGAGACGACTTGCAGTGCGCACAACCTTGTCGGACAGGCTGTCAGGACCGACACAGACCAGCAGCCGCTCACCGGTAGCCCAGGGGCCTTCAATGGCGTTCTGCCGCAACAGATCGATCATCTGGTCATCAACACGGTCGGCAGTGCGGCGCAGCGCAAGCTCGCGCAATGCTGTCAGATTGGCTGGCTTGAAAAAGCCCACGGCAGCGCGCTCGGCATTGCCGGGCAGGTACACCTTGCCCTCTTTCAGGCGGGCAATGAGTTCCGCTGGCGGCAGGTCGACGAGCAGCACCTCATCGGCGCGCTTCAACACGACGTCAGGCACGGTCTCGCGCACAATCACGCCGGTAATCTTCGTTACCAGATCAGACAGACTTTCCAGATGCTGGACATTCATTGCCGTCCAGACGTCGATCCCCTGCCAGATCAATTCTTCAATGTCCTGATGGCGCTTGGGGTGGCGGCTGCCCGGTGCATTGGTGTGAGCCAACTCGTCAAGCACCAGCACTTTTGGCTTACGTGCCAGTGCCGCATCCAGATCGAACTCTTCCAGCGAGCGGCCGCGATAACCGAACTGCTTGCGTGGCAATACTTCCAACCCGTCAAGAAGCTCAGCTGTTTCAGTGCGGCCATGCGTTTCAGCAAGGCCGATGACGATATCAACGCCATCCTCTTTCAGGCGGCGCGCGCGCAAGAGCATCGCATAGGTTTTGCCCACGCCGGGAGCAGCCCCCAGAAAAACGGTCAGCTTGCCGCGCGTTTCACGCGTGGCAAGCTCAAGCAGCTTATCAGGATCGGGTCGTGTCTGTTGACCGTAGTCGGCCATATACGCCTCAAATTGGTGTTTTCAGATCGTCGGGTGACATGTTAAACGCCAGAACGTTTACCCCAAGCTTACCGAAAATGCCAAGGGCAGGATGCCGCGTGTTTGCAGCTACCAGCGCAGAAATTACGTCCGCTGGCAAGGCTGCCGGTCAAACTGCGACAGCACATCTATTGACGCTATGATCAGGTGCATTAAAAGTCCGCGCCAGTTCGATCAAGCAGGAATAACGACCGTGATCCGCCATATTGTATTCTTCAGTGCCCGCAATCCCGAAGATGTCGACACAATCCACACCCGCCTGAAACGGCTTGGAGAAATTCCGCATTCCATCGTTTTTGAGGTCATGAAGAACACCAAGACCGATCCAATCTCCGGCGAGATTGACATCGTTGTCTATGGCGAATTCGAAAGCGCCGAAGCCTTGGCGGCCTATAAGGCACACCCGATCTACAGTGAAACGACAGCTGTTGTGCGTCCCTTGCGCGAGTTGCGCATCTCGGCAGACGTGGTTTCCACTATCGCCTAAGCGTCACCGGTACCGGAAATACTCTCCAGAATGGGACAGTCCGGCCGCTGGTCGCCATGGCAATGGGCGACCAGATGTTGCAGCGTATGTTGCAGCTCGCGCAGTTCGGTGATCTTGCGGTCGATCTCCTTGAGTTTCGTTTTCGCTATGGTTTTGACATCGGAACTCGCGCGCTCCTTGTCTTCGTAAAGCGCCAGAAGCTGACGGCATTCTTCCACGGAAAATCCAAGGCCGCGTGAGCGTTGCAGAAAACGCAGCTTGTGCACATCCGACATCGAATAGTCCCGATAGCCATTGTCTGATCTGTCGGGCTTGAGCAGCCCGATATCCTCATAATAGCGAATGGTCTTGGGTGGCAGACCTGATTTTTCCGATGCATTGCCGATATTCATGGGAACCTCACAGTTTCAGCGTGCGCAGCCGCAATGCATTGGCAATAACCGATACGGAAGAAAGGCTCATTGCCGCTGCTGCCAGCATGGGTGAAAGCATTGCCCCGAAGACGGGGTAGAGAACACCGGCTGCAACCGGCACACCAAGCACATTATAGACGAAGGCGAAGAACAGGTTCTGCTTGATGTTGCGGATCGTTGCGTCAGCCAGATGACGGGCGCGGACAATGCCGTTAAGATCGCCCTTCACCAGGGTGATACCGGCGCTTTCCATGGCTACATCCGCACCGGTGCCCATGGCAATGCCGACATCGGCTGCCGCAAGCGCAGGCGCATCGTTGACGCCGTCACCGGCCATGGCAATCTTTGCACCCTTTGCCCGCAACTCATCGACCAGCTGTTTCTTGCTCTCGGGCAGCATGTCCGCGCGCACCTCATCAATGCCGAGCTGTGAAGCAACCGACTGTGCTGTTATACGGTTGTCACCGGTGGCCATGATGATCTTGAGGCCAGCCTTATGCAGAAGGCGGATGGCTTCCGCCGTTGTGGACTTGATGGGATCAGCCACGGCAATGATACCGGCAGCCTTGCCATCGACGGCAATGAAAAGAACGCTCTTGCCGCCTGCGCGCAATGTATCCGCCTTGCCGCTCAAGGAAGCGATATCAGCGCCGATATCCTGCATCATCGCTCTGTTGCCCAAGGCGACAGTCCATTTCTCAACGGTACCGGAAACGCCCTTACCCGTGATCGCCTCAAATTGCTCCGCCTTGAGCAAAGCGAGATTGCGTGTCTTCGCACCCTCGACAATGGCTTCGGCAAGCGGATGTTCCGAACCCGTTTCGAGTGTCGCCGCAAGGACGAGCAATTGGTCGTCAGGCAGTGGACCGGCCGAAACGATATCGGTGAGTTTCGGTTTGCCTTCGGTCAGAGTGCCTGTTTTGTCGACGATCAGCGTATCGACGCCGGCAAAGCGCTCCAGCGCTTCCGCATCCTTGATCAAAACACCGGCCAGCGCACCTCGTCCCGTGGCGGTCATGATCGACATGGGGGTCGCAAGACCCAGCGCACAGGGGCAGGCGATGATCAGCACCGAAACAGCAGCCACAAGGCCATAGATCATGCCGGGTTCAGGCCCGAACCATGCCCATGCAATAAACGAAACAATGGCAACGAGGACCACCGCCGGTACAAAATAGCTGGCCACCCGGTCCGCCAGTCCCTGAATGGGCGCGCGTGAGCGCTGGGCGGTCGCAACCATGCCGACGATCTGCGACAGGACCGTATCGGCGCCCACCTTTTCCGCCTTGATCAGCAGCGTGCCGTTGCGATTAAGCGTGCCGCCCGTCACCATATCGTTCTCGGTCTTTTCGGTGGGGAGCGGTTCGCCCGTGAGCATGGATTCGTCTATGGAAGAACGGCCTTCCAAGACGATGCCATCCACGGGAACGCTTTCGCCTGGACGCACCCGCAACCGGTCTCCGGCCACCACCTCATCCAGCGGAATATCGTTTTCCGTGCCATCAGCAGCCACGCGGCGCGCTGTTTTTGGTGCAAGATCGAGCAATGCGCGGATCGCCGAGCCTGTACGTTCACGCGCTTTCAGCTCGAGAATTTGCCCGAGGAATACCAGTGTAACGATAACGGCAGCGGCTTCGAAATAAACCGGCACAGCACCGCCATGCATACGGAATGCATGCGGAAAAATGTCGGGAAACAGTGTCGCTACGACACTGAAAGCATAGGCAGCGCCGACACCGATTGCGATCAGCGTCCACATATTCGGGCTGCGATTAACGAAGGAAGCCCATGCCCTTTCAAAGAATGGTATGGCTGCCCACAGAACAACAGGGGTTGCCAATACAAACTCCAGCCATCCTGCGCGGCTTTCGCCAATCCATTCACGGAACGGCAAGCCAAGCATCGGGCCCATCGTGATCAACAGCAGTGGTACAGAACACAGCGCGCTGATCCAGAACCGGCGGGTGAAATCAACGAGTTCAGGGTTGGGGCCTTCATCGCCTGTCGGTATACCCATCGGCTCCAGAGCCATGCCGCAAAGCGGGCACGCGCCGGGACCATCTTTGATGATTTCCGGATGCATCGGGCAAGTATATTGCGTGCCTGCGGGCACAGGCTTTGGCGCTGGCCGGTCACCGAGATAATCTTCAGGTGCCTTCTCAAACTTTGCCATGCAGCTTGCCGAGCAGAAATAATATTTTTCATTGTCGTGCCGCAAAAAATGGCTGGCCGTCGCCCGGTCGACAGTCATGCCGCAGACTGGATCAACCGCAGTCAGATAAGATTCGGGATGGGCAACGAATTTGCTATGGCAACCGGCCGAGCAGAAATGAAACACGCGGCCCGCATGCTCAGCCGTGGGCTTACCCGCAGCAGGGTCCACCAGCATGCCGCATACGGGATCACGGACGACATCCGTCTCATCCTTATGCGTGCTGCAACAGCTATGCCCGTGGGTGTCATGGGCATGATTGTGATGGGCGGAATGGTCATGTTTCATGATAGAACTTTCGACATGGGTAATGAGATAGTGATGCAAAGGTAATCTTTCCAGTAACTGGAAGGTCAAGGCCTGCTCGAAAGTTTCTTGGAAAAATGAAAAGCCCGGCATTTCTGCCGGGCTTTTTTGTCTGCGGGAGGATGTGGCAATCAGCCGGAGCGCGCCATATCGAGCTGGTCAGGGTCGCCCATCTGTCCGGCTTCCCAGCCCAGAATGGCGCGTTTGCGGGTCAGGCCCCAGTGGTAGCCGGTCAGAGCGCCCGATTTTCCAACGGCGCGATGACACGGAACCACAAAGGAGAGCGGATTGGCACCTACAGCTGCGCCGACAGCACGGGAAGCCTTGGGGGAGCCGATGTCCTGAGCAATATCCGAATAGGCACAAGCCCTGCCCATAGGAACCTTCAACAGGGCTTCCCAGACGCGAAGCTGGAAGTCCGTTCCGATCATGACAACCTTCAGCGGCCTGTCGGAGCGCCATTCAGCCGGATCGAATACCCGCGCCGCATAGGGTGATGTTGCGTTGAGATCCTCCACATAGGTGGCATTGGGCCAGCGCGATGTCATATCGCCTAAAGCTTCGCGCTCCTGGCCCTGATCGGCAAAGGCCAGACCGGCGAGGCCGCGATCCGTCACCATGACCAGTGCGCGCCCGAATGGCGAGATATGGAAACCATAGCGGACGATGAGCCCCGCGCCGCGCGTCTTGTAATCGCCGGGGGACATGCCTTCATGGGTGACAAACAAGTCATGCAGGCGGCTCGGACCGGAAAGGCCTGTTTCATAGGCCGTTTCAAGCAGGGGCATTCCTTCGTCAAGCAGGCGCCGTGCATGATCGATGGTCACTGCCTGCAAAAAGCCTTTCGGTGACAGACCGGCCCAGCGGGTGAAAAGCTTCTGCAATGCTGTCGGCGATAGACCCGCATCCTTGGCCAGTGTTTCAAGCGATGGTTGATCGCGATAATCCTCGCTGATTCGCTCGATGATATGGCTGACGATGGCATAGTCATTGCCTGTCGGCGTGATGTCATTTTGAAGTATGGCATGGGGTTTCATGATCTTTACCTCATTCAGGCCTGTGCCGGGTGCGTTACATCGCCAAGGCCGGTTCAGGCTTTCAATTCGTTTCAAGCATTCTATGCATCTACGATGGACACAAACTGCTCTGTTGAGTGTCATATGACCATGCAGGTGCCTGATCTGCCACCCGATTCTTGCACCTTGTGAAAACTACCGGCCCTTGGCTGTTGCCAGAGCACGCGTAAAGGCCGATGCAAAGCTTTCGCGGTCATCGGGATTGAGAAATGAGCCGATTGTAACGGCCTTTCCCTGTCCCTCGACGCGCATGGACGTAATGCCAATTTCCTCATGACGGGCCACGCTGAACCGCGTCCAGAAGGGGTTGAACTCGTGTAGTTTCGTCCGTCCCGATGGCGCTACCTGTTTGATCTGCAATGTTATGCGCGAAACGCTGACCTCTTCATGGGCTTTCGCTGCCGAATAATTCATGCGGAAGGCAAGGTAGACCAAAAGCACATCAAGCCCGAAGAAGCCGAAAACAGGCCATGCGCCGAGCGAAAGGAAAAACAGTCCGGTCAGAAAACTGGAGCCGCCAATAGCGGCCATGACAATGAGAAACCCTTTTTGTCCAAGCGAGCGATGCGGCACAAGAAGGGCGCGGAAAATTTCCTCTTCATTGCGCACGGCAGCGTCAATTGGGTTCATTGTTTGGCTCATGACGCTTGAGTATAGAAGGGTCATGGAAAATCCCAAGAGCAAAGTTGATCAGATTGACGTGAGTGCGATTGCCGGAAAACCGGCAAAGAAGCCACGTCTTGTCGCGGGTACGCGCTATACGGCTGATGAGATTCATGAGATTTTTCGCCGGTTCTCCATCCAGCGCCCGGAACCCAAGGGCGAGTTGGAACATGTCAACGCCTTCACACTGCTTGTCGCGGTTGCGCTTTCCGCTCAGGCAACCGATATCGGTGTCAACAAGGCAACACGCGCCCTGTTCAAAGTGGCCGACACGCCGGAGAAAATGCGCGATCTTGGCGTGGAAAAACTTGGCGAATATATCCGCACTATTGGTCTTTGGCGCAACAAGGCGAAGAATGTCATCGCCCTCTCGGAAGCCCTGATCCGCGATTATGGCAGTCAGGTGCCGGATGATCGCGACGAACTGGTCAAGCTTCCCGGTGTGGGCCGCAAGACGGCCAATGTCGTGCTCAGCATGGCGTTCGGACAGGCGACGATGGCTGTTGATACGCACATATTCCGCATTGGCAACCGGCTTGGCCTCGCTCCCGGCAAGACGCCGGATCAGGTGGAAGCCAAGCTGATGAAAATCATCCCGGCGGAATATCTTTATCACGCCCACCATTGGCTGATTCTGCATGGCCGCTATACCTGCAAAGCCCGTAAACCGGAATGCAGCGCCTGTGTCATCGCCGATATCTGCAAATCAGCCGAGAAAACATCAGAAATGCCAGCGCCGCTGGTGCCTCTGCCGCCGCAAGTCTTCTAGCGCAATGCGGCAGGTGGTTCCGACTGCGCGACCGCCTTGTGCAGATGCACCATCATGGCGGCTGCAAACAGCGGCGTCAGCAGGTTGAGAATGGGGATAGCCATAAAGGCGGCAATCACAAGACCGGCCAGAAACACCGTTATTGAATGTTTTGACCGCAGCGCCTTGGCTTCCATTTCCGGGCGAAACCGCATGGCGGCAAATTCGAAGAATTCGCGACCGAGCAGATAACCATTGACCACGAAGAACGCGATGATGTTGACACCGGGGATCAAAAGCATCAGCAGAGCGATGATATTCCCGATGATGACGACGCCCATAAATTTCAGCGAAAGCACGAAGGAGCGCAGCACCGGCAGCGGGCGGCCTCTTGGATCGAGCGGATAATCTGACTTTTCCACAACTTCCGCCACGTCGTCGAGAAACAGCCCGGCAACGATGGCTGAAACCGGAGCAATCAGCAGTGCCAGCCCCAGTGCAAGGACAATGCTGGCAAGAATTGCTGCAATAAAACCAAACCAACCGGCCCAGGATGGCAGATCTGGCATCCACTGATCGAAAAACGGCAGAGCCAGCACTTCAAACAATTCCCGCAGTCCAAACCACGCTCCGATGAGCAGCAGAATGGTCATCCCGAGTGATTTCCACAGCACGGATCGAAATTCCGGCCGAAACAGATGGCTTGCGGCGGCGCGTGCGCTTTCAAAGATCATTGTGCCATCATCCTTTTTGGCCACTCGGGAACTTCCGACATAGGGAACGACTTCGGCACAGACAAGGCGGTGACACTTATTGGGGGTAGTCAACGCCTATCGTTCCCGCTAGGACTTGGCAAATGAATGGAACGAATTTGACATCACGCGAACCATGCAAATGTCAGAATCGGACCGTGAGAGGCCAAGAACTGCAATTGAATCAATCCTGGAGTTTTCATGTCGAGTTATGACGTGCTTTGCATCGGCAATGCCATTGTCGATATCATAGCCCGCACGGATGATGATTTTATCGTCAAGAACGGTATCATCAAAAATGCGATGAATCTGATCGATGCCGACCGTGCGGAATTTCTGTATGAGCGCATGGGCCCGGCGATCGAAGCGTCAGGCGGAAGCGCGGGCAATACAGCGGCGGGCGTTGCCAGCCTTGGTGGCCGCGCTGCCTATTTCGGCAAGGTGGCAGATGACCCGCTCGGCCATATCTTTACCCATGACATCCGTGCACAGGGCGTTGCCTTCGATACGCGTGTTCTGAAAGCACCGCCGCCCACAGCCCGGTCCATGATTTTCGTAACGCCCGATGGCGAGCGTTCGATGAACACGTATCTTGGTGCCTGCGTCGAGCTTGGACCGGAAGATGTGGAAAGTTCAAAAGTGTCGGAAGCCAAGGTGACCTATTTCGAAGGTTATCTCTGGGACCCGCCCCGGGCCAAGGAAGCCATCCGCCTCTCGGCAAAAATTGCCCATGAGCACAAGCGTGAAGTATCGATGACGCTATCAGATCCGTTCTGTGTCGATCGTTATCGCGAGGAATTCCTCGATCTGATGCGTTCCGGCACGGTTGATATCGTCTTCGCCAACGAGGCGGAACTCAAATCGCTGTATCAGACCGACGATTTCGAAAAGGGTCTCAATGCGATCCGCAGGGATTGCAAACTGGCCGCCATCACGCGTTCCGAAAAGGGCTCGGTTGTTGTTTCGAAGGATGAAACTGTCGCGGTTCCTGCTATCGAGATTGCCGAACTGGTCGATACGACAGGCGCTGGCGATCTCTACGCGTCGGGTTTTCTGTTCGGCTATACCAATGGCCGGTCATTGACCGATTGCGCGAAACTGGGTTCGCTGACAGCCGGTCTTGTCATCCAGCAGATTGGCCCGCGTCCCGCACAAAACCTGAAGATTGCTGCGCAGCAGGCCGGATTACTCTGACCGCACAATGCCGTCACGCTTGAGTTCTTCAGGCGTGCGGCCCGGTTTATGATAGTTGGGTAGCGTCCAGCCAAAATACAGCGCGCCGCCACGCACCGTGAAAGCGGTGAGGGCGGCGAGCAGTGCCGAAACCTCCGGCCCTGCCGAAAGTCCAAGGAGGATCGTATAGGCGGCCGAACCGGCAAGCGCTGCCGTTACGTAAATCTCGCGCCGCATCAGCACAGATGGTTCCCCCGATACAATATCGCGCAGTACGCCGCCAAATGTGGCCGTTAGAATACCGGTGACAACGGCAATCGCCGGATCAAATCCAAGTGCCAACCCCTTGGCTGCACCCATGACGCTGTAGGCGGCAAGTCCGAGCGCATCAAGCCAGAGCAAAAGCCGGTAACGCGATTCCAGCAGATTGGCGGAGAAATAGACAAGGACAGCGGCTGCGGCGCAGACGAGGATATAGCCGGGCTCTCTCACCCAAAAGACCGGAACCCCGAGAATGAGATCACGCAAGGTTCCACCGCCAATGCCTGTTACCGCAGCCAGAAACACAAAGGCGATGATATCAAGCTGGCGGCGTGAGGCGGCAAGACCGCCCGTGGCAGCAAAGACAAAAACGCCCGCATAATTGAATATCTGGATCAATGTCATCGACCGCTCCCCCTTTTACCAGAGGTAGAACACGGCCAATCCGGACGGTAAATAGCGAAATGAAAAAGGCCAGACACCGTTACCGGTATCTGGCCCTTTTTTACATGAAGGCGCTTTGATTATGCGTCTTTTTCAGCCTGTGGATTGATAGGGCCCGGCTCCGCCTGACCTTCGCCTGTAGCTTGCTTGGGGCCGCCCTTGGAAACGCCGACCAGTGCCGGGCGTAACATGCGGTCGCCAATGACAAACCCGCTTTGCGCCACCTGCAGCACCGTGTTATGCGGCACGTCGGTGTTGGGGATTTCATACATGGCCTGATGGAAATTCGGGTCGAAACGCTGGCCCTGTGGTTCGATCTTCTTTACGCCATGGCGTTCCAGCGCCGACATCATCGAACGCTCGGTGAGTTCCACGCCCTCGGCGAGGGTTTTGAAACCCGCATCGCCATTGGCAAGTGCGTCGGCCGGAATGGCTTCGAGCGTGCGCTTCAGATTGTCGGAAACCGACAGCATGTCGCGGGCAAAGTTTGCAACCGAATAGGAACGTGCGTCATGCACGTCGCGTGCTGTACGCTTGCGCAGGTTTTCCATGTCAGCGGCTAGCCGCAGCAACTGGTCCCTCAGATCGCCGTTTTCGGCGCGCAATGCGTCCAGTTCGGCGCTGCTGATGGCTTGCGCCTCGTCTTCCTCTTCCTGCGCCATGGCGTATTCTTCCGCCTTGCGTGATTTCAGAAAATCATCGGCGGCACGCTTCAGCGCATCACGGTCGCGCGGATTCTTCAGATCGCGCTGATCGAGATCGGGTGCGTCATGATGTTTCTTTTCTTCAGTCATCTATCCTGTCCGTTCATAAATCCAATCTGCGCTGGATATCGAGGTTTAGGCCATGAAAATCAAGTGCAAATGCCCTGAGCAGGGCAAGTTCACGCAGCAGAATGGTACAATCGGAGCTAACGCAACAGTCTTGAGACGAGTTGTGCCGTATAATCCACCATGGGAACAATCCGCGCATAGTTAAGCCGCGTTGGACCGATAACGCCGAGTGCGCCGATAACCCGCTGCTCCGAGTCGCGATAGGGGGCGATAACCAGCGATGAACCCGAAAGCGAGAACAGCTTGTTCTCCGAGCCGATGAAAATACGCACTCCCGAGCCCGCTTCTGCCAGATCAAGCAGCTGTATCGTGCCTTCCTTGGTTTCAAGGTCATCAAAGAGATGACGCAGGCGGTCAAGGTCAGCCTCAGCATTGATCGAATCGAGCAGATTGCCGCGTCCGCGCACAATCAGCCGTGGCGGTTGTCCGCCGCCTGCTCCACCCCAGACTGCCAGCCCTTCTTCGACCAGATGCTGTGATAGTGCATCGAGCGCCTGCTGGGTCTCGTCCTTCAGGCGTGCGATTTCGGCGCGCGCTTCGGTGATGGTGCGGCCTTGAATATGGGCATTGAGGAAGTTCGACGCTTCAATCAATTGGGAGGGGGTGACGCCAGGCGGCAGATCGATCACCCGGTTTTCGATATCGCCGCTCTGCGTAACCAGCACCGCCAGCGCCTTTGTTGGCTCGAGCCGCACGAATTCGATGTGCTTGAGCGCGCCTTCCGCTTTCGTTGCCAGAACAAGACCCGCACCGCGCGACATGCCGGAAAGGAGTTGGCTGGCTTGCGTCAAAACATTCTCGGTTGATTGGGCATCACCACCCGCCCGAACCTGTGCCTCGATGGAATTGCGCTCGTCCGAGGAAAGGTCGCCGACTTCCATGAAGGCATCGACAAAGAATCGCAGGCCGAGCTGCGTCGGCAGACGTCCAGCCGAGATATGCGGCGCATAGACGAGGCCGAGATGCTCCAGATCACTCATAACATTGCGGATTGTCGCAGGCGAAAGCGCAACCGGTAATATCCGCGACAGATTGCGCGACCCAACCGGTTCGCCATCGCCAAGATAGCTCTCGACAATGCGCCGAAAGATATCTCGCGATCGCTGGTCTAGCGATTGCAATGGTTCGGGAGTGACTGCCCTGTTCATTCTGTGTAACGCCCTTGTTTCCTGTCAGGGAATATAGGCATTGTCGGTCCAATCATCAAAGCTTTTGCTGCATGGTTCCATTTAAGCGTCCATTGCTCTAAAAGGCCGGACAAACATATTTTCAAGAGGTCATTCCATGCGTCCTTCCAAACGAGCCCCAGACGAAATGCGCGCCATTTCCTTCGAGCGCGGTGTTTCCAAACATGCTGAAGGCTCGTGCCTGGTCAAGTTTGGCGATACGCACGTTCTGTGCACCGCCAGCCTTGAGGAAAAGGTCCCGGGCTGGATGCGCAACACCGGCAAGGGCTGGGTAACAGCTGAATATGGCATGTTGCCACGCTCCACCGGCGACCGCATGCGCCGCGAGGCCTCATCCGGCAAGCAGGGTGGTCGTACTTTAGAAATCCAGCGGCTGATCGCCCGTTCGCTGCGCGCTGTAGTGGACCTGCAGGCGTTGGGCGAAGTGCAGATCACCGTCGATTGTGATGTCATTCAGGCCGATGGCGGTACGCGCACCGCTGCTATCACCGGCGGTTGGGTTGCCTTGCATGAATGCCTGCGCTGGATGGAAACCCGCCAGATGCTCAAGGTCGAAAAAGTGCTGAAGGATCATGTCGCGGCGATTTCCTGCGGTATTTCCAACGGTACGCCGGTTATCGATCTCGATTATGCCGAGGATTCAACGGCACAGACCGATGCCAACTTCGTCATGACCGGCAAGGGTGGTATTGTGGAAGTGCAGGGAACGGCGGAAGGCGAGCCATTCTCGCAGGAAGAACTGCTGGCATTGATGGATCTTGCCCGCAACGGCATTACCCGTCTGGTTTCCCTGCAGAAAATGGCGGTCGCCTAAACGGAAAACATCATGCAGCCATCGGGTATTCTGGAAACTGCACTTTATGTGACCGATATCGAATTGGCTGCACGGTTTTATACGGACGTGCTTGGACTGGAAGTCATTCTGCGCGCGGGCAATGAATCGGTATTCTTTCGCTGCGGTGCCGGTGTGCTGATCCTGTTTGATGCGGACAAGCTGCTGGAAAGACCCAAAGGCGGGCTGCCTATCCCCGCCCATGGTGCCAAGGGTCCGGGTCATGTCTGTTTTCGCTCAACGCGGGATGAAATTTCCAGCTGGAAATCCCATCTTGAGGCCAATGGCGTTACCATCGAAAGTGAATTTGACTGGCCAAACGGCGCCCGCTCCCTTTATTTCCGCGACCCTTCCGGAAACTCGATAGAATTTGCCGAACCGGCTTTATGGAACCCGAAATGAGAACACTCGAAAAAGGCAAGCTGCTCGTTGCCAGTCATAACAAGGGCAAGATTCAGGAAATGATCGACCTGCTCGGTCCCTTCGGTTTCGAAGTGGTATCTGCCGGTGATCTTGGTCTGCCGGAGCCGGATGAAACCGGCACCACCTTTGAAGAAAATGCTTACATCAAGGCTTTTGCGGCAGCCAAGGCGACGGGCCTTGTTGCTCTCTCCGATGACTCAGGCCTTTGTGTTGATGCGCTGAACGGCGACCCCGGCGTCTACACCGCCAATTGGGCCGAACTGCCAGATGGTAAGCGCGATTTCGCCCATGGGATGCAGAAAGTTGAATCCGCCTTGCAGGAAAAGGGCGTCACCAACCCTCAGGATCGGGGCGGGCGCTTTGTTTCGGTCATCTGCCTTGCATGGCCTGATGGCGAAGCCAATTACTATCGCGGCGAGGTGGAGGGCGAGATTGTCTGGCCGCCGCGCGGCACAGCCGGTTTCGGTTTCGATCCGGTGTTCAAGCCACAAGGCTATGATGCCACTTTCGGCGAAATGACTGCCGAGCAGAAACACGGCTGGAAGCCCGGCGAAGCCGATGCGCTATCGCACCGCGCCCGAGCCTTCCAGCATTTTGCCCGCGATTGTCTGGGCGCGTAATGACAAATCCGGTGCGTGGCCAGGAAAATGAAGGGGGCTTTGGCGTCTATGTCCATTGGCCCTTCTGCATGGCCAAATGCCCCTATTGCGACTTCAATTCGCATGTACGCCACCAGCCAGTGGATCAGCAGCGATTCACGGCGGCCTTTGCCCGTGAAATGGCGACAATGCGCCAGCGTACCGGTCCACGCACAATTTCCAGCATTTTCCTTGGTGGCGGCACGCCGTCTTTGATGGAACCGGAAACAGTGGGATCGGTTCTCAACGAGATCGCAAAGAACTGGACTGTTCCCGATAATATCGAGATCACGCTGGAAGCCAATCCGACCAGCGTCGAAGCCAACCGGTTTCGCGGCTATCGTGCGGCGGGTGTCAATCGTGTCTCGCTGGGTGTTCAGGCGCTGAATGATCCTGATCTGCGCCGGCTTGGACGCATGCACAATGTCGACGAGGCTTTGGTGGCTATCGGCCTTGCGCGCGATATTTTCCCGCGCCTGTCCTTCGATCTCATCTATGCCCGGCCTGACCAGACCATCGAGGCCTGGCGGGAAGAACTCAACCGCGCCATTTCCTATGCTGCCGATCATCTGTCGCTCTATCAGCTGACGATTGAGGAAGGCACGGCATTCTACCAGCTATGGAAAGCCGGCAAACTGATCACGCCGGATGGTGATCATGCGGCCGCCCTTTATGCGGAAACGCAGGATGTGACCGCACAGCGCGGTCTCCCCGCCTATGAGATATCCAACCACGCAGCACCCGGCGCCGAATCCCAGCACAACCTCGTCTATTGGCGTTACGGCGAATATGTCGGCGTCGGTCCCGGTGCACATGGGCGCTTCATCGAGAACGGCAAGCGCGCCGTGACGATCACCGAGCGCCATCCGGAAACCTGGATGAGCAAGGTTGAGGCCGATGGTCATGGTATCGTGGAAGAAGAGCTGCTGACCGGCGAGCAGGAAGGCGATGAATTCCTGCTGATGGGCCTGCGACTGGTCGAGGGTATCGATCTTGCGCGCTACGAGCGCCTAACCGGCCACAGTGTAAAGGAAAAACGCGTAATTTCCTTGGCCGAACAGGGCCTTATCGAATATATCGGCAATAGTCGCATCCGCACGACGCCCGAAGGCGCTATCGTTTTGAATGCGGTTATCGCCGATCTGGCGGCGTAGGGGTATAAAGTGTCTGACGGGGAAGCCAGCGAACGAAACTATCAGATCGGCAACAGTTCATTCCGCGCCCGCCCGCTTGAACCGGCGCTCTACATCGTCGCGACACCCATTGGTAATCTTGGTGACATGACCCTGCGCGGCATTGAAACCCTTGCGGCTGCGGATGTGATCGCCTGCGAGGATACACGCGTCAGCCGTGTGCTGCTGGATCGCTACGGCATTTCCCGCCGTCCCTATGCCTATCATGAACACAATGCTGCGGAAGCCGGGCCGAAACTGATCGAAGCCTTGCTCGCAGGGAAAAGTGTTGCTCTCGTTTCCGACGCGGGAACGCCGCTCGTCTCTGATCCGGGCGGGCGACTTGTGCCGGAAGCCAAGGCGGCCGGTATTCGTGTTGTTCCCATTCCCGGCGCGTCATCAGTTTTGGCTGCACTGACGGCCTCGGGGCTGTTTACGGACAGTTTCTATTTTGCCGGGTTCCTGTCATCAAAACAGGGTCAGCGCCGCTCAAAACTTGAATCATTGAAGACGCTGGATGCAGCACTGGTGTTCTTTGAATCGCCCAATCGCGCCGCCACAACGCTGGCTGATATGGTCGAGGTGTTCGGGCCAAAACGGCAGGCATCGCTGTGCCGCGAACTCACCAAAACCTATGAAACCATCGTCACCTTGCCGCTGGCCGAACTTGCAGCGGAATTCGACGGCGAGGACCGTATTCGCGGCGAGGTGGTCCTTGTAGTCGGGCCTCCGGAAGGCGACCAGAATATTGCCCGTTCTGACGATGATATCGATGCACTGCTGCGTGCGCTCGTCTTGGAAATGTCGCCTTCAAAGGCAGCCGGTGAGGCCTCGCGCATGACGGGCCGTCCCAAGGGTGAACTCTATCAACGGCTGCTCGCAATGAAATGAACGGAGCGGGCAAACGGCACAAAGCGTATAGGCGTGGCCACTCAGCCGAATATTTCGCCGCCCTTGCTTTGATGCTGAAAGGCTTCCGTATCGTCGAGCGGCGCTACCGGACAAAGCTCGGCGAAATCGACCTTATTGCCCGGCGTGGGAATCTCATTCTCATCGTTGAAGTGAAAGCGCGAACAACACTTGAACAAGCAATGGACGCTGTAAACGTCACTACCATGCGGCGCATCGAATCCACAGCCGATCTTTGGCTTGCCCGCCAGCCCGATTATGCAAAACTCTCGCTGCGGTTTGATCTTGTTGCCATCCTGCCTTGGCGCTGGCCGGTGCATGTTCCTGCTGTTTTCATGGTCTAACGCATTGGTTCATGGCTGCGCTCAATCCCGGTCATTTGGTGATCCCCGAAGCGGCGAGTAGAAAAATCGCTTGCATTTCTCCACTAACACGATAAAAGTGGTCGTGTATTGGATCAGCGCGTTTTGAGCTGACGCCCTTGGTTGCAGCATGTCCGTTTTGCAGATTATGCAAAAGCCGGACGTGTGTTTTTCTGTGTAATGTAGAACGGAAATCCGCTTGTTCCCGGATTTTCAGAAATTCCATGCTCCGCTGTTCGATTCGGCGCACTTTCGTTCCTTATAAAGAGTGGTCGGATCAACGATAATCCCGGTAATCATTGGGATTATCTGCTCATGTCTGTTCATGCCAGCCAGCTTTCTGTCTTTCCTGCCTTCTTCCGCGTGCGGAATGAAGTGGTTGTGGTTGTTGGTGATGGCGAGGAAGCGCTGAACAAGGCCCGACTTCTGGTGCAGACCAATGCCGCGATCCGCATCGTCGCTGCCAATCCTGAGCGCGAGCTTGCCGATTTCATCCACTCCGGGCGCTATGATCACGTCGTGGAAAATTTTGCTCCCGAACATCTTACTGGAGCAAAACTGGTTTTTGTGGCGACTGGCGATGAAACGCAGGATAGCGCCATTGCTGGTGAGGCGCGCCGTCAGCGCGTTCCTGTTAACGTCGTGGATCGACCGGAACTGTGCGATTTCTTCACCCCGGCCATCGTCAACCGCGCGCCGATTGCCATCGCCATCGGTTCGGAAGGCACTGGCCCAGTCCTCACCCAGCTTATTCGTGCCCGGATCGATGCGGCGTTCTCGCCGCGTCTGGGTGATCTGGCCCGCCTTGCCAATGCCTATCGCCCTGCCGTCGAGAAGCTGGTGAAGAAGGGCTTGGCGCGCCGCGTGTTCTGGCGTTCGTTCTTCTCCGGCGATGTGGCAGGCAAAGTCTATAACAATGATCTTGATGGTGCCCGTCAGGCCGCTGGTATGCTCCTAGACAATCAGGACGAGCCGAAAGGTTACGTCTGGCTTGTTGGTGCAGGTCCCGGCGCTGAGGATTTGCTGACCTTGCGCGCCCACCGTGTTCTCATGGAAGCTGATGTCATCGTCTATGATGCGCTGGTGCCCGAGGCAGTTGTCTCCATGGGTCGCCGCGATGCGGTCAGGCTTTCGGTTGGCAAGCGCAAGGGTTGCCATACCAAGAGCCAGAGTGAAATCAATGAACTCCTCGTTTCCCTTGGCCGTGAAGGCAAGCGCGTTGTCCGCCTGAAATCCGGTGATCCACTGGTTTATGGCCGTGCCGGTGAAGAAATGGCAGCGCTGCGTTCTGCCGGTATTCCGTTCGAAATCGTTCCCGGCATCACATCGGCCTTTGCCGCTGCTGCCGATATGCAATTGCCTCTGACCCTGCGTGGTGTCGCATCCTCCCTTGTGTTCACCACCGGGCATGACATGGCAGGTGAAGTGCTGCCCGATTGGGCCCGCCTTGCCATTTCAGGTGCAACAATCGCCGTCTATATGGGCCGTAGTGTTGCTGCATCCGTTGCTGAACGACTGATGAGTGCTGGACTGCATGCCGATACCGGTGTGGCTGTCATCGAAAATGCCGGTCGTGCGGATCGCCGCATGTTCCACGGTACGCTGCACGATTTGCCGGCGCTGGAACAGCGTCTTGATCTTGATGGACCCGTGATGGTGGTCATCGGTGATGCTGTTGCAGGTGCTGCAATCGACAAGGCGGAGCCTCTGGCCGTTCAAATTCCAACCTCTTCGGTGGCCAAACGCCACCTTCAGACCAATGCCGCTTAACCGCGAAGGATGACGATCATGAGTGTAAAAGTTCTCACAGCAAACCGTCTGACCGATGGCGAAGCCGTTTGGCTTGGCGCCAATGGCGAATGGCTCGATCATATTGATGGTGCCCTTGTTGCACGTCACGCGGAAGCGGCGGCAGCACTTGAAGAAGCTGGTAAGGCGGCGATCAAGTCCAACCTTGTCATCGACGTCAATGTTATCGATGTGGAAGAGCGCGGTGAACATCTTTATCCGGTGCGGCTGCGCGAGCGCATCCGTCAGCTCGGCCCCACCGTCCGTCTTGATCTTGGCAAACAGGCTGATAAGCCTGCGGCTAACGCCGCTTAACCTGTAATCGAAGGCCCGCAGAATGTATCGTTACGATGAGTTTGATCACGCGTTTGTTTCAGCCCGCGTTGAACAGTTCAAGGATCAGGTGGAGCGCCGCCTTGCCGGCGAACTGACCGAGGACCAGTTCCGCCCGCTGCGGCTGATGAATGGCGTCTATCTGCAATTGCATGCCTATATGCTGCGCGTCGCCATTCCCTATGGCACATTGTCGGCGCGCCAGATGCGCAAGCTTGCCCATATCGCCCGCACCTATGATCGCGGCTATGGCCATTTTACCACCCGCCAGAATCTCCAGTACAATTGGCCTGCGCTCAAAGACATGCCAAAGGTGCTGGATGAGCTTGCGGAAGTTGAAATGCATGCCTTGCAGACTTCAGGTAATTGCATTCGCAACGTCACAGCCGATCACTTTGCCGGTGCCGCTGCCGACGAGGTAGCGGACCCGCGCCCCTATGCGGAAATTCTGCGCCAGTGGTCGTCAATGCATCCGGAGTTTTCGTATCTGCCGCGCAAGTTCAAGATCGCTGTTACCGGGGCCGAGCGCGACCGCGCGGCCATTCAGGTGCACGATATCGGTCTGCATCTGAAGCGCAACGAAGCGGGCGAGATTGGCTTTGCCGTCTATGTCGGCGGCGGTCAGGGCCGCACGCCGATGGTTGCCAAGAAGATTCGCGACTTCTTGCCCGTCGAAGACCTGCTGACCTACACCACCGCGATCATGCGCGTTTACAATCTCAATGGTCGCCGCGACAACAAGTACAAGGCGCGCATCAAGATCCTCGTGCATGAAACCGGCACAGAAGAGTTGACCCGTCAGGTTGAAACCGAATGGCTGGCTCTCAAAAACAGTGATCTGAAGCTGCCGCAGACAGATGTCGATGCCATCGACAGCTATTTCCGTCCGCCGCATCTGCCGCAGCGTCCAGAAGGCTGGTCTGCACTGGCCGCTGCCCGCAAGGCGGATCATGCTTTCGCGGCGTGGGTAGACCAAAACGTGACGCCGCACAAGAACCCGGATTATGGTGTCGTGACCATTTCCCTGAAGCCAATTGGCGGCATTCCGGGTGATGCGACTGATGCACAGATGGATCTGGTTGCCGATATTGCCGAACAATTCTCGCAGGATGAAATCCGCGTCAGCCATGAGCAGAACCTTATCCTGCCGCATGTGGCGATTGCCGATCTGCGCATTGTCTATGATCTGCTTTTGACTGATGGCCTTGCCACCGCCAATGCAGGGCTGATCACGGATATCATCGCCTGTCCGGGTCTGGACTACTGCGCTCTGGCGACCGCCCGATCGATCCCCGTTGCCCAGCGCATATCGGAACGTTTTGCCGATCCGGCCCGTCAGGCGGATATTGGTGAACTCAAGCTAAAAATTTCCGGTTGCATCAATGCCTGCGGGCATCATCACGTTGGCCATATCGGCATTCTCGGCGTCGAGAAGAAAGGCGAGGAACTCTACCAGATTTCGCTCGGCGGTTCGGGCGATGAGGTCTGCACCATCGGTGACATTACTGGGCGCGGTTTCTCCTCGGAAGAAATCGTCGATGCGATTGAGACCATTGTCGATCGTTACCTCGAAGTGCGGACGGACAAGGAGGAAACTTTCCTTGCTGCCTACCGGCGTCTGGGTGCTGCTCCCTTCAAGGAAGCGCTCTATAGCGAGGCTGCAAATGCTGCATGAAGCCAATGAGATCACCGTAGCGGACGAAGCGCTTGCGCTTGAAGACCGCTATGGCAATCTCGAACCATCAGCGGTGATAGAACTCGCCATCGAACATCTTTTTCATGATGAGATCGCCGTGGTTTCTTCATTCGGTGCCGAATCCTCGGTGCTGTTGCACATGATTGCGCAGGTGAATCCAGCCTTACCGGTGCTCTTCCTTGAAACGGGCAAGCATTTTCCGGCCACTTTGCGTTATCGGGACCAATTGGTGCATGATCTTGGTCTGACCGACGTGCAGGATATTCACCCGCTGAAGCAGAGCCTGAAGGATGAAGACCCCTTTGGCGCGCTGTCCATGACCAACAAGGATCGGTGCTGCTACATCCGTAAGGTCGAGCCGATGGCCCGTGCGGTTGCGCCCTATCGCGCCTGGATGACCGGTCGCAAGCAGTTTCAGGCATCGACGCGCACGGCATTGCCCGTATTTGAAGCGGTCGGGGCGCGCGTGCGCATCAATCCGTTGGCGCGCTGGACTTCGGCGGATCTGAAGGCCTATATGGCTGTTAATCAGTTGCCGCCGCATCCGCTTATCGCAGAAGGCTACCGGTCCATCGGCTGCATGCCCTGCACCTCCCCTGTAAAAGAAGGCGAGGATGATCGTGCTGGTCGCTGGGCAGGCTCTGATAAAACTGAATGCGGCATCCATCTGACTGGCCTGACCGACCAGTTGAGCAATATTTCCCTGACGGATTCGAATCTATGACCGACATTTCTGAAAAGCCCGAGAGCCAGCTTTGGAGCCGCGAGGGTTTTCGCGAAGACCCCTATATTACGGCTGAAACATTGGAAGAGGCGGGTGATGCTCCTGCGGTGATCCTGCCCTTGGCCGTATGGTTTGGGCTTGATGAAGGCGTGCGCAATGCAACCAACCGCCGTATTGGTGTTTCCGTTGCACCGGGGGAGAGCATTGATCCGCTCCTGCCGCTGCTCGGTTCCATCCCGGTGATTGCACTGCAATTTCCCGCATTTAACGATGGCCGTTCCTATTCCAAGGCCGAAGTGCTGAAGGACCGTCATCAGTTTCAGGGTGAGTTGCGTGCGGTTGGCGATGTGCTGATCGATCAGGTCGCCTATATGCTACGGACCGGCTTCGATACGCTGAAAGTCACCCATGCGGTTACATTGACACGGCTTGCGGATCACAATCTGCACGATACGCCGGTTTATTATCAGCCGGGCCGCGGCTCACACACCAAAGCGGGCACCTATAGCTGGCGCCGTGTGCCCGACACGCAATAGCGAGGCACATCCGCTGCCTGATTGATCAGAGCACGACAACGGGAGTTCCCAAGGGAACCCGTTCGTAAAGATCCATCACATGCTCGTTGATCATGCGGATACAGCCGTTCGAAACGGCTTTACCAATTGACGAAGGCTCGGTTGTGCCATGGATACGGTAATAGGTGTCGCGGCCATCGCGGTAAAGATAGAGCGCGCGAGCCCCCAGCGGATTGCTTCCACCACCAGCCACACCGTCAGCATACCGAGCATATTTTTCCGGCTGACGTTTGATCATATTGTCTGTCGGCTGCCAGCGCGGCCATTTGGCTTTTCGTCCGACTTCCGCCGTCCCTGAAAAGGCGCGCCCGGCGCGGCCAACGCCGATGCCGTAACGCACCGCTGAATATTCGTCTTCGATCAGATAGAGAAAACGGTTGCGCGGGTCGATCACGACTGTCCCGATCTCTTCATAGCCCGGGTAGTCAACGATCTGCGGCATATATTCAGGATTGAGAACAAAGGGCCGCTTCTTGGATTGCGCCAATGCAAGCTGTGGTGCGGCAAGGGCCGCCGCAAATCCGTAAAAGAACGTTCGCCGTGTCAGCATGTCGATCCCATACGCTTGAGCCCCTCGTTTTGGGCCTTCTGTCATGCAATGATTATGCGCCTCAATTGCTGAACGAAGGTTTACACGGACTCAACTTTTTGTGATGAAACAAGGAGATAGGTCCGGAAGCACGCGCCGCCGGACCCTGTTGGTTCAGGGGAGACGGGCTATGCGTTCAACCAGCAGATCGAAGAAACCGTCATCATTCACATCTCGTATGTAAAAGGCGTTTTTCGGCCTGTCGGTCACACCCCACCAATCGGCGACGGTCATGCCGAGCGTGAGCTCCGAAGCTGTTTCAACGGTGACGTTGCAATGCCTTCCCTTGTAAAGCTCCGGCTTCAGGAGATAGGCAATCACGTTCGGGTCATGCAACGGGCCGCCATCGCTGCCATATTTTTCCTCATCAAAACGTTCGAAGAATTCCAGTAGCGCAACACAGGCCGTGCCTGATTTGGTGCCCATGGCCCGAAACCGGTCAATACGCTTGGCCGTGGTCAATGCCTTGTGCGTTACGTCGAGCGGCAGCATGACAACTGGTACACCTGACGCAAGCACCACCTGTGCCGCCTGCGGGTCCACATAGATGTTGAATTCAGCGGTTGGGGTGATGTTGCCACCCTCAAAGAAACCGCCGCCCATCAGCACGATCTCGCGAATACGCGGGGCGATCTCGGGCGAACGGATCAGCGCCTGCGCAATATTGGTAAGGGGACCGAGCGGGCACAGGGTCACGCTGCCGCTTTCTTCCTTGAGCAAGGTTTCGATGATGAAATCAACCGCGTGCTGTTGTTGCAGAGGCATGGTCGGTTCGGGCAGGTCAGGGCCGTCAAGGCCGGTCTTCCCATGCACATTTTCAGCGGTGACCAGCGCGCGCATCAGCGGTCTGTCTGCGCCGGCAAAGACTTTTACATCAGGGCGTCCTGCCAGTTCGCAGATTTTACGGGCATTGGTTTGTGTCAGATTCAGCGGCACATTGCCCGCAACGGCCGTAATGCCGAGAACATCCAGTTCCGGGCTTGCCAGCGCCAGAAGGATCGCCAGCGCATCATCCTGGCCCGGATCGGTATCGATTATTATTTTCCGCGTCATCTCTTGCTTTCATTCTCTTGAAGTCTGCATCCGGATCAACCATATCAAAGGACAGAAGGGAAATGCCATCTCCGGGTTTCTCTTTTAGGTCGCTTTTCTGAGGACTGCACAGATGACACGAATGACACCGTTTTCAAGCCCTTTGCTGCTTGGTTTCGACACGATGGAAAAGACGCTGGAGCGTATCGCCAAATCCGGTGACGGCTACCCGCCTTACAATATCGAACGCATCCAGGCCGATAATGGCCGGGAACAGCTTCGGATCACCCTCGCAGTTGCTGGCTTTTCCAATGATGATCTTGAAGTGACCACCGAGGATAACCAGTTGGTCATTCGCGGGCGGCAAGCCGATGAAAGCGAACGGGAATATTTGCATCGTGGCATCGCAGCGCGTCAGTTCCAGCGCATATTTGTTCTTGCCGATGGAATGCGCGTCAGCGCCGCCACTTTGAAGAATGGGCTTCTGTCGATCGATCTCGACCGTCCGGAACCCGAACGATTGGTCAAACGCATCAACATTGCGGTTCAGGATTGATCGTAGCTCTAACAGGACAGGGCCTTTGGAAGGACTGTCCGAATATGGAGGCTGATATGCAAAACACTGTTTCGAAGAATTTCCTGAGTGAACTGGAATTTTCGCGTCTTGGCGCCGGACAGGTTGCCTATATGCGCAAGGTGAAGACCGACGATCTCGCCACCAGTTTCCCCGCTTTGCCACCGATGACGCCGGGTGTTGAACTCTGGGCACTTTTTGCTGCCAACGGCGATCCGATTGTGCTTTCCGATGAACGTGACAACATTCTTGTTGGCGCACAGGAGCATGAGCTGCGCACGGTTATGCTGCAGTAAATGCAGATTGATGGATTGAGTAAAAACCCCGTTGGCTTGCCAGCGGGGTTTTTCTTTTGGGATTGCATTAGCGTGGTTCGTGGTTCGACAAGCTCACCATGAGGGAGATGGGTGGATGCAACGATAATCACCAGCATTGCAGATCACAAGGATTGCAGAACTTGGTTCCCTTTCATCACCCCTCTCCCTCATGGTGAGCAACTGTGTTTGGGTGTTGATCAGATTTGGTGTTCTAATCTCCATGGTGTGTCGGTTTTGATGATGGCGTTGATGATGACGATGAGTTTTCGCATGATGGCCACAATTGCAACCTTGAAGGGTTTTCCAGCGGCTCTGAGTTTCTGGTAGAAGCGTGCCAGTGGCTGGCTCTTGGCCCTTATGATGGAAAGGCACGCCATGTAGAGGATGCGCCTGATATGAGGGCGGCCCGGGCGGCCC
>NZ_JBFRDN010000022.1:0-91435 GCF_052113785.1 Phyllobacterium sp. TAF24 | reverse complement strand
GACGTATATTCCACGAAGATCTTCGAAATGTTGTGTGAATTGCATTTGTATCTACGTTCGCCCTGCGCGAATTTTGGGCGGCCACTTCCACGGGAAAAGTCAATTGTTCCGTGTGAAGGCCCAGATACCACTTTCAGTTGGGGAGGTATCTGGCTCGAACAGTCGTCATTCACTCCAGCAAAGCTTAAAAGCGTGGCTTTCTCTCCAGATTTGGCCGTCGCCTTTTCAGTACTTGATCCAACTTTTGCTACAGTCGGATCAGCCGTTTGACATGCGGACATCAATAGGCCCGATGACACCAACACCACGCCAGTCAATACAGTCTTCAATTTCATTTTTATCCCCAAGATCATTCTAATTCGTTACGGTGATACGGAAGCTGTAATAGTCAAAAGACCGGTTATCTCCCATGATCGTGCTCGAAATATCGATCGTGTCCGTACCGACGAAACCCGGCGCAGGCGTGTACACAGGTGCGACCGCGGAAGCACGGCGCGAATTGCATTTATGCAATGCGTGACCAGCGCCAAATGCCGGGAAAATGGACGAGCGCGTGATCTTCACTGTGCCATGCTGAGGACCAGAAACCACCTTAAGCGTCGGATGCCACGTCGTTGAGCAGTCGGGATTAATTTTATAAACATTGGTCAACAGGACTTGCTGCCCCGCTTTGGTCGAAACCGCATAAACGGTAGACCCTGTTCTCGTAATGGATTGATCTGATGTTTGACACGCGGAAACCAACAGGCCCGATGATACCAACACCAAGCCAATCAATGCTGTGTTCAACTTCATATGTTACCCCCCGATAAGTAATACACCCTATGTAAATGGATATTTATCGGACCGCCAGAAGACAAACAGCAAATAAAAAGGTTTTTCTACGGAAAGAATACAATATGGAAGCGGCGGGCAGCATGGGCTGCGCCGCTTCCCTCACCAAACAGATCAGCGGATGAAATCGGTGACCCGGCGGATCGTAACGCGCCGGTTGCGCCAGTCTTCATACTCGGTCTGAACAAGCAAATATTCCTCGCCATAACCAACTGTCTCGAGCGCACGCGGTGGAACACCGAAATAACGCACGAGATCGCGCTTGAGCGATTCAGCTCGCTGCTCGGAAAGAATCTGATTTGGCTCGTACGATCCTACCGCATCCGTATGCCCCTCGATCAGGAAAACCTCGTTGCGGCGCCGCCGTCTCAGAACGCGGTTCAGCCCATCCGCAATACGCTCTACCTTGTCCTGCTCCGAACGAGGAATAGCCGCTGAACCAAAGGCAAAGTTGATCGACTGTATATCAATCGACGGTGCATAACGGCGCAGTTCGGGACGGCGCTTGAATTCACGCACAGTCACACGGCGTTCCTCAGGCAAACGCATGCGCGGAGCGGCTTCAAGGCGCCGCTCTATCTCATCAGCACTGGGCATCTGACGCGATTGCGCAAAAGCGGGTGCAGCAACGGTTGCTGCAGCAAGACCAAACAACAGGCCACGACGATTGATCATAGACGTTCTCTCCTTCCAGACAGGCGTTTCCACTGCCTTGATTGTTGAAGAAGAAATAGCGCAGCAAAAATGAAGCGGGCATGAACGCCCCACTCCGCAACCGAAGATTGTAGTTACAACCAAGCCTCAATTTCCGCATCGGCAAATCCAACAGGATTGAACCCCATCCGCTGATACATTTGCAGGGCGCGCGGACTGTCGAGCGTATTGGTTTCGATAATCACCTTTTCCGGGCTGCTCATCCACGCGGCAGAAATGGCTTCGTTCAGGAAAAATTTGGCAAGTCCCCGCCCCTGAAACTCCGGCACAAGACCGAAATAAAGGATTTCCGCGACACCCGGTTCCTCATTGAGCACCAGTTCGAAGAACCCGGCTGGCGAGCCATCCACATACAATACATGAATGGCGACGCAATCCCGGTGAATGATCGCGGCCAAGGCTTCGTCGCTAAGGTTCCTGTGCACGAACCAATGATGCGGTTTGCCGACCTGCTCATAGAGAAAACGGTAAAACGGCAGGGAAATATTCGTCGCCGACATGATCGCCAGTTTGAAGCTGGCTGGAGTTGCAACGGAATAAACAGGCCGGTTGGTCATCTCAAGCAGCGTTACACGCGTCTTTAAAATCTTTGGCTTGCTTGCCTCGGTCATTATTCTGCTTCGCCTGTCGCAACAGGCGTTTCCTTGTGCGCGCCCCACTCGCTCCACGATCCGTCATAGAGGATATTATCCTTATGGCCGAGAGATTCGAGCGCAAGGGTAATTACGGCAGCAGTGATGCCCGAACCACAACTCGTGACGATGGGCTGGGACAGGTCAACACCGGCATCGTCAAACACCTGACGCAAACCCGGCAAATCCTTCAGATAGCCTTTGTCGGCCAATGTCGAAGACGGCACATTGCGCGCGCCGGGCATATGACCGGAACGAAGGCCCTCGCGTGGTTCCGGGTCCTTGCCGACAAAGCGTCCTGCCGCGCGCGCATCGGCGACCTGACGCGATCCACTGTCGACGATCTCTCGCATATCGGCGAAGCTTGCCACCTTATCCGCCTGAAACTTTGGTACAAAGGCCGACGGCGCAATCTTGGTTACCTCATCGGTCACCGGCCTGCCGTCATTCTTCCAATTGTCGAAACCGCCATCCAGCACAAACACATTCTTTGCGCCCATGGTGCGCAACATCCACCAGACACGCGGCGATGTGTTCATGCCGGGGCCGTCATAGACGACAATCGTATCATCATTCGTAATGCCCATGCTGCTGACTGCCGCGGCGAAAGTTTCAGGCTTGGGCAATGTATGCGGCAAAGGAGAATTCGGATCGGACAGTTTTTCGTGATCGAAAAACACGGCCCCCGGAATATGAGCGGCCTTGTATTCACCTTCGGCATCACGATTGAGAAAGGGAAAATACCAGGAAGCATCGAGAATGCTTAAGCCCGGTTGACCCAGCCGTTCCTGCAACCAGTCGGGGGAAACCACAAACGCGCTCTTGTCTGCCACGGTCATTCTCCTTCCGGCAAGGCGCCGAAGCGGATACGCAACCGCCGGTTTTCCTTGCCCTTCTTTTCTATTTTTCCAATGTGGATCGCACCAACTTCGCCTGTTGTAGCCGTATGGGTTCCGCCGCACGGCTGCGAATCGATGGAGGCATCCTTACCGATACAGACAAGACGGATACGGCCTGTCCCACTGGGCGGGCGCACATTCTTTGACTTGATAAGACCGGGATTGGCTGCAAGTTCTTCGTCCGTAATCCAGCGCGTGAAAATCGGATGGTTGGCATTAACCAGTTCCATCAGCTTTTCCGTCACGCTTTCCTTGGTCACTCCGGCATCCGGCCAATCAAAGTCAACGCGGCTGTCATCTTCGGCAACCGAAGCGCCGGTAATTGGAAACGGGCAGACAACACTGAGCAAATGACAGGCCGCATGCATGCGCATCAGCTTGTAGCGCCGGTCCCAGTCAATGCGCAGGGTCAGCTTTTCGCCAATGGCAGGCACCTGTTGATCGGGTGCGGGCACATGGATAATTTCTTCCTTGGTCTCACCCGTTACGGTCGCAGCGATGACAATTATGCTGCCATCATCGCGGACAAAAACACCGGTATCGCCGGGCTGACCGCCTGATGTCGCATAAAAAATCGTCCGGTCGGTGAGAATGCCACCACGCTCATTGATCGCAAGAACCGTGGCTTCCGTCTCTTTCAGATAGGAATCGTCGCGGAAAAGAATTGTCGTGTCATATGCCATTAAAGTCAGCCTTCGAACGGAACGGATATGTTTACTTTCGCTTCCATCCAGCGGGGAACTGGCAGGTCTTTGGAGCGCAGGAATTCCGGATTGAACATTTTTGACTGGTAGCGGTTGCCATAGTCGCAGAGGATGGTGACGATGGTGTGGCCGGGACCAAGATCGCGTGCCAGACGGATCGCCCCGGCAATGTTGATGCCGGAAGAACCGCCAAGGCAAAGCCCCTCTTCTGTCACCAGATCAAACACCACATCCAATGCTTCCGCATCCGGTATCTGATAGGAAAAGTCAGGCGTGAAATCTTCAAGATTGGCCGTTACCCGGCCCTGCCCGATACCCTCGGTGATCGAACTGCCCTCAGCCTTAAACTCGCCTGTTGTATAGTAGGAGTAGAGCGCCGCACCCAGCGGATCGGCAAGGCCGATCTTGACGTCCTTGTTGCGCGCTTTGAGCCCGGCAGCGGTTCCCGCAAGGGTGCCACCAGAACCCACCGCACAGATAAAACCATCAACCTTGCCATTGGTATCGCGCCAGATCTCCGGCGCTGTGGTTTCCACATGGGCCAACCGGTTGGCAACATTGTCGAACTGATTGGCCCAGATAGCGCCATTCGGCTCAGTTTTTGCCATCTGCTCGGCAAGACGGCCAGAAACTTTCACATAATTGTCGGGGTTCTTGTATGGAACCGCCGGAACCTCGACCAGTTCCGCACCGAGCAGGCGCAGCGCGTCTTTCTTTTCCTGGCTTTGCGTTTCGGGAATAACGATGACCGTGCGATAGCCCAATGTCTTGGCCACCATCGTCAAGCCAATACCGGTATTTCCAGCCGTACCCTCAACGATGACGCCGCCCGGGCGTAGCAGGCCGCGATTCTCAGCATCGCGGATAATATAAAGTGCTGCGCGGTCCTTGACCGACTGTCCGGGGTTCAGAAATTCAGCCTTGCCGTAAATATCGCACTCGGTCAAAGCCGATGCCTTGCTCAAGCGGATTAGCGGCGTGTTTCCGATGGCGTCGATCACTGAATTCAACATGGGCCAAGTCCTCATTCTGCTTGGCTTGAACCTATTTGCCCCTCGCGCGCCGTTCAAGCGCCGAATGGCAGAAAGTCATGAAAATGCAGGTCTTTATTTCTTGGCAGGAAAGCAGGACGCCAAGCGCGCCCCAACAAAAAGGCCGCCGATACGATGTATCAACGGCCTGATTGGTTATCTCTAAAGCAGCTTATGCAGCCTTGGCGCCAAAGCTCTTGCGCTTGGCACGGCGGAACGGACGCTTCTGTGCCGGAGCGCCGCCATCATTGCTCCAGACCTTTTCGCCGCGCGGCTCGCGTGGCTTGCCCGGTGCCTGACCGCGATGCGGCTTCTTGCCCGGTGCGCCATTGCCACCTTCGCGGCGTGCTGGACGCTGGTCGTTGCTGGCAACACGTGCTGGCAGCGTCGACAGATCAATAGGCGAATCGGCAAGCGGCAGACGCATGCGCGTGACGCGCTCGACGGCCTTGAACTTGGATGCTTCTTCGGCTGGATCATAAAGCGTGATCGCATTGCCCGATGCACCGTTACGGCCTGTACGGCCAATACGGTGCACGTAGCTTTCCGGCTCATCCGGCAGGTCGAAATTGATGACGTGGCTGATACCGACGACATCAATGCCGCGAGCGGCAATGTCAGTGGCAACGAGAACACGAACCGAACCATCCTTGAACCCGTTCAGCGCGCGCTGGCGGGCATTCTGCGACTTGTTGCCATGAATGGCAGCCACTTCATAGCCGTCCTTTTCCAGAACGCGGGTCACTGCATCAGCACCATGCTTGGTACGGGTAAAGACGATAACCGAAGACAGCGTTGCATCTTTCAGCATGGCCGAAAGAACCTGCTTCTTCTGCTTGGTCGGGATCATGTGCACAACCTGCTTGATTTCAGCAGCTGTGGTGCCCTGCGGCGCTACTTCCACGCGAATAGGATTACGCAGCAGGCTTTCAGCCAGTGTTGCGACTTCCTTTGGCATGGTTGCGGAGAACAGCGCAGTCTGGCGATCGCGGTGTGTGCCCTTGGCAATGCGCTTCACATCGTTGATGAAGCCCATGTCGAGCATGCGGTCGGCTTCGTCGAGAACGAGCCAGCGGGTTTCCGACAGATCAATGCGGTTGTCGCGCACGAGATCAGTCAAACGGCCGGGCGTTGCAATGAGAACGTCAACGCCACCCTGCATCTTGTTGATCTGCGCCACGCGGGATACGCCGCCAAGCACAAGAGCAGTCGAGATATGCGCGCCCTTGGAGAGCTTGCGAACAGTTTCTTCGATCTGCACGGCAAGTTCGCGGGTGGGTGCGAGGATAAGCGCGCGGGCAGTCTTGCCCTTGCGCTTGTCGCCGATGGTCAGGATTTTCTGCAGGATCGGCAGGCTGAATGCCGCCGTCTTGCCGGAGCCCGTCTGGGCAATGCCGAGAATGTCCTGACCAGCGAGCTGTGCCGGGATGGCCTGTTCCTGGATTGGCTTGGGAGTAGCCATTCCAGCTGCCTCAACTGCTTTGAGCAGGATGGCATTCAGACCCATGGCGGCAAAGCCGGTGTTTTCTATATTTTCCAATTCAATCTTCTTTCATTGGCCAAGCGTGATGGGAGATCACGGACCATAAACACATCACAGGGCGCAACCTGCATGTAACTTATTCGGGATGAACGACGAGACGCGGGGAACCAAAGATTCCATGCGACTTGCGCAGCCGTGCCTGAGACAGTGTGCCAACAGGACTTAGACGCCACGAAGTCCGCAATCGGAAGACCGGAGTGTCCGGTCCAAGCGCCTGAGCCGCATATGGGCTTTCTTTGGCAAAAAAGCAAACGATTTTATTGTGCGCCGCGAAATGGCACTCTGATCATCCGGCTAAAGTCAGCGGCTCATCCGGACGTCCGGCACTCAGATTGCTGTTATAGAGCGCAGCAATCACATCGGATTGTGTGACTATGCCGACAAGCTTCTCATTCTCATCGGCCACCGGCAAATGATGCAGTCCCCTATCCGCCATCGCTGGCACCAGCTCCGTCACCAATGTCTCTGGCCGGACGAAGTGAACCTCTGAGATCATGATGTCGGCCACCGTGCGCTGCGCCCGGCGATCCAGCTTGACGGCCCGGCGCAGACGGCGCGCAAGACCAATGTTCAGATCACCGTCCCGATCCCAATTGGCATTCTCCATAAAATCGGTCTGCGTCACGATACCGATGATGTTGCGATGGGCGTTGACCACAGGCAGCGCCTTGATGCGATGCTTGACCAGCAAAGCCCATGCGAGATGCAATGGCGTATCAGCTTTTACCGTTGCAAGGTCAGTAGACATGATCTGTTCACAGCGCACCTCGCCAAAGCGGCGGCGATACGCCTGCATCTCGGTCTTATGCAGGATAGCATCAAGATCATCAGGGCTGATATTGAGCACTTCATCGTATTGCCGGAGCACCGTATCCAAGTCAGCAGGTGTAAAGCCCAGTCGACGTGTTGGCAAAGGATCAGCGGTTTTGTGTACGTTGACAGACGGTGCTGGAACAATATGCGGATAGCGACGGCCTGTCAGATTATTATAGACCAAGGCTGCAATCAGCAGCAGCAGGGAATTGAGCCCCACCGGCCACAGCACAAACCCATAGCCAAGATTATGAACGACGGGACCACCGAGAACCGCGGTCAAGGCAACCGCACCGCTTGGTGGATGCAAGGAGCGGGTAGCAATCATTGCGAGAATAGCCAGCGAAACACCAACAGCCGAAGCGATAACCAGATCAGGAATCCAGATGGCGCAGGTAACGCCGATCAAAGCAGCAATTGTGTTGCCGACAATAATTGACCACGGCTGTGCCAGAGGACTGGACGGCACAGCAAACAAAAGCACAGCCGACGCCCCCATTGGGGCAATCAGAAGTGGCACTGCGGTGGTTGGGCCAAGAGCAGTCTCGCTGACAACGCCGGTGATGAACACGCCAAGCAATGCACCGAAACAGGCGCGCAGCCGTTCCATCCCGCTGACCGGAGCCAATGCAGGCAAGAACCGCTGCAACGCGATTATCCATGATTTCATGATGCATTCCTGAAGCTGCGCATTACATGCGCATACCTTTTGCTGCATCAACTGGCAAAGAATGAATTACTCAAGATTGAGAATAATTCAGAATAACAATCCAAGATTGCATCCAGAACCCGCCTATCTGGCAAATCGCTTTGCGCCTGCCACGCACAGGATGACAGCCATCGTCACAAGGATCATCGACCAGCCAACGGTCTCATGCAGCAGTGTTGCCGCCAGAACCAGTCCGAAGAACGGCTGCAGCAACTGCAACTGCCCCACCGCTGCGATGCCGCCCTGTGCAAGACCGCGATACCAGAAGATGAAACCAATCAGCATGGAAAACAGCGAGACATAGGCCAGTCCCAGCCATGCACCCTGCCTGATCGAGCCCCAGTCATGCGGCATGGTGTAAAGCGTCAACAGCAGCATAAGCGGCAATGACAGAACCAGCGCCCATGAGATAACCTGCCAGCCGCCGAGCCTGCGGGAAAGTTGGGCACCCTCCGCATAGCCAAGACCGCAGACAATGACCGCCGCAAACATCAGAAGATCACCAGTCAATGACGCAGTCACGCCCTGAAACAACGCAAAGCCTACGACGAACAGGCTGCCAAGGCAGGAGAAAACCCAAAACACCGGACGCGGACGCTCGCCACCGCGCAGTACACCAAAAATAGCCGTCGCCAATGGCAACAGGCCGATGAACACAATGGAATGGGCAGACGTGACGTGCCGAAGCGCCAGCGCGGTCAGCAGCGGGAAGCCGACGACAACACCGAGCGCCACCACGAACAACGACATGAGGTCCGCCTTTGCCGGACGCTTCTCACGAAAGGCCAGCAACATGGCCAGCCCGAGCAGCCCGGCAATGGTGGCGCGGGCGACGGTCAGGAAAACCGGATCAAAATCGGCCACGGCCACGCGTGTAGCCGGAAGAGAACCACTGAAAATCAGCATTCCTACAAATCCGTTGATCCAGCCACTCGTCATCTTGTCCATTATCGCACCTCATCTTCCCTGCCGCATTTTCGCTCAGACAGAATCGTTCCGTCAGGCAGGAACTGCTCCAGAGATATCGACGGATAGGCATGGATTTTCCAGAGACGGTACAGTACAATATATCCAAACTGTAATGGGATAATGAGCAGTACAGATGGATATTTCTTCGCAAGACGGCACCCTTGTCGAACAGGTGATGCAGGCTATTCGCCAGCGGATTGCCGGACGAACGCTCGGACCCGGCGCGCGTCTGCCGTCAATCCGCAGCTTTGCCGTCATCATGCAGGTGTCCAAATCGACCGTTGTCGAAGCCTATGACAGGCTTGCGGCTGATGGCACAATCCAGTCGCGCCGCGGTTCCGGCTTTTATGTTGCCGGCCATATGCCGCCATTATCATTATCGGAAATCGGACCACGGCTTGATCATGCCATCGATCCGCTCTGGGTTTCGCACCTGTCGCTTGACGCGGATGAGGATATGCCCAAACCCGGATGCGGCTGGCTGCCCGCGTCCTGGATGCCAGAGTCTGGTGTACGGCGTGCGCTGCGGACACTCGCCCGTGCCGAAGATGCACTCCTCACCGATTATTCAACGCCACTTGGGTTGAAGCCACTGCGCCAATTGCTATCCCGGCGTATGGCTGAACATGGCATCGACGCGGCATCCGATCAGATCATCATCACCGAATCCGGCACGCAGGCCATTGATCTGCTTTGTCGCTTTCTGGTCGAACCCGATGACACAGTCATCGTCGACGATCCCTGCTATTTCAATTTCCACGCGCTGTTGCGCGCACACCGGGTCAAGGTCATCGGTGTACCCTATACGGCCAATGGACCAGATCTGGACCGCTTTGCCGAGGCTTTGGCGGAACATCGCCCTCGCCTCTACATCACCAACTCGGCCCTCCACAATCCAACAGGCGCTGTACTTTCGCCGGTTATTGCCCATCGCCTGCTCAAACTGGCAGAACAACATGACCTCACCATCATCGAGGATGATATTTTCGCCGATTTCGAGCATGAACCTGCTCCACGCCTTGCAGCTTTTGATGGGCTGGAGCGCGTTGTTCACATGGGCAGCTTCTCAAAATCGCTATCCGCTTCGGTGCGGTGCGGTTTCATCGCTGCGCGGCGGGATTGGATCAGTGGTCTCGTTGATCTGCGCATAGCCACCTCGTTTGGTGGCGGACGGTTATCATCAGAACTGGTTTTGCTCATGCTGAAAGACGGCACCTATCGCAAGCATATGGACCAGTTGCGGGCACGTCTTGCCCAGAACATGGCTGAAACAGGCACGAGACTAAAGGCGCTCGGACTGGTGCCATGGATCGAGCCACGCGGCGGCATGTTTCTGTGGTGCAAATTGCCCGATGGGGTCGACGCAGCGAGTGTAGCCCAAGCGGGACTTAAGGAGAGAATAGTCTTCGCTCCCGGCAACGTGTTCAGCCTCACCCAATCGGCGCACAATTATATGCGCTTCAATGTGGCTCAATGTGCTGATCCGCGTATTTTCACGGTGTTGGAAACCGCCTTAACCAGCCGCGAGCATGTTCTGCAGCGTTAGCACCGTGCGCCAATTGCGCGCCGTCAACGGCACTTTCAACACTTTGTCGAGTGCTTCGGCCATTTTCGACGTGCCGAATCCGTCAGGGGTGTAGAGATACAGCACGCGGTTGCGAACCGTGAACTCTTCCGTATCACCGGCCTTGCTAGCAAGTTCCACCAAAGCAGCATCGGTCGGGTCATCATCCATGATCACCGCATGCAGGTTTTTCGGATTATCCAGCGCCTGCGGATAGGCGTTCTTGTTGACCATGCAGTTCCACTCATCCTCGCTGCGGATGGTCACGCGCGACGAAAACCCAAAGGTTCGTGGAAAAATCTCAGTGATGGTTTCAGCAACCCGGCGCGCAGTCTGGTCAGATGTCAAAATCACATTGCCACTTTGAACATAAGTCCTGACATCGCCAAATCCGGCGACAGCCAGAATTGTCCGCAATGTCTCCATTTTGACGATCTTGTTGCCGCCCACATTGATGCCTCTGAACAGAACAATATATTTGGTCATAGTGCCCCCTTGTCGATCTGTTCCGCCAATTGCGCCAGCTTCAACACGGTGTTCCAATTGCGTGCCGTTGCCGCGACCTTGAGCGTTGTCTCGATCTTGCTGAAGAGTTTGGATTCCGATGCGCCCTGCGGCGGATAGTAATAAAGCACCTTGCCGTCGACCGCGAATTGCTCCGGTCCTGCGTTCTTCCTCTCAAGTGCTTTCACTGCCGCGCCGTCAGGTTCTTTTTCCAGAACATAAGCGTGAAGTTTGTTGCCCTCGCTGGCACCTTCCCGAAACGGGTTTGACGCTATAAGTTTCTTCCATGCGGATTTGGTAACAATCATGATTGATTTGGAAAAACTAAATCTCTCCAATGTGATATCAGCAATTCTTTGTACGATTTGTCTCGGCGTCCGGTCAGATACCAGAATGACATTGCCGGTGTTGATATAAGTGACAACCTTTTCAAAACCATCTTCAAGCAAGGCAGCTTTTAGAGGCTGCACCGGCAGCAATGTTGCACCGCTGACGCCGCGAAACAGAATGATGTAGGTTGTTTTGCGGCCCATCTATCTAACGCCAAGAATGCGCTTCCACAACGTTCCGCCAATTCGTTTTCCAATGACGAAATAGGCAATCAGAAGAGCCAGGAAGACCAGCGCGGGCCATCCATTGAGGGAAAAACCGTTTTCAGTCCTGCCGCCAAGGAGCGTAGCGACCAGAAAACCCAAAACAAAAAAAGCAGTTATGAAATCAAGAATAAACGCAAGAATGATGCGCCAATGCGCTGTTGGCCGTGGTTGCAGATCGGTCATTTAGAATATCTACCCCTTCAGATTGCATTCCCCTCGGCAATCTTACAGGCGATTCAACCAACTGCAATCGCAAGAAATTAGATAATCAGCCCAGCGATTGTTTCGTTGTCAGTTATGTCCTGATAGGCCCAGCCTGCTTCATCAAAGCGCTGGAACAGGGCATCAAAGTTCGCCTTTTGCTTGGTTTCGATGCCGATCAGAACCGAGCCGAAATTGCGCGCAGATTTCTTGAGGTATTCAAAGCGCGCCACATCGTCCTCGGGGCCAAGCAGATCGAGGAATGAGCGCAAGGCACCCGGACGTTGTGGGAAGCGGAAGATGAAATACTTCTTCAGCCCCTCATAGCGCAGCGAGCGTTCTTTCAGTTCCGGCAGGCGTTCGAAATCGAAATTGCTGCCTGAAATGACGAGGATGATGTGCTTGCCCTTCAGCTCGCTCTTCTTGAAATCCTTAAGCGCATCAATGGCAAGAGCGCCAGCGGGCTCCACCACGATACCTTCAATGTTCAACATCTCGATAATAGTTGAACTCAGCCGGTTTTCCGGAATCAACATCACAGAGTCTGCTGTGAACTCTTTGAGAAGCTTGAAGTTTTCGCGACCGATCTCGGCAACAGCAGCACCATCGACAAAATTATCGACCGTATCGAGCTTGACCCTCTTACCCGCCTCCAGACTGCGTTTGAGGCTCGGTGCTCCCGCAGGTTCGACAAAGCGGAAACGCGTTTCCCAGCCAAGATCGCCCAGATAACGGGTGACACCAGCCGATAGACCACCGCCGCCCACGGGCAGAATGATCAGGTCCGGTTTGCGCTTGTCGGGAAGCTGCGCCGCAATTTCATGCGCAACAGTTGCCTGCCCGGTGATGATGTCAGCATGATCAAAGGGGGGCACCATGACCGCACCCTTTTCCGCAGCAAAATCTTGCGCAGCTGCATAACATTGGTCGAAAATATCGCCGACAAGACGGATTTCGATGAACTCACCGCCAAAAGTCCGCGTCTTGTCGATCTTTTGCTGCGGGGTTGTGACAGGCATGAAAACCACGCCATGTTTGCCAAAATGGCGGCAGATGAACGCAAAACCCTGTGCATGATTGCCAGCGGAAGCACAGACAAACGTCGAATCCTCCGATTTGTGCTCGTTCAGATAATGGGCAATGAAATTGAACGCGCCACGGATTTTGTAGGAACGAACCGGCGATAGGTCCTCGCGTTTCAGCCAAATCTGCGCGCCGTACTTCTGCGAGAGATAATGATTGAGTTGCAGCGGTGTTTCCGGGAACAGCGCGCGCATCTTTTCCGTCGCGCGGTCCACAGCTTTGATGAATGCAGTCATAGGAACAGGTCAACCTTCTCGAATGTTCTGACATCGATAATGCCGACATCGGAAATACGCAATTCGGGAATGACCACAAGCGCCAGCAGCGAATGCTGCATGTAAGCGTTGTTGAGACTGCATCCCATGGCCCGCATGGCATTGACAAGCTTGTCGGCTTTTGCGGCAACAACTTCCGCCCGCTGGTCGGACATGAGACCAGCAATCGGCATTTCCACCAGCGCCAGTTCCCGCCCTTTTGAGAACAGCACCACACCGCCGCCGACTTCACCCAGACGATTGGCGGCCTTGGCCATATCATCCTTGTTGGTGCCGACGACGATCATATGATGGCTATCATGGGCGACAGTCGACGCCATGGCACAGTCAAGTGTGTAACCGAAGCCGGAGACAAAACCGTTGACCACGGCCCCAGTACCGCGATGCCGCTCCACCAGCGCGATCTGGCACACATCATTGCGGCGGTCCATCTGCACGATGCCATCGGAAACCGACAGTTCTGCCTCAAGTGCCTTTGTTGGCGCTTGGTTCTCGATAACGCCAATTACCCGTGCCGTAACGTGTTTGGAGGGTCTCGGGGCCTTGATATCGAAATCCTTGGCATTGAGCTTCTTGCCAAGCTTGATCGTGTTCTTGGCAAAGGCCGGATAGTTATAAACAGGGATCTCCGCTGCAAGCTTGCCCTTTTCCGCCAGAAGCACACCGCGACCATAGACCCGGTCGATGGTGAGATTAGCAAGGTCCGACACAATCAGAAAATCAGCGAGACGACCGGGCGTGATCGAGCCGATCTCGCGCTCCATGCGGAAATGCTGAGCTGTATTGAGCGTTGCCATCTGGATTGCAGTTATGGGCTTCAACCCCTGCGCAATGGCATGGCGCACCACCCGGTCCATATGACCATCATTAACGAGCGTACCGGAATGACTGTCATCGGTGCATAGGATGAAATTGCGCGGATCAATCCCCTGTTCCGTCACGGCCTTGATCTGGCTGGCGACATCATACCACGCCGAGCCCAGACGCAGCATGGCGCGCATGCCCTGACGCACCCGGGCAATCGCATCTTCCATGCGCGTGCCTTCATGGTCATCCTCGGGTCCGCCTGCCACATAACCGTGGAATGCACGCCCCAGTTCCGGCGAGGCAAAATGCCCACCAACGGTCTTGCCCGCCTTGACGGTCGCATCGATACCACCACGCATGGTTGGGTCATTATTGGCGACACCGGGGAAATTCATCACCTCACCCAGCCCGACAATATTAGGCCAGGTCATGGCCTCAGCCACATCATCAGGGCTGATGGATGCGCCAGCATTTTCGAGACCAGGAGCTGAAGGGACACAACTTGGCATCTGCACATGCACATTGATCGGCATGGCCAACGCTTCATCATGCATGAGCCGGACACCTTCTAAACCGAGCACATTGGCGATTTCATGCGGGTCAATGAACATGGAGGTCGTGCCGTGCGGAATGACGGCGCGCGTGAATTCGGTGACGGTCACCATGCCGCTTTCGACATGCATATGGGCATCGCAAAGACCCGGCACGAGGTAACGCCCACCCGCATCGATAACCTTGGTCTTCGGCCCGATGCAATGTTCCGCACCGTGCCCGACAAAGGCAAACCGTCCGGCAACGACAGCAATATCAATGCCTGCAATAATCTCACCCGAATAAACACTGACAAGACGGCCATTGCGCACGACAAGATCAGCGTGACTGCGGCCCATGGCAACATCCACCAGCAAGGCGGCTGATTCTGTCCATGCCTGCGGTTTGTTACCGGTTGGCGCCTGTCTGCTCATCTCATCACCTCATTCACTGCTTTCACAATGCATATACCAATAAAGACGCTTTCGCGGCGCATTCATCAAAAAAAATCGCAATACCAATGAATTACTTGACATGGGCGCTCTGGTTAAGTCCGATAGGATCAAGTGCAAGGCGCCGCAACGAGACTGCCAATATCCTCGGAGGAACAATGGATATGGCAGCCATCACGGCAAAACCATTGTACTGATATAAACGCATTGCTCGGGGAGGAATTTAATGCGCGGACTCTCAATCTCATTTGCGGCCACGGCTGCCATCACCCTGCTTTCAACCGGCGCTTACGCGGCTGGTTATCCGGAACGCAATATCACGATGGTTGTACCGTTCTCGGCTGGCGGACCAACTGATACGGTGACACGTCTTGTCGCGGAAACCATGTCCAAGGACCTTGGCCAGCAGATCATCGTTGAAAATGTCGGCGGTGCCGGTGGCACGCTTGGTGCATCGCAGGTGGCCAAGGCGGATGCCGATGGCTACACGCTGCTGTTGCACCACATCGGCATGGCAACCAGCGCAACACTCTATCGCAAACTGCCCTACGACACCCTCAATGCGTTTGAATATGTCGGGCTTGTTACGGATGTTCCGATGACGGTTGTCGCCAAGAAGGATTTTGAGGCAAAGGATCTCAAAGGTCTGGTTGATTACGTGAAAGCCAATGCGGACAAGGTAAGCCTTGCCAATGCCGGTATCGGCGCAGCATCGCATCTCTGCGGCATGCTGTTCATGAGCGAAATCAAGACACCGCTTGTAACGGTTCCCTATAAGGGCACAGGACCAGCCATGACCGACCTTCTGGGCGGACAGGTCGATCTGATGTGCGATCAGACGACGAACACGACAAAGCAGATCAAGGGCGGCACCATCAAAGCCTATGCCGTGACATCGGCCAAGCGCCTTGCCGCTCTACCAGATGTTCCAACCGTAGCCGAGGCAGGTCTGCCCGGTCTTGAAGTCGGTATCTGGCATGGCATTTACGCGCCGAAGGGCACACCGAAAGATGTCACGGAGAAGCTGTCGGCATCGCTTCAAAAGGCTCTGAAGGACCCGAACATTATCGCCCGCTTTGCCGAGCTTGGTACTGTGCCCGTCAGCGATGCGGAAGCAACACCTGCCGGTCTCAAGAGCAAGCTAGAAAGCGAAGTCACACGCTGGAAGCCTGTGATCGAAGCAGCCGGACAGTACGCCGATTGAATAAGCGGCCTTGCCGTTTTTTACCAAAACATCTCCCCTTAAACCGGGGGAGATGAACTGGGGTATCGGTCACAAAAAGCCAAAAAGGCACTGTGGGGGTTCTATGAAATCGTTGAGTTTCAGTTCACGCGATCTGATTTGCGGGCTTCTGTTCATTGCAGCGGGCCTTGTTTTTGCCATTCAGGCTTACGGCCTCGAACTCGGCACGGCGTTCCGCATGGGTCCGGGTTATTTTCCGCTCGTCCTTGCCTGTATTTTGATCGTGCTGGGTGTCATCATTATCATTCAGGGAACACAGCTCGAACATGAGCCGATGGGCCCAATCGCCTGGCGCGGTATTCTTTTCATTCTGCCTGCACCGGTTATTTTTGGTTTGACGGTACGTGGGCTCGGCTTTGTGCCCGCGTTGTTCATAACCGGCCTTTGGGCCGCTTTTGCCAGCGTCAAAATGAAACCGGGTCTGGCACTCGTTCTGGTAGGTGGCCTGACGCTGTTTTCCGTGATCGTTTTCAGCTACGCGCTCGGACTGCCCTTCAGGCGGTTCGGGCCATGGCTCGGACTGTGAGGAGCTGAACATGGATCTTTTGAACAATCTCGTCCTCGGTTTCGTGACCGCCGCCTCGCCGTGGAACCTGTTCTTCTGCTTTATCGGCGTCATCCTTGGCACACTGATCGGCGTGCTGCCCGGTATCGGCGCAACGGCTACAATCGCGATGCTGTTGCCGATCACCTTTCAGCTTGAGCCGGTTTCGTCGCTGATCATGCTCGCTGGCATCTATTACGGCGCGCAATATGGCGGATCGACCACCGCGATCCTCATCAATATGCCGGGGGAGTCTTCTTCCGCTGTCACCGCTATCGACGGCTATCAGATGGCGCGAAAAGGCCGGGCCGGTGCGGCTCTCGCCATTGCGGCCATTGGCTCCTTCTTTGCCGGAACGGTCTCGACCTTTCTCGTTGCGGTCTTTGCGCCGCCACTGACCATTATTGCCCTGAAGTTTGGATCAGCCGAATATTTTTCACTGATGATCGTCGGCCTTGTCTCCTCCATCGCCCTCGCCCATGGCTCCGTGGTCAAGGCGCTCGGGATGGTGGTTCTTGGCCTGTTGCTGGGGCTCGTCGGCACCGATATCTATACGGGAACGCCACGTTTCAATCTCGGCATTCTTGAACTGTCCGATGGGCTCAACTTTGTCGCCGTTGCCGTTGGTGTATTCGGCATTGCTGAAATCCTGCGCAATCTCGAAAACGAGCATGACCGCGAGGTTATGATCAAAAAAGTCACCAATCTCTGGCCAACGCGGCAAGACTGGAAGGAAATGACAGCGCCAATCCTGCGCGGTACGGCCATAGGCTCAGCGCTTGGCATCCTGCCCGGCGGCGGCGCGATCCTCGCTTCCTTCGCCTCCTATACGGTGGAAAAGCGCATGTCGAAAACCCCGGAGGAATTCGGCAAGGGCGCCATTGCAGGCGTTGCCGGTCCGGAATCCGCCAACAATGCCGGTGCACAGACATCATTTATCCCGATGCTGACGCTTGGCATCCCCGCCAACCCTGTCATGGCACTGATGATCGGTGCAATGATCATTCAGGGCATTGTCCCCGGCCCCAATGTGGCAATAGAGCAGCCTGCCCTGTTCTGGGGCATCATCGCTTCCATGTGGATTGGCAATCTGATGCTCATCCTGCTCAATCTGCCACTAATCGGCCTATGGGTGAAGCTGCTGACAATCCCCTATTACATGTTATTCCCTGCGATCATCGCCTTCTGTGCGATTGGCGTTTACAGCGTCAACTCAAACGTGTTCGACCTCTTTGCCGTCGCCTTCTTTGGCCTGATTGGCTATGTTCTCGCCAAGCTGCGCTGTGAACCGGCACCTTTGCTGCTTGGCTTTGTGCTCGGGCCACTTCTGGAAGAGCATCTGCGCCGGGCCATGATCATGTCACGCGGCGATCCATCGACTTTCGTCACCCGTCCAATCAGCCTGTCGCTATTGCTGCTTGCAGCCGCAGTGCTGGTGGTTGTGCTGCTTCCGAGCATTCGCAAGAAACGCGACGAGGTGTTTGTCGAGGAAGTATGAGAGCATTGTTGCGGCGCCTTAGCGCGCCGGAACAATCACGTAGCTCACAATTTTGGTCTGATCAGGATAATATTTATAGCTCAGCGTCACCTGTTTGACCTCAGTGGGCGGGTTGGTGACGCCAGCGCTTTGCATGAGCCCCTGCACCACCGGGTTCATGCCTTCGCCAAACCAGACAAACAGCGCCGGAAACTGGATACGCGCCGCAGCATTGGGCATTTCCCAATGCACGGGACTGACAGTTCCATCAAACAGGCGCAAATTGCCCGGTAATTGCGGTCCATCCGAAACAACGGTGAGGTAATTTCCGTCGGCGCGCGTTGCAGCGAAGAGTTTTGCATAGTCCAATTGCCCGATGGAAGGCACGCCGCCATCACGCGCGTGGAGGATGTTAAAGGCCAGAACCGGAATAACAGCCAGACCACAGAGCGCGCCGACGATCGCGAAGCGTTTGAGCGGCAGGTCCGACGCAATATAGCGCCCAAGCAAAAGCGCCAGATAAAGCGGCGACAGGAACAGCACCGGCTGCAGCCAGCGGTCCTTGACCTCGGCGGCACCGCTGATCAGAACACCAATGAAAACACAGACCAGCGCAAACATGATGATACGGCCGACAAAGGTTTCACCGTCGGTCCAGCCCGCCTTCGGCGTGACCTGTTGCGCGCGGCTGCGCCACCAGGCAACCGCAAAAAACACCAGAGCAACACCGGAAAAGAGAATACCGTTGAGGAAGAGTTTCCACTCACCATGCAGGCGGCTGATCAAAAACTGGCTTTGGTTGAACTCGAATTTGCGTGTTCGCGCCAGCAGACTATCCATATGGGACAACGCCCAAAGTCCTGTCGGCGTTATGGCCCCTAAAAAGACCACGAGGGTCAGGATGGACTTGGGGGACAGAAGAACAGCGCGGTAGGCAGGAACRGAAAATCCGGCCAGAATCAGGCCAATCAGGAAGAAGCCTGCATTGAATTTTCCAAGAATACCGGCGGCAATGCCAAGCCCCAGCAGCGCCGCGGAAAGCCACGAGCGGGATTTCATATGCCATGCGAAAGCCAGAAATGCCCATGCGCAACCAGTGGTGGCGCCGACGGAATGCGTAAGCGTCCGCTGTGATTCCCAGGCGATCTGCGGCAGCAGGAACACACCAACCATGCCAGCAGCAGCAACCACCTTTGACAGGCCAAGCAGCCTCGCACCCGCATAGACACTGACAAACAGGCTCGCCAGCATACCGAACTTCACCAGAAATACGGTGAACATGCTGATGCCCAGAACATCCCCGGCCACACTGTTGATCCAGGTATAGAGCGGCGGTTGCGATCCGCCATATCCCCATTGCAAGGCACCGACATAGGCCAGCTGCTCGGCATCATCGACACCGGCACCATTGGAAATGCTTGTCAGGAAAAATACCTGAAAGGCAAAATACAGGAGAACGAACAGAAGACCGGGATTTTCCGATGCAAATCGTTTGAGGGCGTTCATAGGCATTTGAACCGGAATAGCTGGCATTGTTTCTATCTTTGATTGCGCCGCTTCTATTCCAAGTAGCAGCGGAAATCTACCTGCACGTGCATCAACGTGTATTGCTCAGGCGTGCACTCCGCTAACCCGCTTTTGAGTGAAACCTGATCAGCCCCAAACAAGGATATTTCAAAAGGGGACAGCGGCGTCCCTTTTCAAGCCAACGCAAGTGACTAATGTCCATAACTGTAGTTGCAATGTTCAGGGAGAAAGATTGAGCATAACGTCTACGATCATTGCGGTCGAAAGCCTGTGGGTGGCGAAACGACAGAGCGCTGAGTTTAAAGTGCGCTTAATAAGCATGATTGCGGATGGCATCTGAACAGCAAATCTCACAAGAATATTCAAGCCTCACCAAAACAAGAATAATTCCTGGGGTGGGGTGAAGGGGCGGGATCGGTCAGTATCCCGCCCTTTCCTTTTGCGCTTTACTCTAAAGAACATAGCGCTGAAAATTAATCCAAGATTTCAACTAAATTTTTGAGCACATCATCCGTCTCTATAGTGCCGGTTGCTTCCGGCTTCGGAGCTTGGTCATAGAACCATGGGCGTGGGAACGTGGCCAAGCTCCGATTTCCTTCCGCACTCTCGATGCATTTGCGCCTGCTCGACCCCAGCTATGGTAAATTTCTAAACACAATCGTCAGATTGAAGAGGAAGGTTTCGACCGTCAAATATTCAAGATCACTAATGCCTTGGGCTGTTCGATAATTGGGGATCATCAATCGACCTCCTAGCAATAAAAAATAGATATGATTAACATCATTCATGACTAAACTAGATGCAGAATGTATATCATGTAAATCTATTATCAGATGCGATGCAAGAATTTGCCTTCACTGTAATGGAAGGCAAAATTTCACTAGGTTTTTTGATATTGGAAATACTTCATTAAGCCTTTTTATTGCAGCTTTTTCGGTATTTGCTGTTGCCTCTGGATCGATAATTCAAGCCGTAAACTACTTATATGCAAAATACGCATCGGTATGATGCAAATCCAGAAATGCTGTCTATTTTCATTGGTAACGATGGTCCAGGGCTTGCTGTCATTTCACCCACAGTGCTTTGTCAAGTGTGGATGGGATTACCTCTCGGTGTAGCAACCAACAACTCTCAAGAAGCAGCGAAGTCGGAAAAGTGGATGCGTTTTGTCTTCAACGTAACCGGAGGCAAATCTTTCATATTAAAGCCCGGAACCCATCAAATGCTTGAACTGAAAGGGCGCCCACGCGACGAACTAATTAGCGAAACGTTATATACACCCACAAAAGAGGGGAGTTCCTGTGCATTCTTGTATAAGCATCAAAACGGAAAAGATGCGGTTATTATAGAAGATATTCAGTACAGGCTGCCCTTCCTTGTTTGGGCTTCAAAATCATCCACCGTCGTTACCACACCAAGCCGGTGAATCCTTGCATATGCCCACAGCAGCAAGGGCTACTTAAGTGATCGTGAGCGGAACGCTCACGCAAAAAGCCGCTTTCACAGCAAACAGCCAGTTGACGGAATCGTCCGAACCGTTGAAAAGCATAAGCGCGCGGACGTGGCGAAACTGGTAGACGCAAGGGACTTAAAATCCCTCGGCCTAGGTCATGCGGGTTCGACCCCCGCCGTCCGCACCAGATACGCAAAACCCGGCAAGTGATTGCCGGGTTTTGCTTTTCTCAACCAAATAAATCAGCCATGCAGCTTGATGGTGATCTCTGCAACGCGCTTGCCCTGAAATTTTGCGCCTTCCAGTTCCTGCGCCGAAGGCTGGCGCGAACCATCGCCGTCTGCTGTCGTGGTCATCCCGTATGGTGCGCCGCCGCGTACGACATCATTGCCCATCTGCGCCTGATAGGCGTAGGAGAGCGGCACGATGATCATGCCATGATGCTGCATCTGCCACTGGGTGGAAACCAGCGCCAGTTCCTGTCCGCCATGCTGGGTGGCGGAAGACGCCATGACGGAACCGATCTTGTTGATCAATGCGCCTTTGGCCCACAGACCACCGGTCTGGTCAAAAAAGTTTTTCATCTGCGCTGACATCGAGCCGAAGCGCGAGGATACGCCGACGATAATGGCATCATAGGTTTCAAGCTCGTCCACCGTGGCAATTTCAGCCTTCTGATCGAGTTTGTAGTGATAAGATTGAGCCACTTCCAGCGGAACGAGTTCCGGAACGCGCCTGACTGTGACTTCAGCGCCGGCTTCGCGCGCGCCTTCTGCAGCGGCATAAGCCATCTGCTCCATATGTCCCCAACTCGAATAATAAAGCACCAATAGCTTGGCCATGATCGTCTCCATCGTTGAAACCGGTTCGACGGACAAATGCCGCCATGGCTTTTTAACGTAAGCATTTCGCTGTTCATTAAAACAAACATTGTCACGACAAACTGTTCACCATTTGAAATGGCTTGCGGCGGCTGTTTGTGCCCACTACGTTCGCGGCGGCGATAGGAGAATCCAGATGACGAATGATGTTGTAAGCGCTGCCATGCTCGCCATTGGCGACGAATTGCTCTCAGGTCGAACCAAGGACAAGAATATTGGCCATCTCGCCGATATTCTGACGGCAGTTGGCATTGATCTGAAAGAAGTGCGGATTGTTCCCGATGAGGAAGACCGCATCGTCGACGCGCTGAATGCGCTGCGCCCCAACTATGATTACGTCTTTACCTCAGGCGGTATCGGCCCGACCCATGATGACATCACGGCTGACGCCATCTCAAAAGCTTTTGGTGTGCCGTGCGAGCACGATGCCAAGGCCATGAAGCTGATGGGCGACGCTTATACGGCACGCGGCATGGAATTCACCGAAAGCCGCCAGCGCATGGCCCGCATGCCGCGCGGTTCTATTCATATCGACAATCCTGTCTCGACCGCTCCGGGTTTCAACATTGGCAATGTCTATGTAATGGCCGGTGTTCCCTCGATTTTTCAGGCGATGCTCGACAACGTGATTCCAACACTGAAGGTCGGCAAACAACTGCTTTCCCGCTCGGTCAATTGCCCCTTTGGCGAGGGCACGATTGCCATACCCTTGCGCGATATTCAGGCGGCTTTCCCGGAAACGATCATCGGCTCCTATCCAAAATACGAGAATAACAAATTCTCCACGGAACTCGTCATTCGGGCGCGCGATGAGGAAAAACTTGCCGCCGCAGAACAGGCCGTGAAAGCCATGGTCGAAAACCTTTCAGCAACAAAGCAAATTTGAGGAACCCGCAGCCATTTGCAAACGTTTTACTTCGCACCTGCGATAAAATCACATGCACGGGACTTGTGTTCCGGGCGTATAATGATCTGAATAGGAAGATCGACGTATCAACCGATGGAGGCCAACATGGCATTTCGCACGATCATCGCTTTTATCCGCAGCGAACGCGAGGCAGGAAGAGTTATGGGCGCGGCGAAGCTGATAGCGTCATCAAGCGAGCGAACACACATTATCGGCCTCTATACGATCCCCTCTCCCATCGTTTACGCAGATCCAACCGGTTTTGCCGATACGACACTGTTTGAGGCACATGAACAGCGCCATAAGGAAAACTCCGAGGCCATTGCAGCGCTGTTCAACAAGGAAATGGGCAAAGGCAAGATTTCCCACGAGTTTCGTATTGTCCGTTCCGAAAGCAGCAGCCCATCCGCAGGTGTGACACAGAGTGCGCTTCGCGCTGACATTATTATCGCGGGCCAACCGGACCCGGATGATCCCGATAGCGTCAATGATGTGACCGATCCGCTGGTGATGGAGAGTGGACGTCCCGTTCTGTTCGTTCCTTATAAGACGGAGCTACCGGCGAAGATCAATCGTGTCCTTGTGGCTTTCAATGGTAAACGCGAGGCATCACGCGCTGCATTCGATTCCCTGCCCTTCCTGATCAAAGCTGAACGAACAGATGTTGTCTGGATCGATCCCAAAAAGACCACCGATCCCAATATGGATATTCCGGGAACACCGCTTTCCGATGCGCTGCGCCGTCACGGTGTGAACGTCAATCCCTTCACGATTGAATCCAATGGTGAGGCGGCCGACAAGATTCTCCGCCGCAAGATTGCTGAGGATAAAGTCGATCTGGTCGTTATGGGTGCCTACAGCCAATCGCGTCTCAAGGAATGGGTTTTTGGAGGGGTGACAAGCTCTTTCATATCCGACATGCCCTGTCTGACACTGATGTCGCGCTGATCAATTCGGGCCACAGAGCCGCAAATCACACCTTTCTGTGCTTCAGGGGATAGCAGGCTGCGCAAGCGGCTTGCCATGAACAGGCTTTTCCAGCTATTGCGAAACGCATTCTCTTGCGGATTGGAGTTTCTCTATGAAACTTTGGCCTTCGCTTGTTTCGTGATTACTTGATGGAGTGCGCCATGTCTCTTCCCGATAAAGCTTTTCCGGTTTCCTGGGACCAGTTCCATCGGGATGCCCGCGCCCTCGCCTGGCGTGTTGCAGGCATGCAGCGCGAATGGCGCGCCATGGTCGCCATCACGCGTGGCGGCCTTGTTCCTGCAGCCATCATCTGCCGTGAACTGGGTATCCGCATGATCGAGACCGTTTGTATCGCCTCCTACCATGACTATGAGGAACAGGGCGAACTCAAGGTTCTCAAGGATGTTGATCCGCGCCTTCTGGAAAACGGCGGCGAAGGCATTCTTGTTATCGATGATCTGACCGATACGGGCAAGACAGCCGCCGTCGTGCGCGCCATGATGCCAAAGGCACATTTTGCCACTGTCTATGCCAAGCCAAAGGGTCGCCCGCTCATTGATACCTTCGTGACCGAAGTTTCACAGGATACGTGGATTTATTTCCCCTGGGATATGGGCCTGACCTATCAGGAACCCATTACCAAGGGTCACCGGGGCTAAAGCCAGCCGTTCTTGCGAAACCGCCAGTAAAGTATGACGCATAGCACCAGAATAAACCCCATGACTTCATAATAGCCCATGGGGTCGTCAAGTTCGGGCATGTAATGGAAGTTCATGCCATAAATGCCAGCAATAGCCGTGGGCACCGCCAATATGGCCGCCCACGATGCCAGCCGCTTGGCAATGGCGGTTTCCTGGCTCTGCCCAACCAGCAGACTTGCTTCGAAAGCAAAGGCGAGCACTTCACGCAAGCCATCGATCTTTTCCTGAACCGTGCGTACATGATCGGTGACGTCGCGGAAAAGCGGCTGCATTCCGGTCTGGATTTGCGGCAGATCGGTGTTACTGAGGCGCCCGCACACATCCACCAGCGGTCCGATGGCATTGCGCAACCGCAGAAGATCGCGGCGCAGCATATAAAGCCGCTCGATATCGGCATTGGTCATCGGCTTGGTAAGAACCCTGTCCTCGATCGATTCCACCTCGTCGTGAATGGCTTCCAGCACCGGCATATAATTATCAACGATGAAATCAAGAATGGCATAGAGAATAAAGTCTTCACCCTTTGACAGCGCATAGGGCGAAGTCTCCCAGTGTTTGCGCACCGCCGTATAGGAGGTTGAAGCACCATGGCGGACACTGACAATATAACCTTTGCCGAGAAAGACGTGAGTTTCGCCGAATGCCACCCGGCCCTCAATCAGCTGGGCTGTCCGGGCCACAACAAAGATCGCATCGCCATATTGCTCCAGTTTTGGACGTTGATGCGCGTGTTCTGCATCCTCGATGGCAAGACTGTGCAGGTTGAACTGTTTCTGGACCCTGTGCAGGAGTTCACCATCAGGCTCCAGAAGCCCGATCCAGACGACGTGCCCCTCCTTGCGTGCCCAATCCCCAGCATCATCGATTGCGATATCGGCAATCCGCTGACCATTGGCATAGACGCACGAGGCGACAACGCTTGCGCCTTCATCATGAAGCTTGGCAGCATCAGAAAACGACGAAGCCCCATCATCCTCAGCAGTCCGTGAAAATACCATTGCACCTCCCCAGCATGTCGTTGGGAGACAGATTACGCCCACTGGCCGTCCCTTGCCAATCTTATCCTTTGGCCCGGCGAGTTCCCCGCTCTTTCGTGCCCTTTTCAACACTGGCCATTCGCTGTGATTTTTTTGCACTGCTGTTCAAAAAATCGACACAAGTCGCATATAAGCTAGGAACAGTACTCATTGAGTGATTGCTGTTTCGAAGAATCGGTTCACAATCACTGAAACAAAACGCAAAATATGGACGGAGCATTGAACTTTAATTACGCCAACGAGATTGTGATGGAAAAACGGATTGAAATGCCCGACGGCAGAATCCGCCAGGTCGCTGCGCTCGTTTACCGGGTCAAAAAACACCAGACAGAGATTCTTCTCATCACCAGTCGTGGCACTGGACGATGGGTGCTGCCTAAGGGTTGGCCGCAGGTTGGCAAAACCTTTGCTCATTCCGCACGTACCGAAGCTTATGAAGAAGCCGGTGCGCGCGGTGACATTGCGCCCTTCTCCATTGGCGCCTACCGCTACGAAAAACACGATATGTCCGAGGGCGAGTGCGGCGACTTTATCGTCGATGTTTTCCCCATGCATTATTCCCACCAGGAGAAGAACTGGCCGGAACGCGGCGAACGCCGCCTCGAATGGGTAAGTGTTGAAGAATGTGTCAGCCGGGTTGAAGAACCGGAACTAAAGACCCTTATTGCGAGTTTTGATCCGGCGCTCATCACCCAGCGCTGATTTATTCAGGACACGCGATATGCTCCGCTTCGGTCTTTCATTCGTTCTCATCACGATGATCTCCAGCCCTGTACTGGCCCTCGACAACGCCAAGCTGGAGAAAACTGAAAAATCCTGCATTGAAGAATCGGCATCTTCATCCCCGGAAGAGCGAATCAGCAACTGTACGAACTGGGTCGACAACGCACCGGATCATCTGCACGCCAAGGCCTATTATGACAGAGGCAATGCCTATCTGGATGCCCAGAAACTCGATCTGGCCGTTGCCGATTATTCCCAAGCCATCAGCCTGAAGCCAGACTTCAAGGACGCCTATTACAGCCGCGGCTATGCCAGACATGATCTGGGTGACTATGACCATGCTATTGAGGACTATGATGCGGCGCTCAAGCTGGTGCCTGATGATGTCGACAGCCTGTATGGCAAAGCCTATGCCTATCAAAAGAAAGGCGATCTTGATGCGGCGATTGCCGGTTACACGGCAGTCATTCGACTGAAGCCGGATTACCCGACTGCTTATTACAACAGAGCTATCGCCTATAACGCCAAGGGCGATACGGAAAATGCAACGCGCGATGCGCTTGAATATGAGCGCCAGAAGGCCAAGAACCCACAATAGGTAGTGCGGGCGCTTTTTTTAATCAGCTTTTGTCCATCCTCAGTCGGCTTTGAAAAAACAGCGAAAGTTCTCCCCGTTATCCACATATGTGACACACAAGATGTTGCGGTCACAATTATGTAAAAAACTAATTCTTGACGATGACCCCCGAGTCACTTTTTATAGGACAGTCGTTGCGTTTGTGGCGTGACCGGGGAGTAATGTGACCGGTCTTTTTCCCAGTTTATGCAGTGTTTTTCGCAGCTTGCGTCCTATGGCGCATGCCAATGATGACCTGTGTTTGCAATATGGGAAATATCATCGTGCACAGGGAAATATTTGTTGGGTAAATGGTATTTTAACACTATATTTAGTGTTTACAGATACTCTTAACACCAGATAATGTGACACTCTCAATTGGGGCGAGTCACAAAACAGGCGTCAAATAATGGGCCGCCGGGCCTGAAACGGAAGCGGGAAACCGCTACGATGACGGGCCACGGCGACAGAACCGGATTCAGCAGCTGAATCCGGATGGAGCGGGATTGTGTTTCTGGTGCGCTGAACTCTTCACATAGCGCCTGATGAACACTATATATAGAGACAAGGACGAAACAGATGCGGATCGAACGGCGTTTTACCAAAGAGAATCAATCAGCCTATGCGGAGATCGATTTCCGCGTAGCGACGAGCGAGATCAAAAATCCTGACGGCTCTGTTGTATTCCGTCTGGAGAACATTGATGTGCCGGCCCAGTTCAGTCAGGTCGCCGCCGATATTCTTGCGCAGAAATATTTCCGTAAGGCGGGCGTACCGGCCAAGCTGAAGAAGGTTGAGGAAAACTCCATCCCTTCATGGCTGTGGCGTTCGGTTGCCGATGAGGAAGCTTTGGCAGCGCTGCCAGTTGACGAGCGTTATGGCTCGGAAATGGATGCGCGCCAAGTTTTTGATCGTCTTGCCGGTACCTGGACCTATTGGGGCTGGAAGGGCAAATATTTCGATTCGGAAAAAGACGCCCTCGCCTTCCGCGATGAGCTTGCCTATATGCTCGCCACCCAGCGCGTTGCGCCCAATTCGCCGCAATGGTTCAACACCGGCCTGCATTGGGCTTACGGTATCGATGGTCCCGGTCAGGGCCACTACTATGTTGACCCTGATACCGGCAAGCTGACGAAATCCAAGTCATCCTACGAACATCCTCAGCCGCACGCCTGCTTCATCCAGTCCGTCGCTGACGATCTGGTCAATGAAGGTGGCATCATGGACCTTTGGGTGCGTGAAGCCCGTCTGTTCAAATACGGCTCCGGCACTGGCTCCAACTTCTCGTTCCTGCGCGGCGAAGGCGAAAAGCTTTCCGGCGGCGGACGCTCCTCCGGTCTGATGTCCTTCCTGAAAATCGGTGATCGCGCCGCAGGTGCCATCAAGTCAGGCGGCACGACCCGCCGCGCCGCCAAGATGGTGGTTGTTGATGTCGACCATCCGGATATCGAAGAATATATCGACTGGAAGGTGAAGGAAGAGCAGAAGGTTGCCGCTCTCGTTACCGGTTCCAAGATCGTCAAGCAGCATCTGGCTGCCATAATGAAGGCTTGCGTCAACTGCGAAGCCGATAATGGCGATTGCTATGAGCCCGCCAGGAACCCGGCGCTGAAGCGCGAGATCAAGGCTGCCAAGAAGAATCAGGTTCCGGAAAACTACATTTACCGGGTTATCCAGTTCGCCAAGCAGGGCTACACGGATATCGATTTCAAGACCTACGACACGGACTGGGATTCAGAAGCCTATCTCACAGTAGCCGGTCAGAACTCCAACAACTCAGTCTCGCTTAAGGATGAATTCCTGCGCGCTGTGGAAAATGATGGCGACTGGAGCCTGACCGCCCGCAAGGACGGCAAGGTCATGAAGACTCTGAAAGCCCGCGACCTCTGGGAAAAGATCGGCTATGCCGCATGGGCGTCGGCTGATCCGGGCCTGCACTTCAACACCACGATGAACGACTGGCACACCTGCCCTGCCGCTGGCCCGATCCGCGCGTCCAATCCGTGCTCGGAATATATGTTCCTCGATGACACGGCCTGTAACCTCGCATCGATTAACCTTCTCACCTACCGTGGTAAGGACGGCAAGTTCGACATCACCGGTTATGAGCACACGGCCCGCCTGTGGACCATTGTTCTCGAAATCTCCGTGATGATGGCGCAGTTCCCCTCCAAGGAAATTGCCAAGCTTTCCTACGAATACCGCACGCTCGGTCTCGGCTATGCCAATATTGGCGGTTTGCTGATGACATCAGGCATTCCCTATGACAGTGCTGAAGGCCGCGCCATTGGCGGTGCCCTCACCGCCGTTATGACCGGCATCTCCTATGCAACCTCAGCTGAAATGGCCAAGGAGCTGGGTGCTTTCTCCGGTTATGCCCCGAATGCTGCCAATATGCTGCGTGTCATTCGCAACCATCGCCGTGCTGCCCATGGCGAAACACAGGGTTATGAAGGCCTCGCCGTTAACCCGGTTGCACTGATTGCTTCCGATTGCCCGGATCAGGATCTGATCACTCATGCCCGTTCCGCCTGGGACAAGGCTCTTGAGCTTGGCGAAAAGCACGGCTACCGCAATGCACAGGCCACCGTTATCGCGCCAACGGGCACGATCGGCCTTGTCATGGATTGCGATACCACGGGCATCGAGCCTGATTTTGCGCTGGTCAAGTTCAAGAAGCTTGCCGGTGGCGGTTACTTCAAGATCATCAACCGTGCTGTGCCGGAAGCTCTGCGCACACTCGGCTATTCGGAAAGCCAGATCGCCGAAATCGAGGCTTATGCCGTCGGTCACGGCAATCTCAATCAGGCTCCCGCAATCAACCCCGGCTCGTTGAAAGCCAAGGGCTTTACCGATGAGATTATCGCAACGCTCAACACGGCGCTGAAGTCGGCCTTCGACATCAAGTTTGCGGTTAACAAGTGGACCGTTGGCGAAGACTTCGCCAAGAACGTCCTTGGCTTCACCAATGAACAGCTCAATGATTTCTCCTTCGAAATGCTGCCGGCTCTCGGCTTCTCCAAGAAGGAAATCGAAGCTGCCAACATCCACATTTGCGGTGCGATGACGCTGGAAGGCGCGCCTTTCCTGAAAGAAGAGCATTATCCGGTGTTCGATTGCGCCAATCCTTGTGGCAAGATCGGCAAGCGTTATCTCTCGGTTGACAGCCACATCCGCATGATGGCCGCTGCGCAGCCCTTCATTTCAGGCGCGATCTCCAAGACCATCAACATGGCCAATGAAGCAACGGTTGATGACTGCAAGTCGGCCTACATGCTGTCATGGAAGCTGGCACTGAAGGCCAACGCACTTTACCGCGATGGTTCAAAACTGTCGCAGCCGCTGAACTCCTCGCTGCTATCAGATGCGGACGATGATGAGGATGATGCAATCGAGGCGCTGATCGAAGCCCCGGCTGCCGCCCGTGCCGTTCAGGTCACTGAAAAGATCGTCGAGCGCATCGTGGAAAAATACATTCACGACCGCGAGAAATTGCCGAACCGCCGCAAGGGTTACACCCAGAAGGCAGTTGTCGGTGGCCACAAGGTCTATCTGCGCACCGGTGAATTCGATGATGGTCGTCTCGGCGAAATCTTCATTGATATGCACAAGGAAGGCGCTGCTTTCCGTGCAATGATGAACAACTTTGCCATCGCCATCTCGCTTGGCCTGCAATATGGCGTGCCGCTGGAAGAATATGTGGAGGCGTTCACCTTCACCAAGTTCGAACCGGCAGGCATGGTTCAGGGCAATGACGCGATCAAGAACGCCACGTCAATCCTCGACTACGTATTCCGGGAACTGGCTGTCTCCTATCTCGACCGCCACGACCTTGCCCATGTCGACCAGTCCGACTTCTCCAATACCTCGCTAGGCCGTGGTATTTCCGAGGGAAAAACTGAACCGGTTTCCAAGGGCCTGACTCGCGGCGCCATCCTGAAAATGGTCAGCCCCGGTGCACCGGATCCCAAGGGATTTGGAGCATCAGCCGCCCCTAAAGCCATGGCTTCCAATGTAACCGCTCTTGCAACCCGCTCTTCCGTGGCAGTTGCAACCAAGCCTGTTATTGCCCAGGCACAGGAAGAAGCTTCAGGCTTCAAGCGCGAATATGAGGAACGCGCCAAGGATCATGCCGAGGAAGACGCCCACGCGGCCTCTGCCCTCTTCGATGATCTGAACGCGGAATCCGCTGCGGAAGAAGCCAAAGCTGAAGCCAAGAAGGTCATGTCCGACCGCCGCATCAAATCAATGATGCAGGGCTACACCGGCGACAGCTGCTCCGAATGCTCAAACTTCACCATGGTGCGCAACGGCACCTGCCTGAAGTGCGACACATGCGGAAGCACGAGCGGTTGCAGTTAAGACGGTCTCCCTTGTTGGTGCGGACAAACGCATAAGTTTGGCCACATATAGCCAAAGATTGCCTCATAAACTGGGTCTCCCCACTTCGGGGAGACCCAAGATCAACAAAGAACTTTGCATTTTGGTCCGACGTGGCATGCAGAGAATGCGAAAATCGCCTGATGCTTCAGCCAGTCCCCGATATGATCTGTCGGGACATTAACGCAAAAGTGCTATCCAACTGAAAAAGCTATTGGAAGCCATCGCCGGAGGCAACAGCATCTGCATGCGCTCACCGCCGCGGAACTGAATGAAGTTTGCTCCTTATAATCGTCAGCATTTCGGGTGTTAAAGCGCGCAGCGGCATGTATCGCATCAACCGATCATTCTGGTAGATGATTAAGGTTTGACTGTTCTGGCTCCAGCCGACGAAATCGGTCCACGACACAAAAAGGTCCTGTGTCGGGGTTACAGCCCGCAAACCATTTTCGGTAATATCCACCCGCCATTCCTGTTTCAGATTTTTCTGCTTGGCAATACTGCTTCTGGCCAGCAATGGCATGGCGAAATAGAGCCCGACATAATAGATCAGCACCCACACAAAAATTGCGGTCCCAGGCACGAGTGTCAAATAGCCGTATGTGCCAGTCCAGATAATATCACCAAGGGTGATTAGAGCAATGACGGCGGCAACCAAGAGCCAGGTTGATGGCTTGCTGGCAGACCAAAGAACATAGGATCGATAGGTCGCGGTAACATCAGCCGACGTGACATGGAATGTGGTGGTAGCAAGCACCTTGCCGAATTGGGGTTCTGAGGCCATGCGAGGCAGAATAACCTGCGTTATGTCGTCTGGCTACGCAGCAATCCCCCACGCCCCGATGAATGCCCAGGAAGCGAGCAAATACGCATACATGTCCGGCGACCAGGCAGTGGTCTATCGCGCTTCCAAGAATGGTGCAGTAATCACGGGCAATTTGATATAATCGTGTTCATGTGAGGGGTGCGCTTTGGAGAATTCGATCAAACACGCAGGTGAGTATGAGGTTAAACGCAGAAGCCTTCGGCCAGTAAAATTGTTGGCGGCTTTCGCGCTGGTCGCATCTATTGCCGTAGTGATTGCCTGGATGTTGCTGCCAGGACAACTGGAGCGTGGTGCCAAGGCCCTCATTGCAAAAGATTACCCAACCGCACTGAAGCTTCTCACGCCGCTTGCTCAGCAAAACATCGCACCCGCTCAATTTGGGCTTGGATATTTGTATGCCAACGGGTTCGGTGTCGAAAAGAACAAAGCAAAAGCAGTCGATTTGTATACGAAAGCTGCAAGACAAAACCATTCCGCAGCCCAAGCCTCATTAGGAGTTATGTATTATACCGGGGACGGGGTCACACAGAGTGATACTGCAGCCTTTGAATGGTACAGCAAAGCTGCAGATTCTGGCCAAATTGACGCTCAGCACAATCTTGGATTCATGTATTATGAAGGTCGTGGCGTCGAAAAGAATGTGGCCACAGCTGCATTCTGGTACGAAAAGGCTGCCAAGCAAGGAAAACCAGAATCTCAGTGCAATCTTGGGAAACTCTATCAGGACGGTGACGGGGTTCCTCAAGATGATCAGATAGCGCTCAAATGGTTCCAGCAGGCCGCCGATCAAGGCACGGCGTATGCGCAGAACATGCTAGGTTATATCTACTTGTTAGGACGCGGGGTTCCCAAGGATCCTTCCACTGCCAGAAAATGGTTTGAACTGGCTGCAGCGCAAGAATACGCCGAGGCGCAGCGGCTTCTGGGTACAATGTATTATAATGGCGTTGGAGCCAAACAGAGTTTTAGCCGCGCTGCAGAATGGTATCAGAAGGCGGCCAAGAACGGCGATGGGGAAGCACAGCGCGCTTTGGACTTCATGCAAGATAATGGGATGCTGTCACGAACTTGAATACGCGTTTAATCTCGTTGGGCTAAATGCTCAAATTGAATAGGGCTAACTGGAGAACGAACAATGCGTTTGCAGACAATGCCGTCTGGCTTGTGTTCAGTGGAGCGGTATTCAGTTCACTCTGATCAATTGGACAGCTTTATTTGCGACTGTTTGTGCGTCATTTGGCGTGAAACAGCAGCAATCTATTGGTGAGAAAGCGAAGTCTTGATCACGCCTAAGAAACGTTCGCCATATTTTTCGAGCTTGCTCTTGCCGATACCGGAAATTTTGGCCATGTCATCAAGCGATATTGGCTGATCCGAAGCCATTTTCAGCAGCGTGCTATCGTGAAACACCACGTAAGGAGGCACTTTTGATTGCTTGGCGATATCGTACCGCTCTCTTTTTAATGCCTCGAATATTGATCTGCTGATATCATCAAGACCCGCAGTCGCAGCCGAACCTGTCACACGTCGGGCGCTCTTGTCCTTCGACAGGTCTTTGCGGAAGTAAACGGTCCGCTCCTTCCGGAAAACCGTCCTTGCCTCATCCTCAAGCTTCAGCGCGCCAAAAGCCTCGTTATCCACTTTGATGAAGCCGGAAACCAGCAATTGTCGAAGAACGGAATGCCAGGCACGCGATGAGAGGGTTTTCCCTTGACCAAAAACAGGAATGTCATCGTGCCCCTGTTTGCGTGTCTTTTCTGTGCTTTTTCCCATCAGAACATCGACAACATGACCAGCGCCAAATTGCTGTCCTGTCCTGTAGATAGCAGCAAGAGCTTTGATTGCATCTTCAGTGCCGTCCCACGTGGTGACAGGTTTCCAGCACGTATCGCAATTCCCGCATTTTTCAGCGTGGGTTTCGCCAAAATGATCCAGAATGAGTTGCCTGCGGCACTCAACAGTTTCACATATGGCGAGCAAACCGTTGAGTTTTATGCGCTCCATACGCTTGATATCATCAGCCGCATCGCTTTCATCGATCATCCTCCGGCGCTGTGTTACGTCGGACATGCCATAGATCATCCATGCGGATGCGGGATTACCGTCTCGGCCGGCTCTTCCTGTTTCCTGATAGTACGCCTCTATCGAGGAGGGTAGATCCATGTGCGCAACGTAGCGAACGTCAGGTTTATCGATCCCCATACCGAAGGCAACAGTGGCCACCAGACAGACAGATTCCTCTTTGAGAAACAGATCCTGATGATTATCACGCATCTCGCGGCTCATTCCTGCGTGATATCCATAGGCATTGATGCCCTTGCTGTTCAGATAGATGGTTGTCTCATCGACTTTACGCCGCGACAGGCAATAGACAATTCCGCTCTCCCCCTTAAACTTTGATACGAAATCCAACAGCTGTTGATTGGCGCTGTCACGCTCCTCAATCGCATAACTTATGTTGGGACGGTCAAAGCTGGTGATGAATATCTTTGCCTTTTCCATCGCCAATCGTTTGATGATGTCCTGCCGGGTATGTTCGTCTGCGGTCGCTGTCAGGGCGATACGCGGAACACCCGGAAAAAGCGAGGCGAGCTTTCCCAGCGCGAGATATTCCGGCCGGAAATCATGCCCCCACTGTGAAACACAGTGGCACTCATCAATGGCAAACAGCGCGACCTCGACGTCCTGCATCAATCGCTGAAAGCCTTCCGTCGCCACGCGCTCCGGCGTCACGTAAAGGACTTTCAACTCGCCCTGACGCAGCATTTGCCCGATCGACTGAATTTCCTGGGGTGACATGGATGAATTGATGGAAGCAGCCTTAACACCAGCCAGTTTCAACGCTTCAACCTGATCGCGCATCAGGGCAATCAGCGGACAAATGACAACACCAACACCCTGTCTGCACAGCGCCGGTATCTGGTAGCAGAAGGACTTTCCTTCGCCGGTTGGAAAGAGCACCAGTGCATCGCCGCCCGAAACCACGTGGGAGATAACCAGTTCCTGTTTCCCGCGGAATGAATCATACCCAAACACCGACTTCAACATAACAAGCGGATTGGGTTGGTCTCTGGCGGAATTTTCAAACAGGCCGTTGACGGAAGATAGTGCTACCGTGGAATTTACCATTGTCTATCCGGTTGGATTGGATGATTTGCAAGATGGCTCAGTCGAGAGATTCCGGCAAGGATATTAGACAGGGAAAGCCACCCGACAAATACGAATATTACTCCCGGAATTGTCAATACGACTAAAGTTCACCCTCCCTGCCCAATTTTATAAATAGCCAAGAGAAAACGATCAGGAATTTCGGGAGATATCCGGTTTGATCACGAATCGGCCGCTATAGCGGAAGAGTTCACCGAGCAGAGGATGGCGGAGGGTCATTTTCATGCTGAAGTTCTGTGCATCCACGGGTCGTTCCTCCACATAGGCGCGGCCAAACAACAGTCCGACGGGAACCGGGATATCAACACCGAAGAGCCGCCAGATATAGCCCTCGTCACGAAACACCAAGGCACCCTCCTCCGCCGTCACCCGCAGACGCAGGCCCACGCCGAAGCGCACGAACTCAATCACACGATTGCCGCCAATCTGCTCCATATGTGACCTGAAATGGAAAGGGCGATGCCCGGGAAACTGAAACACTCTGTCCCAATAGATCGAATTATTGTCCAAGTGAGAATTATAATGGACATCGATAGGAACATCGGTACCCCGATAAGGCACCAGCGCACCGAATATCCAACCAAACGGGATCAACAGCTTTCCGATGGCGCTATGCTGCACCTCCTGCATTGTTCCGCTAACGCAAATGTAGTCATTGCTGTACGGCTGCAACGAATAATGCCGTTTGACGATATCGCCCAGATCATGCCAGGCATCGCCCAGCACTGTCTGAAATACCGGCAGGTGATTTTCTGCGTCGCCGCCGCGTTGAACCTTGCCGTTCTTCAATTCCACTCCCGATACATGCGTGATCCCTTGATGAGTTAGAGCAGTAACTTGCCCAATCTGCGATGGATCAGTCCCACCTGCAAAAGTGCTCCCACGGTCATCCCCTCGATATCACGCGTTATTATCGCATGCATTAAGTAGTTTCGGAGCCCGCTGCACGGAATCGCGTTTCAAACTCACGCCGTAGGGTACGCCGTACTTCGGCAGCGCGCAGGCGTTGTTGCCCGATTTCAGTTGTTGGATGAAATGGCGGCACCTCGGTGGGCCGCCCATCCGCGTCAACGGCCACCATGGTGAAATAACATGAGTTCGTGTGACGTCGCTCGCCGGAACGGATATCTTCGGCCTCAACCCGGATGCCAACTTCCATGGACGTTCGGCCCGCATAATTGATCGAGGCGCGGAAGGTCACCAATTCGCCAACCTGGATGGGCTGACGGAACACCACCCGATCGACGGACAAGGTTACCGCATATTGCTTTGAGTAACGCGAGGCGCAAGAAAAAGCGACGCGATCAAGCAGATTAAGCAATGCACCGCCATGAACCTTACCACTGAAATTGGCCATATCGGGGGTCATCAAGACCACCATTTCAATACGGCTTCTGTCGATACCATCATCCATTCCGGTAGCCCCTAAATTTCAACACTGAGTTGATATCAGCTACCAAAAATCCCCTCGGTAGTCGTGGAGATTCCCTACACCAACATTTCACTGGATGCGATTGTAAAGTCTTCAGCCTCTTGCCGAAGCAGGTGGGTGTGTCTTCGGGCGCTGCCTTTGGCGGCACCCTCGCCATTCTGGCAAGCTTTCCATCGCATCTCGCCTTTCGCGAGTGTGCTGGCTGATATCGGGCAGCAATTATTACCGAACACGGATTTCTTCGGCCCAACCCTACGCATTCTATCCATTCGTAGGATTATGCAACAAGCTCGCAGGATTGCTCTATGGCTCTGACCCCGACCGGGTCCATGAGTGGCAGGTTCCAACTATCTCTTCATCTCAAAAGGAATTCACCATGGCTCTTGCTAAAGGCTATGCGGCGACAGACGCATCCCAACCACTTACACCGTTTATTTTCGAACGGCGGGAGCCCAATGACGATGACGTCGTCATTTCGGTAAAATATTGTGGCGTATGCCACTCCGATATCCATCAGGCACGCGATGAATGGGGCGGCTCGAAGTTTCCCATGGTGCCAGGCCATGAGGTAGCGGGCATTGTTACCGCCGTCGGTTCAAAGGTAACGAAATTCAAGACCGGCGATCGCGTCGGCGTTGGCTGTTTCGTCAACTCCTGCACAAAATGCGCCGCGCGTGATGCCGATCTGGAGCAATACATGCCCGGTATCGTGCAGACTTACAACGACGTCGAAGCCGACGGCGTCACAYCCACCCATGGCGGCTATTCGGATTCCATTGTCGTCAAGGAAGGCTATGTTCTTTCCATTCCTGATAATTTGCCGCTCGATGCAGCCGCTCCGCTTCTTTGCGCTGGCATCACGCTCTATTCGCCGCTCCGCCACTGGAAGGCCGGACCCGGTAAAAAGATCGCAATCGTTGGTATGGGCGGACTTGGCCATATGGGCGTCAAACTCGGCCACGCCATGGGGGCCGAGATCACTGTGATCAGCCAAACCCTGTCAAAAAAGGATGAGGGATTGAAGCTTGGTGCCACGCATTATTATGCATCAAGCGATCCTGAAACCTTCAAGACTCTCGCTGGCGCATTCGATGTCATCATTTGCACCGCAGGCGTCGCGATTGACTGGAACGCCTATCTCGGCTTGCTCAAGATTGATGGCACCATGGTCCTGGTGGGAGCGCCGGAGCACCCGGTTCCGGTAAATGCGTTCTCCGTCATTGCCGGTCGCAAGAGCCTTGCCGGCTCTGGCATTGGTTCGATCAAAGAAACGCAGGAGATGCTGGATTTCTGCGGCAAACATAACATTGTTGCTGAAATCGAGACCATCGATATCAAGGACATCAATGAAGCATACGAACGTGTCCTGAAGAGTGACGTGCGTTATCGCTTTGTCATCGACATGGCTACTTTGTAATATCACAGAACACTGGGAGGGGCAGTTTTGCCCCTCCCTTCTGTCTACGCGCTGCTATTCGCCTGCCGGATTGCTTACCGGCATATTCCGGCGCACGCGCAGCAGATACTCGGTGCGATTGAACGGATCGGCACCCGAACGCAGGCGTAAACGCTTTGGACCCATTATTGGCGCATAGTGATCAAACTCACATTCCATAGCGCCTGCGCCACTCGTCAGTCCCGGCAATTGCAGTTGAACGTTTTGGATTATCGCCGACGCTATTGTGCCTTCAAGCCGGGCCATACCACCGGAAATCAGGGAATCTTTCGTGACAGCCCCAGCCTTTGCCAGCAGGGTGAGCAGGCCACTTAAAGCCGCCGCAGGAGCATCGAGGCAAAATCGGTTGATCGGCTCGCAAATGACAGTCTGTGCCTCCAACAGCGCGGTTGCCAGCACCAATGGCGTCAACTGGCGGAAATCGGCAGCCGTACTAACCGGGGAACTATGCCGGGCCGCGATCATTGCCACATGACAATCAATCACCTGCCAGCCAAACAAGCCCTGCTTCAATGTTGTGAACACGGTTTCCTCGACCGCCCGATAAAAACTCGCGGGCATCTGACCTATGTCGACTTCCAGCGCGAAGCTGTTGCCCGACCCTTCCGGCCGCGGTTCGATGCGCAGCCCAACCGTCGCAATAAACGGATTGGGCTCCTTGAATATGACCTCGATTCCAGTGCCGGTTCCAATAAGCCTTTCGACACAGATGACCGTGGTCTCCTCAAACATGGCATCAAGACCGAAATCACTCAGCAAGGTCGATTGGATGACCTCTTTTTGCACTTCACCATAGAGCGACACAAAGACCTGATTGGCCTCTTCGTTCCTGCGCAAGTTGATCAATGGATCTTGTTCGGCCAATTGGTTGAGCGCCAGCCAGAGTGCGCCATTATCAGATGGATGTCTGGCCAGAACACGGGTTTCCAGAGTGGGCGGCGCAAAATCAGCACGTCTGCTTGAAGCAAGGTCGACGCCCACCACATCACCGATCTGCGCATCACTGAGCCCGCTCACACGGGCAATTTGTCCCGCTTTGAAGCTCGTAGCTGCATGAACCCGTCCGGCCTCGAAAAGCTGGATACCGGTCACTCTAGCCTGCCCTTTGGGTAAATTCAGATATTGCCGGGTCTGGATGGTGCCTGAATTTAGCGACATATAAGAAAGCTTTTCGCCGCCCCAACCGCGTTCGATCTTGAAGATTTTCCCCTCGATCGGACCGTCAGGATCAGGAAGGCGCGCGGGCAGCATCGCCGCGATGGCGGCCATCAGGGCGGAAATGCCAATGCCTGTGGTTGCCGCTCCCCCGAATACGGGGTGCACCCATCCCTTGGCGATCTGATTAGCGAAGGCATATTCAAGTCTTTCGGCGATCAGGCGTTCGGGAGCCAGAACATAATCGGCCAACAACGCGTCGTCATTCTCCGCCAGCGTCTCGCACAGGACTTTGAAGAATGGTCCATTTCGCAGATCAAGCGCCTCGATCTGCGCGCGCTTGCTGCCGGGATCGATGACACCAGACATAGCGATAGGCCGGACTGGCAACTGGTTGGCGATGGCCTCCAGTACCCGGTCATATTGCGCACCGACGCGATCAACCTTGTTGATGAAGAACACGAACGGAACTGCAAGGCGTTGCAGCGCCCGTACCAATACACGCGTCTGCGCTTGCACGCCCTCGACCGCCGAAACAACGACCACCGCCGCATCGAGCAATCCAAGGATACGCTCAACCTCGGCAATAAAATCAGGATGACCGGGCGTATCGATGAGATTAACCACCGTATCGCCAATAGTAAAAGACACGACCGCAGCCCGGATCGTAATACCGCGTTGCCGTTCAAGCTCAAGATTATCGGTCTGCGTGTTACCGCTATCGACGCTGCCAAGCTTGTCGATCACACCGGCATTAAAAAGCAGTCGTTCAGTAAGGCTGGTCTTGCCTGCATCCACATGGGCCAGAATGCCCAGATTCAAAGTGCGCATGAATCCTCAACTTCTCAGAATTTCGTTTGTGATTTTCTTGAGAAGTGAATCGGGGCATTGGAACCTCTATGCACGGATGACAATGACTATTGCGAAGACACTCCATCGAGTCCGGAGCATGAGCAGAACCCTACAAACTTCGCGAAAGATATGTCAAGGATGGATAGCTCATGGCTGAAACCACGACATTAATCGAAGCCACTCCCGGCATTCCTGTTCGATAGTTTGAACCCGAAAAATTCGTGGCATCTTCATTTGGGCGGGCATTTATGGATCAATCCGGAACTTTCTGTACAAATTGCGTCACTAGAAAGTGCCGACATAACGATATACCCTCCCGGTGCAACTTAAGGTTATTCATCGGAGGGAAAAGCGATGAGTCAGCCGTCGAAGTGGTGGTGGGGACTACTCCCCCTGATAGTCTTATGGATTGTCGCCACCGTTTTCACCAATAAGTTTGTTAGCTCCGATCTCAACAACAGGTCAGCCGCAGCACTGGGCACGACCGTTGACAGTCCGGCAATCTCAGTGGCCGGGCGCGATATCACCACGTCAGGCACCATCTTCTCTCCAGAGGACTCCGCCAAGGTCACCAACACCGTTGGCGCCGTTTGGGGTGTACGCAAAGTTTTGAATGATACGAAACAACCCGCGCTGGCAAACCCCTTCAATTGGGGCGTAACCCGCGATGGTTCGACCGTCAATTTGACCGGAAGCGTACCAAACCCTCAGGCGCGGGAAAAAATCGTTTCGGCTGCCAAAGCAGCGTTCACGGGTGCTGAAATCAAGGACGCGATGTCCTATGCCAGCGGCGCACCCGTCAGTTACGAGACTGGCGCGCTGTTCGGATTGGATCAACTCGCCAAGTTGGCAAAAGGGAGCGTCGCAATCTCAGGTGCCGACCTCACGGTTTCAGGCAGTGCCGCAACACAGGCCGCCTATGACGGCATCACGGCTGCGCTTAAAACCCCGCCCCAAGGCATTAAGCTCGCAAAGGCAGACATAGCAGCGCCGCCTTCCTACGCCTTTGACGCTTCGAAAGACGCGGGGAAACTGACGCTCACGGGCAAATATCCGGATGATGATACGCACGGCAAGATACTCGATGCCGCCAAAAGCCTGTTCTTCGGTGAGGAGATTGTCGATCAGCTAACGGCTGCTGCGGGCGCACCGAGCGGTTTTGGCAATGCGGCGATAGCCGGGTTGAACGCCCTCTCCCGGCTGGCAAAAGGCACATTCTCACTCTCGAACACCAATGCAAAGCTTACCGGCGATGCTCTGTACGATCAGGCCGTCGCCAGTGTGCAGAACGCCTTTACCACTGCAGTGCCTGACGGTTTTAAATTCGAGCCAGCGCAGATTGCCGTCAGCCCGGCTGCACCAGCAATAGATGCCACGAATTGCCAATCGACGCTCAATACTATGCTCACCAAATCCAAGATCAATTTCGAGACTGGCAAAGCACAGATAACGCCCGCATCATCCGGCTTGCTTGATCTGATAGTGGCAACCATTGGCCGTTGCGCGAACAGTTCTATCGAGATTTCCGGTCATACGGATTCCAGTGGTGATGAAACAGCGAACCTTGCCCTGTCAGAACAACGCGCCAAGGCGGTGGTCGCCTATCTGACCAATGCAGGCGTGTCACCCGAGCGTCTGGTGGCTGTCGGGCTGGGTTCTTCACGTCCAATTGCATCAAACGACACTGATGAAGGCAAGGCGCTCAATCGCCGGATTGAATTTTCTGTTAAATAGGAGGTAGCGGCAATGACCTATCTACTTTCCACCTATTGGCCATGGATGTTGATCGCATTGCTTTTCGGCGGCGTGGTCGGCTTCGTGACCTTCCTGCGATCTGCCAGTGGCTGGTGGCCGGATTCTTGGCCGGGCTGGTTCAAATTACTCTGCCTGCTGTTCATCGTCGGTCTTGTGGTAGCAGTATTGAAATGGCTGCCTGGCCTTGCAGGCCATTATCTCGAAACTGCCCTGTTGTTGCTTGGCAGTTATATCGTAGGCTGCTTCCTCGGCAGTTGGCTGGCAAGCTTCCGTGCCGCCGAACTGAAACCGCAGGAACGGCCCTCTTCGCTTGCTCCGGCTGCACCAGCACCTACACCTTTGACAGTGTCAGCACCGGTCGTGGCCGCGCCAGCAGTTGCTTTGGCTGCCAATGATGGCCATCCGGGACAACGTCCGGCCTCAATAGAAAAAAGTGCGACGCCGGACAATCTGAAACGTATCTCCGGCATCGGCCATACCAATGAGATAAAGCTCAATGAATTGGGCATCTGGACGTTCCGCCAGATCGCCGAATGGACGGGCGCCAACGCGGAATGGGTTGGAAGCTATCTCGCCTTTCCCGGAAGGATAGAGCGTGAAGATTGGATTGGTCAGGCGGCCCAGCTCGCAAAGGGCCTCGAAACCGAGTTTTCCCGCAGGGTTGATGATGGGGATGTACCGACATCGCAGTGATCAGTTCCATGCTGACATCATGTCCAAACCACCTTGCCTTGCCCACGCTTTGAAACMCAAAGCGTAGCAAGTGAACATGCTGACTCATTCCTGCCCCAGAACGCTGCGACCCTGGGCACGTTGAAATGACGCGAACGGAAAAGAGGAAAAGATGAGTGAAAAACGTTTTTCTGTCCCCGTAGCAGTACGATTGGGCGCTGCCGGGCAGCGGATGATCTTCAGCACTTGGGAAGCCGTAGAGTGTCTCAAAATCCAATGGCCCCGCAATCATGGGCCCAAATACCGCAAAGCACTGCAGGCTTGCATGGATGCGCTTGAAGGGTGGAAACCGACGCATAAAGCCAGACGAGCCTTTGTCGACGCGGCGCGCGAGGCCGGTATTTTCCTTGAGGTCAAACCACTGCACTAAATCCGGGTCTTATGGCCAAGAACGCGGTGCAAAACAGCGCCTTCATTAAGAATGCGCTGAGTTCTCAGCGGCTATTTCCTGAATGAAGTCGAGGAAAGCCCGCACTTTTGCCGGAGGCAGGTGACGCGAGGGGTGATACGTATAAAGCGGAAACCGCTCACCCGACCATCGGGTTAATATCGGCACCAGTTCTCCGTTTACCAGCCACGGCCCAAGCCCCACCGCAAGGCTTTGGAAGATGCCCTGACCAGCGACGCAGGCAGCCACGGCCACCGATGGGTCATCCACGACCACCCTGCCGGTAACCTTCACCTCGATCACCTCTCCTTCAAGATGAAATTCCCATGGAAAAGGCCGCCCTGTCTGCGGATCACGAAAAAGCAGAGCTTCATGGTGTTTCAGATCTTCCGGCGTTTTGGGCTCGCCGTGCCGCTCAAGGTAGACAGGCGACGCACAGGTAATGACGCGCGTATCGAGCAGTTTGCGGACGATCAAAGACGCGATATCCGGCGGACCAAAGCGGACTGCTATATCGGCTCCAGTCATCATGTCCTCGCGATAATTCGTGTTCATCAGTTCCAGAAACAACAGCGGATATCGGGACATGAATTGCGGCAGTTGCGGCGCAAGCACCATCCGGGAGAACCAGGGGTCGATTGATACCCGCAGCCGACCACTGACGACAGCGGCAGCACCTGCGGCATTGGTGGCGGCCTCCTCCAACCCGGCCAGCAGCGGCATAGCTTGCTCATGGAAACGGTGTCCCTCCTGCGTGAGCGTGACATATCGCGGGCTGCGATCAAACAGTCTCACGCCAATGCGTGCCTCAAGCCTCGCTATGGCACGACTGACACCCGAGGGCGTCAGGCCCAGAATTTCTGCCGCCCGGGCAAAATTCCCGGCCTCCGCAACGGCGGCAAACACACCAACTCCAGTCAACAGCCGGGCGTCAAAACTCATGGATTTACCTCTGTTGAAACTCGGTTTTCGGCTGATGACGCAAACTATCCGGGTTCGTCACTACGCATCCTCGCATTATAGCGATGATTTTCAGTCATTTCTCCAATGATCTTTTTGATTTCATATCACGGCACCCTTCATCAGGTGCTCATGCGATGCAAACCCTCACCCTCATTCTTCGCGGCATAAAGCGCTTTATCGGCGGCAAGAAGGATAGCTTCAGGCGACGTACCATGTTGCGGAGCTTGTGCACTACCAATGCTGGCGCTGACCTGTGCAAGCCGGCCATGCCCCAGATCGAAAGAATAGGCCACCGCTTCCTGAATACGCTCCACCAGTTCGACATAGTCTTGACCAGAACGGTCGGGTAGCAGAACAACGAACTCATCGCCGCCGATCCTGAACACGGTATCCTTTGCCCGAACAGCGCCGGTTATGGCAGCTCCCACTTTTTGAAGCACAATGTCGCCTGCCGCATGGCCGCAATTATCATTGACCGCTTTGAAGCCATCAAGATCAATATACAGCAGCGAGAACCAGCGTTTTTCATCCGTTTCGTCGAGACTCAATTGGCTGCAAAGAGCCTCAAGTTTCCCATCAAGTGCCATGCGATTGGGTAGTCCGGTCAGAGCATCATTGGTTGCCAGAAACTGGTTGAGAATTTCCGTTTGTATGGCCCGCACATTCAATTGATAGTTTTGATAGAGCACAAAACACATGCCGGCGGTCCACACAGGCAAGAGCAGGCAGAGATATCCAGAATCGGGAATGGGCGAGAGGTAAAGTCCGACGAGAAACGGAAAGCCGACCAGGATAAGAACCAGAACCGCATATCTTGGCATTGCAGCGTTTCTCGATGCAATGACGCCTTGAATGCCCGCCACATTCATCGCTGCCATCATGGAAAGCGTGAAATTTCCCGTGACGACACAAAAGGCGCAGCCCACACCCGCCACCAATGACCATAGACCGCCAGCGAGCATCAGATAAGAAAATATCCGTGGATCGGTTTCGGACTTGGCTTCTTCTCCGAGCGTCAGGAGATGCTGGCGAATAACCAGCAGTACCAGTTCGATGATGATCCACACAAACGGCCAATTGCTCTGCGTAACCGAGCGGGCATAGGTCGCCAGCGCAACAATGCTGATTGATCCAAAGAACAGCGCTGCCCGGCGCAAAAGCATCGTCTCGATCAGCCGTTGTTCGACGGCACGCGACTGGCGCGGAGATGCAGTTGTGAACCACTCAAATAATAAATTGGACATCGTGAGTTACTTTACGCCTAACGCCCTCTCTTTGATATTTGACGCAACGTCCCAGAGACAATCTGATAAAGTACTATCACAATATTTGAATATGCGCTTGAACAACAGTAAATACATCAAAATGCATCCACAGATTGCGGCATAGTAAATAAAAATGCGCGGCTAAACTTTACCAGCAATCGCATTTGCCCAAGTCAGTGCTTTATCAGCCATCGTTTTCAGATGATCCCCTACAGAGAAACCCGACAGGTTTTTGCGTGGACGCAGATCATGATCTCCATCCTCAAGCCAAACTATTTCGATAGCGCCTGACAGCGTGTAACCGGCAACTTCTTCGCGTGTCCCGAACGGATCGCGCGTCCCCTGTACAATAAGGGTTGGCGTCTTCATGTGGGCAAGATGCGCCGTGCGTAACTGTGCCGGTTTACCGATGGGATGAAAGGGATAGCCAAGGCAGAGCAGACCAGCGATCCGTCCCGAACTATGGAGATCATCAGCGATCATGCTCGCAATGCGGCCACCCATCGATTTGCCGCCGATAACCAGCGCTTCAGTTGCACCAAGGGCGTCAATGGCGGCCAAATACTCAGGAATGAGCGTGTCTGCACGCGGCGGTGGCTTTCGTGCGCCGAGCGTTCGGCGGCTCGCCATATAATTGAATTCAAAACGGGCAACCCGAAACCCGGCGTCCGCCAGGGCCTCAGCATTTGCTGTCATCGAGGCCGAATCCATCGGAGCACCGGCGCCGTGGGCGAGCAGGATCGTATAATCTGCGTTCTCTTGCCCGTTAAACAGGAAGCTTATTGTCATCTCGATCGCTTCTCTGGTTTCAATCTTCCCACAGGCAGGCGGCAACGTAAATTGCAACAAGTCGCTCTACCCCCGCCTGATCAATGCTGTCAAATCTGCCCTGCAATGGACTATCAAGATCGAAAACACCAAGAATGGTGTCCTCGTGAATCAACGGCACGACGAGTTCCGAACGGGAAGCCGCATCGCAGGCGATATGTCCCGGGAAAGCATGAACATCCTCGACAAGAATGGATGAACCCTGCGCAACCGCTGTTCCGCAGACACCGTTGCCCACCGCAATACGCACGCAAGCTGGTTTTCCCTGAAAGGGTCCGACGACGAGTTCGTCTTCCGAATATAGAAAATAAAAACCGGCCCAATTGAGGTCAGGCATCATCTGGAAGATCAGTGCCGACGTGTTGGCGGCATTCGCTACAGGGTCAGTTTCACCCGCGAGCAGACCACTCAACTGATCGGCAAGTTCGCGATAAAACTTGGGCTTGTCAGATTGATCAATCGTCTTCTCGGCAAACATCGAACATCCCAGTTTCTATATCAACGGTCAGAGCAGCAAATTTGCGGCCCCACCTCACATCTTCAAGCACTATATGGCACAAGAAATGCGGATTGAGAAACTGACGGGAATGCCCATTGAGCCTAGCGTCTTCACAAATTTTATGAAGCGGTAAAAATTGGAAAGACCCGAATGATGCGCATTCGGGTCCTTTTTCCAAGCGAATCGCAACTCCGGCTAGTCGACGGAGATCACTTCGCCTGTCCGCCTGTCAACATTGACCCGGATATCGTTGCCACGCCGATCAGTGCCTTCCACAATGAAACGCGACCGTCTGCGTTCGATATTGTCCACATTCCGCAGGCCTTCGGCACGCGCCACGCGGACAGCTTCGCGTTCGCTGATTTCCATTCCACGACGCATGGGCCGCTCGACGCGTGGCTCAACAAGCCGCACACCACCGGGGCCAATTTCAACAGATTGTGCAAAAGATGGCGTCGCCGACATGACTGTCAATGCGGCAACACCTGCAATGGCAAAAGCTTTCAACATGATTGTCTCCCTGAATTAATAAAATTCATGCTTACGGGGAGATAACGCAGAGCGCAGGGCGTGGTTCCCATCGCAGACAGCACTGGCCTTACTCGGCGGCCAGTTTCCGGGCATGAAAAACGTTGCGCGTGCCTTTGGTCAAGTCAGCCTTCACCGCAGCGAAATCGCCGGGTGATGTCCAGTATCGCAGAGTTACCACAACTGAATCCTCCGTCAGATCGGACACGAAGGCTTGTGGTCCCGGGTTTTGCAAAATCCGTTTGTCACCGACAGTCAGTTTGACAAGGCTTTTCTGAATCTGTTCGACATCTTCATCAGGACCACCGCTGATCGTGATATCGTTGCGCCTGACACCGTTGCGCGTGTAGTTCTTCACCGGCTGGGTCCATAGTGTCGAATTCGGAGCCAGAACATAAACACCATCCGCTGCCCGCAACCGCGTGGCAAACAGGCCGATCTCCTCCACAGTGCCTGTAACGCTGCCGACTTCGACATATTCGCCAATACGTAGCGGTCTCAGGGCCAGAAGCATGATACCAGCGGCGATATTCTGTAATGTCCCTTGCAAAGCGAGCCCGATGGCCAGACCAATCGCGCCAATGGCTGCAATGACCGAGGCAGTCTGGATGCCGAACTGGCCGAGCACCATGACTGTTACAAGACCGAGCACCACATACCGGGCAATCTTTGAAAAGAAGCKGCGCAGTGTAAGATCAAAACCGCTCACCTGCCCCAATCCGGCATAGAGCCATCGCTCAACCAGCCCGGCAACGATATAGCCAATCACCAGCAGCAATATGGCCCCTATCACCGAGAACGAATAGGTGACGACAAGCGCACTGGCTTGCTGAACTCCGGTTTGAATGGCGTTGAAGGCGTTTTGGGGATCAAGTTCCATGAAGCATTTCTCCTTGTCAGGGACTGCTGGACAAAACTTTACAGCCCCGGGATAGTTCCCAAATCGGCTGCATCGCTTGCCCGTCGAATCCTGTTCGGGGAACTAATATCTAAACATCATTGTGGCCATACTTTTGACAACGCCAGAGGGCGATATCCCATTTCAGGGCTTGCGCCGAAACCCGCTGTCTGATTCTTTGCCGAATATTGGGGCAGAAAGCAGTTTTGATTCTCCAGCTGAGCCCCGCCATACCATTACGTACCTGCACGCCGATAATGATCACCGGCCGGGAATAAGGATTGCACGATGTCAATTAACCTCATGAAGCCGGAAATTTCCGAGATGAAGCCGAATATCACTGTATTCGGTGTCGGTGGAGGCGGTGGTAATGCGGTTAACAACATGATCCGCGAAAACCTGCAGGGAACACAGTTCATCGTTGCCAACACCGATGCACAGGCTCTTTCCATGTCCAAGGCCAGCCGCTTGATCCAGCTTGGCGCGAATGTGACGCAGGGCCTTGGCGCAGGCTCCCACCCGGAAATCGGCCGGGCTGCGGCGGAAGAAAGCATCGACGAGATCATGGATCATCTTGCCGGCACGCATATGTGCTTTGTGACGGCGGGTATGGGCGGCGGCACTGGAACGGGCGCTGCACCGGTCATTGCACGCGCGGCACGCTCCGCTGGCATTCTCACCGTCGGTATTGTGACAAAGCCATTCTCCTTCGAAGGCACCCGCCGTATGCGCATGGCCGAAGAAGGGTTGGAAGAACTGCGTGACAGCGCCGATACTTTGATCGTTATTCCGAACCAGAATCTGTTCCGGGTCGCCAATGCCGCAACGACATTTGCCGATGCCTTTGCCACGGCTGACCGTGTGCTTTATTCAGGTGTTGCCAGCATCACCGATCTGATGGTGCGCGAAGGCCTGATCAATCTGGATTTTGCCGACGTGCGCTCCGTCATGCGTGACATGGGCCGTGCCATGATGGGCACCGGCGAAGGTTCGGGCGAAGGCCGCGCACAGGCTGCGGCCGAAGCAGCTATTGCCAACCCGCTTCTCGATGTGGAATCGATGAAGGGTGCCAAGGGCGTTCTGGTTTCGATCTCCGGCGGGCGTGATATGACCCTGTTTGAGGTTGACGAAGCCGCTACCCGCATCCGTGAAGAAGTTGACGATCAGGCAAATATCATCCTTGGCGCAACATTCGATGATGCATTGGAAGGCGTTTTCCGCGTATCCGTCGTTGCCACAGGCATTGACGTTGCCCGCACCGCCGCCGCTTCGGATGCAGAAACACCGGGCTCCGTCCTCTCCATGACCAGACGCCAAGCCTGATCAAATTATAAATATATACTTCAATTGGTTATGCGAAAGGTTTGTCTTGTTACTGGAACAGGACAAACCTTTGAAACATGTTGAATATAATGACCGGTACAGTGCCATTTCAGGCGCTGCACCGGCTGGAAGACGTTAGTCTTTCTTCTTGCCCGCTTCGATATCAAGCGCAGCCTGTTCGAGTATCTTGCGAACCCGTTCCGCCTCTTCCGCATCCCAGCCATGGCTGTGCAGATGCAGGGCTGTGCGCAGCGTGTCCATCGCGTGGGCGATGGCTTCCGGTGCGCGTTGTCCAGCCATGGAACGGGCAACCATGCCCATACGCGTGCGGACCGCATCGACGAGGTTCTTGTTCTCGGCCAGATAGGCAAGCCCTTCCTCGGTGATGGTGTAGAGCTTCTTCGAGCCTTCGCTCGCCGCAGCCGTAACCTGCCCTATTTCCTCTAGGAATGTCAGGGACGGATAGACTGAACCGGGGCTTGGTGCATAGGCGCCCCCGAACAGTTCTTCGATATCCTTGATCAACTCGTAGCCGTGGCGGGGCCGTTCGGCGACCAGAGCCAGTAGGACAAGACGCAGATCGCCCGATGCGAACACCCGGCCTCCTCCGCCTCTGCGGCCAAAACGACCGCCGCCCCCAGGACCATCATGACCACCGCCATGGCGGCCGAAGCCGCGCGCCATAGCGCGCAAGATAGCGCGTTCGACGTGTTCATGACCTTCGCGCCGTTCGCTTCGTTCGTGATGACAATTTCCAAACATGTGTTTTCTCCTTTTCATACACAAACGATATATCTTTTGAGTCTATCTGTAAATAGAATCTTTAAATCGCATCGAAAGTACGTACCGCCGATAGCACTATGTGTATGATTGTCTTGGAGAAAATATTGCGGCATTCATCCATCAGCTGGCTGTAAAGTCGCAACATGGACCATATCGCCAGTGCAAAAATTCACTTGCTCCGCCGATCGATCTCTTCCGCTTGCTGCCGCGTTATGCCGATATCATCGAGCAAATGATCGCTGAGCTTACTGATGCGCGGGTCATCCGCCCGCTCTTCCCGGTAGAACAAATTGTTCCAGCGGAACGTGAGGACTTTTCTGATCAATTGTAACACAGCGTCACCGCTCTTCTGCAGGCCAATAGTATTGGGTTCATTTACTAGTAGACCAGTCGTCTTGATACTAGACATGATAAATCTCCTATGCGTGGTTTTTAAGCAGCCCGTCGAACGCCATCGTCGTGAAACGCTGGAGCGGTGCGATGCTGCCTTCGGTCTTCATGCGAACAAGGGCGCCTTCATAGGCGTCAATGAGAAAAGCTGCGGTTTCATCAGGATCAAGGTGCGAAGGCAATTCCCCCTGCTCCCGCGCTTCCCGCAAGACTTGCTGAAAATCGCGCTGCCAGGCAGCAAAGGCACGGTGCAGCTCCTGCCTGAGCACATCACTGTGAACCGCGATCGATTGGGCAAGGTTGCCGAGCAAACATCCACCTATGGGGTTTTCGCTGGCATATACCTGCTCATGATACTCAAAATAGGCGCGCAGACGTTGCAGCGGTGATTTGCTCTCGTCGGTCAGCAATTGGGTCCGAACGGTCTGATTACCTTCTGTATAAGAACCGACAACCGCCGAGGCAAACTCCTCCTTGCTGGCAAAGAAGTGGTAGAACGACCCCTTGGGGACGCCGGCGGATTTGAGGATTGGCCCAATTCCCGCCCCTTCATAACCATGCGAGAGAAGAGCTTTCAGCCCCTCGTCAATAAGTACAGCGCGTGTGTCAATCTTGCTCATACTCTGAAAAGTAGACCAGTCGTCTAGTAAAGTCAACCCTCCCTGATGATCGGCTTGCAGCGGGATTGGCAAACATGAAAATGTGGTGCTCGGAGCGCGAGCGATACGTCCCTTACCTCAGGACCTTTATGTGAGTGCTGCCTCTCGCGCGTTGCGGCGGATTACCTGTGGCGGTTGACCGAAAGCCCGCAGAAAAGCACGGCGCATCCGCTCGCGATCAGCAAATCCGGTTTCCTGCGCCACTGTATCGATAGGCAGACGCCCCTGCTCCATCATCAGCCGTGCCGCCTCGACACGCAGGTTCTCGACAGCCTTGGCAGGTGATTGGCCGGTTTCCGCTTTGAATGCGCGGCTGAACTGGCGCGGACTGAGGTGGGCTGCCTCGGCAAGCTGTTCCACCGAAAGCGCCGTTTGCAGATTGCGCTTGGCATAAACAAGCGCGCTCTGGATGCGATCGGATTTGGGTTCGAGATCAAGCAGCGTTGAAAACTGTGATTGTCCACCTGCCCGGCGATGATAGATGACGAGGCTTTTTGCCACCAGCCGGGCAATGTCTGCACCCAGATCCTTTTCGACCATCGCCAGCGCCAGATCGACCCCGGCAGTCATGCCCGCAGACGTCCAGACCGAGCCGTCAACGATGAATATCCGGTCTTCTTCCACTTTGATTGCAGGAAAACCGGAACGCAGATCCCGCGCATAGAACCAATGGGTGGTTGCCCGGCGCCCATCCAGAATGCCTGCTTCGGCCAGAACAAAAGCACCCGTACAGATAGACGCAATGCGCCGGGCACGGTTCATTTCCCGTTGCATGAAGGCGACCAAACCCGGCCTCGACGGCGCGATACCGGTGGCACCACCAACGATCAGTGTGTCGAAAACTAGATTATTGAACGGCTCAGTCTCCATCGCCAATCCGATAGAGTTGCGAATGGGTCCACCCGTTTCCGACAACAGATGCACATCATAAATATCCTCCTCAGCCTCGATATTGGCGAATTCAAACACCGACGCCGCAGCCAGACTCATCATCTGGAAATCAGGGAAAACCACAAATCCGATACGCTGCATAACACCATGTCCTAAAAGGTTGCATATATGACATTTAGGACACAGACCATGCGATGTAAAGTCCAGCTCACTATCAACAACCAAAAACACATGGAGCATGATGATGAGCACGAACCCAAGCAAAGGCACCGCCCTGATTACCGGAGCATCTTCAGGCATTGGTGCAATTTATGCAGATCGCCTCGCCCGGCGCGGATATGATCTGATCCTTGTTGCCAGAAACCGCGGACGTCTGGATGCGCTTGCCGAGCGACTGACAACGGCAACGGGCCGTTCAATCGAAGCGGTCGCTGCCGATCTGAACGACAAGGCCGATCTTGCGCGCATTGAGAATATTCTGAAAACCGATGCCAGCATTACGCTGCTGGTCAATAATGCCGGTGTCGGCGCATCGAAACCCTTGCTTGATGGCGATATCGATAGTCTCGACAGCCTTATCAGCCTGAACGTTACTGCATTGACCCGGCTGACCTATGCGGCAGCGCCGGGTTTTGTCGCCAGAGGCGGCGGCACGATCATCAATATCTCGTCCATCGTTGCCATTTCGCCGGAAATGCTGAATGGCGTTTACGGGGGCAGCAAGGCCTTCGTTCTGGCTTTCAGCCAATCGCTGAAGCACGAGCTTGCCGATAAGGGCGTACGCATTCAGGTTGTACTGCCCGGTGCCACCGCTACCGAATTCTGGGACGTCGCAGGAGTGCCGATCACGCATCTGCCTGAAGCCATCGTCATGACCAGCGAAGACCTGGTGGATGGCGCTTTGGCAGGGTTTGATCAGGGTGAATTCGTCACCATTCCATCTCTGCCCAATGCAGCGGACTGGGACCGCTACGAATCAGCACGAACAGGCCTTGCGCCGAATCTCTCGCACAAGAAGCCCGCTGAACGTTACGGAGTTGCCCCGCGCGCCGCAGCCTAGTGACAAAAAGAGCGCTCGCCGGATGGCGGGCGCTCTTTTATCCTAACGAAATCGACCTTCCCCGAACTATCTGTACCGGCTCGACGACGCGACGCGAGGGATTTTACGAACAATATTCTGGTTGCTTGCAGCCTGTTCGGGAGAAATCTCTGCGAGCCTGCGCAGGTTACGTTCACTTTCAAACTGCATAACCGATAGCGCAATGCCCACCGAAGGCTTGCAGCGCCCATGCAGTGACGCTGCCAAAATCTCGCGACCTGAGAAAAAATCGTTGAAATCATATCTGGACAGATAATCGTCCACGGCAGCACGCGCATTGAGGAAGGCCGATTTCCAGACTTCCATAATTTCGCCATGCAGAGCCACGGCAAGCCGCCAGCGTTCGTAACGCTCTCCGGCATTCCCCGCATCGCGGTAAGCCGCCAGACGCTCACGCAGTTCATCGCACAGCGCTGCCAGTGGACCGATCTTTTTTTGAATAACCGCCTCTGCACCACGGATCAGTTTTACTGTTTCCGGGTCAGTATCGATAGGTTGGGGACTGGCCCAATTGCTCGGCATGATTGTCGATTCCCTCGAAAATATCAGCACTAGAGGACATTTTCCCACACGAAACGCCCGCTCAATGAGACTTGGCCAAGGTTTCAACGCAGGTACCGGTTCGATTTATTGGCATTCCGACTGTGGTTGTGCGATCAGCGTCTGTAGGATTGAGAACAGTTCGTATTTGTCCAAATTGTCATCGTCCTCCAGCAGAAGAGAACAAATGTGCCGTGCTTTCGCTGCAAATTCTTCCAACGTATTTGCCGGATGCCTTAGCATTGCAACGCGTGCGTGATGTTCCGCATCCGTCGCCGCCGCAAGGCGTCTGTCAAAGGAAGCAGTCTCCTGCCCGCCATCCATGCAATCAGTGCATGCACGTACAAGCCATTGTAGTTCGCGTCTGGAATTTCGGTGCCGTTCGAGCACAGTTGCAATCGAAGCAACGCGGGCGGCAGGATTAACCCTGATACCATCGATGGTAATGACAGCCAAAGTCACGCCGAAAATCCCCTTGATGCAAATCTGCACCGCTCACGTTTCGGTCGGAACACTATTCCGTTATACCAAGAAAAATAGGGACAACCCTGTCCCTATTTTGCGCTTTATAGAAATCGCACTACTCTCTAAGCGCCAATGCTGTCAGCATGGTAAAATGGCGTGCAACCGGGAGTACGCGTGAGGGCGATGGCGGAACAGACGTCGAAGCATACACACGTGCTGATCATCGAAGATCAGCACTTAATGAGACTGGCCCTGATTCATGAATTGCAGGCAGCCTTGCCTGCGTCCATTGTTCACGGCGCAGCCAATATAACAATTGCGCTCGACCTGCTGGAATCACACCAGTTCGACCTTGTGGTGATTGACCCGGGTCTTCCCGGCTATGATCCGAAGTCACAGGACGACCGCTTTGATGTCGTGCAGGTTGTCATAGAACTGTCACCCGACGCCATCCATTTTGTGGTCACGGGTTCTGATACGGATGAAGAATGGGAACACTGCCAGAAACTCGGCGTCGTCGGCTATCTGGCCAAGAACAATCTAAGGCCCGGAGCCTTGGTCGACGTTCTGCAGGAGGTTGCAGAACGCGGATACAGTGTCAGGCTTTCAAATGAGACGACAGCACCACCCGAATTCTATCATTCGGGTTTGACACCGCGTGAACAGGAAATACTCGGCTGGATGCGGCAACGACCGTCTGGAATCAGCCGCAAAGAAATATATGAACAGCTCGGGGACCGCTTTGATATTGATGCAGCATCTGCAGAAAAATACTATAAACGTGCACGTGCTAAGCTATTAAAAACCGGGCTCCTACCAAAGGGGTTATGATGGGGACTGCTCTGGAACACCATAATAACAAAAAACTAAAGGCATCAGCGGCAATTGGAGGTCTTTTCGCCACTGGAACTGCCAACCGAACAAAACAGATAAATAACGCAGGCAAGCAGGTTTCTTTTCTCTTCGCGGGCTTGTGCCTCTGCATGTCGATTTTTTCGGGTACATCTTTTGCCAATGATGACCCTGCGGTCATTCAAATGCAGGATGCATCCGGCGGTGCTTTGGCGACCTTCACCCAGGAAAAACTCCGTCAGGAGTTTCCCATGCATGATCTGGTGACGGAGACACCCTGGACCAATGGTGTGAAAATCCATTTCCGTGGCCCTTCGGTGAAGGAAATGGTGACCAAGTACAAGATTGCGGACAAGCCCAACCTCGAAGTTGCTGCATTCGACAATTATATTATAAAAATCACCATGGAAGAGGTGGTTGAGTTTGCGCCCATCATTGCACTCGAACAGGCCTGCACAGATACCGACAAGCAAAGCGGCGTCTGCACGAAGGATCAGGATTTCAGGCCTTTATCACTCGATGATGGCGGGCCGTTCTATATTGTCTGGCCACTGGGTAAACTGCCAAAGCCCTATATCCCGGCACGTAACTCCATATGGGTCTGGTTTGTTACTTCGATCCGCCCGGCCGATTGAAACTGACTGAACATGAAGCTGGATAAGTACCTCGACCCGCTCTTTTACATCATCCTGATCGGGGCGGCCCTACTCTGTGTCTGGTCGTTTGTCCGCGCGGATCTGTACCGTATCCAGACCAATGAAATCATGAGTCAGACCTTTGAGGTTCAGGTTCGAGCTTCACAGGCACGCGAGAAGATTGCCAGCATCAAGGGTTATCTGATGCTGGCCACCAGAACGGGCGATCCTGAGCCGCGTCTGATTCAGGAAGTGACCCTGATGAATTTCAACCTGAAATCACTGGATCAGCTCGACTATGCAGACCGGTTTCTCGATGCGCCTGATATCGCTTCCCTGAAAAAGACGATCCTGACAGTCGACACGGTCTTGACCCCGCAAATCAAGGCAAGCCAGTTCGACAAGGCGTTGAAAACCGTACAAACCATCGAAACGGATATTTTCCGCACCGCCGGGTCGACCTTGGCCCATAGTATTACCCTGCAGGGCACCGCCACCATCGCCGCCGATGTTGCCAGAAACAAGCTTCTGGGTGCAGCTGGCGCGCTGATCCTCGCCGGACTGCTCATCCATCAGCGCAGCCTTCTGGCCCGCCGCAAGGACCAGCATATCCGCTCTTTCTCCGCACTGTTTGCCCATATGACGCGCACGCGGATCGCCGCATTGCGCCTGTTTCTCGGCTATGTCGGCAACAATGCCATTCCCTCCTCTGAAATGACCGAGGCAGCCCGCAGCACGATTGCCGAACTGGAAAGCATCAATGAGGGCCTGATGATGATCGGCCACTCCAAGACGCAATTCAAGAAAGTGCCCTTGGGCGATCTGCTAGCGGACATTGTGTCGAAAAGCCCGATCAACCTGCAACTGGACATTGAGCAAGCCGCGCGGAAATCCCTTATTCCAGCATCTCAGTTCCATCTCATCATTGACGAACTGGTCCGCAACGCCACCAATGCCGTCGCCACCCGGACTGATCCGGTCATTGCAATCAGGGCAAGCGTCAACCGCCGCTTTCTGCAGCGCCCGCAACTAGTACTGGTTGTTGCTGACAACGGCATCGGCATGAGCCCCTCCACGCTGGCGAAAGCCAAGGAGCCATTCTTTTCGACCAAGGCAGGTGTCCATCTTGGCCTTGGCCTGACGAACTGCATGGAACTGGTGAAAACCATGACGGGAAAGCTGAAAATCACATCGGTCCCCGATGTCGGCACGACCGTGCGCATCAGCTACGGGCTTGATAGTTAGTCTCGAACTGATTTTTGAACCCGATTGTTCGAATTCGACACAACCCAGGATAGCTTTCTTCACTTGTTTCAGGCTTGAATGCCGGTGCTCGCAACTGACCCGGCGGAAACAATGAACATCTACAACCTATGGATGACCCGATTCGGTGCGCTTTCGCCATTGAGGCAAGTCGCGATCATGGTTGGCATGGCCACCATCTCGTCAGATATCATGGCTGTCAGCGCATTTTTCGTCATTGGCCTCGAAACGCCCCATCGCGTGGCCGCTGTTACAACTGGCATCGTCGTTCTCGTCAGCCTGCCGCTCGGCGCATTTCTGGTTGGGCTGAATTACAAATTGAAGCAGCTTGCCGAACAGCTCGATCTCGACTCGCGCCGGGATGATTTGACTGGCCTGCTCAACCGGGCCGAGTTTTACCTGCAAACACAGCAACTGTTTGCCACATCCCGCCCCATCGACAGTGCGGGCGCCCTCCTCTACATCGACGCCGATTACTTCAAGGCCATCAATGATCGCTTTGGCCATGCCACTGGTGACGGCGTCATTCATGAGCTTGGCCGGGTCATTAAATCCAGCATCGGCGAGCGGGATTTGGCGGCGCGGATTGGCGGTGAAGAATTCACCGTCTTCCTCGCCGATGCGGATCTTGGCCGCGCCAACTGGATAGCCCATAAAATTCTGATCGCCACCCGCGCTATTGGCAGGGAACTCGGGCTTGAGCGAACCACGATCACCGTCAGTATCGGTATTTCCCTGCACACACCGGGCCAGTCACTGGAAGAGACATTGGCGATTGCCGACAAATATCTCTACTCCGCCAAACATCAGGGCCGAAACCGGGTCGTTTATGGCTAAAAGCTTTTTCTATTTGCCGGTCATTTGGATCAGCTGAATCAGATTTCCGCAGGTATCATCAAACACCACCATCCGGACTGGTCCGGCATCCATTGGCTCGACAGTGAACGATACGCCGAGGTCACGCAGCCTGCGATACTCCGCATCAATATCATCCACCTGAAACGAGGTTGCCGGGATACCATCCGCAACAAGGGCGTCCTTGAAGGGCTTGGCTGCCGGATGTTCGCTCGGCTCCAGCAGCAGTTCCGTTCCCTCGGGGTTTTCGGGCGATACGACCGTCAGCCAGCGATGTTCGCCGCCAAGGGGGATATCGTGTTTCACGGTGAAGCCAAGGATTCGGGTGTAGAAGTCCAAAGCCTTTGATTGATCGTCTACCAATACACTGGTGACATAAATCCTCATGGTGGTTTTCCTCCTAAAGATGTTTGCGAAGCCAGAGAGCCGCCGCCGCCTGCAACGGAATGAGATCGATGGAATGAATTTTGGTTCGCCCAGACCATGAAACATGGAGCAGTCCAGCTTTCTCAAGCGTATCGAGATGCTGGGTGATCGCCTGCCGGGACAGGGCTTCCCCATCCTCCGCTACCGACAGCGCGCAGATGTGGAACAGCGATTGATCGGGGCGCTCGCGTAATCGGTCTATGATCCTGCGCCGCGTCGGGTCGGCAATCGCCTTGAAAATCCGATCGAGTTGCTCATCATCCATGCCGAATAAATGCAATAATATTATTGCATGTCAAGAGATCGGTCGAAGAGAGAGCGGATAGTTGCGCGTCTGTCGGACCACGCATGATGGATTTTGCAATTCATGGATAAAAGGGCGCCTATGGCAGCCTCATCAAGAAGCTTGCATATCGTAACATATAGAGTTACATGAAATGCGTTGGCGACCTTTCTTCCACCCTGCTTGCCCTTACCGCAGCGGTGAAGCCTCGAACGGAGATGCAGATGTCATCGTTTTCCAATCCCGATATTGTTTCGGGATATGCGGCCAGAACCGCACAACTTGTGCCGGGCCTTCACGACCTGCACCTGATGACCGGTCTGCTTCTGGCAGAGCGGGCTCCCGCCGATGCGCGCGTTCTGGTTCTCGGGGCTGGCGGAGGAATGGAACTGGGCGTGCTCGCGCAGATGCAGCCACACTGGCGTTTCGATGGCGTCGACCCCTCTGCCGAGATGCTTCAACTGGCAAGAACCAATCTCGGTGCGCAGGCCTCTCGCGTTGCGTTCCACGAGGGCTATATCGACAGCGCGCCCGAGGGCCCATTCGACGCCGCAACCTGTCTTTTAACACTTCACTTCCTGCCGGAAGAGGAACGGCGTCAGACGCTGCGGGCGGTCCAGCAGCGACTGAAGCCCGGCGCGCCATTTGTCGCCGCGCACCACAGTTTCCCCAATGAGGGGGCGGAATTGGACAAATGGCTCACACGCTACGCGGCGTTCGCGGCGGCAACTGGGGCTCCAATATCCCTGACAGCGAACGGCATCAGAACCATGAAGGAGCGATTGCCCGTTCTGTCTCCCGCTATGGACGAAACCATCCTTCGCCAAGCGGGATTCTCAAATATCGAGCTATTCTACGCCGGTTTCACATTCAGGGGCTGGGTCGCTTACAAGAGTTGACCGCGGACTGCACCCCACCTCCTTCCGTCATCCTCGGGCTTGACCCGAGGACCCACAGCTAAAGAGTTCCATTGAACTTGATTGCTCGTGCTTTCAGATCATGGGTCCTCGGGTCATCCTCGGGTTAAACCCGAGGACTGAGGATGACGGAGTGGGGGTGATGCAAGGGAGCCAAGTTCTGCAACCTTTGTTCTGCAACCTTCGCGATTAGCGTTGCATCCACTCAAGCCCCTCAGGGTTGTTATGTCGAACCGCGAACCGACAGATGTGCAAATCTCTCTTTTATGATTAGCGCTTTAAAGGTGGTTTGCCCTCAGCATATTCAAACGCTTCGCCCGGCCCCTGATCGAGGAAAAGTAGCGGTGGGTTATCTCCCACCTGCTTTATGTGGCTGATGATATGAACCCGGTTTTGCTTATCCCTATGAACTGAATAAACAAGTTCGCCATCCAGCCCTTTGTCTGCCCGCTTGCTCTCGATCCTGAACCGCATGGTCATCGCCACCAGCCCCAGCACAAACGCAGGCGGAATGATCAGCCATATTGCCTTGATCAAATCAGGTGAGGATTGAAACGTATCAAGCAGATGAGCCCAGAAATTGTAGTCGGTCATGCGCACTCCCTTGTTTCACGAGGAAAGCGGCCACCCGAGGATTATCCTCTGGTGACCGGGGAGCTAGAAAGTCGCACACAGACGACCGCCACGGCCTTTAAGCCGAAGCTCTGGACATACGCCGAGGCCTCCCCGGCCATAGGGCTGAGGAGGTGCCTTTGCGGTCGACACCGACCGCTGTATGCGAGGTTTCTAGGCCCCAAGACCAATCCATTTCGACCGGTCTCAACGCAGACCATAGTGGGAAAATTATGCAGGTGGAAGGGGTTAGAGTGTCGGTTTGCAGGGTTATTAGTGGGTGGGGTGTGGTATGTGGTTCGTGGTTCGACAAGCTCACCATGAGGGGCTTGGGTGGATGCAACGATAATCACATAGATTGCAGATCAAAATGGTTGCAGCGCAAAGGTTGCAGAACCTAACTCCCTGCACCCCTCTTTCCGTCATCCTCGGGCTTGACCCGAGGACCCATGATCTGAAAGCGCGAGCAATCAAGTTCATTGGAACTCTTTAGCCGTGGGTCCTCGGGTCATCCTCGGGTTAAACCCGAGGACTGAGGATGACGGAGAGATGAGAGCTATAGGATGACGGAGTGGGGAGTGATGATGGGGAGCCATAGTCTGCAACCTTTGCGATTAGCGTTGCATCCACCCAAGCCCCTCATGGTGAGCTTGTCGAACCACGAACCACGAACAACACTGCACCAACCCTCTCCGCAAAATGGGAGAAGAGCGAAACCATAGCGCTAAAAGCAGGAAGCGGAGCATTGGCCCCGCTTCCTATAAATTAGATTTAGCTCTTCAGGCGGGAATTGCAGAGGCTGTAATAGCCGCCGCCCTTCTGGATCCACTTGAGGCCGCCAAGCGTGTTGTTCTGCTTGTTGGCATAATACTGTTCAAGGCATGTATGCATACGGGCCTTGCCAGCGCTTTCAGTGGAGTATTTGGCCGAAACGGCCTTCGGGAAACCAACACCCGCTGGAGCTGCCGTCGTGGCTGCTGGCGGCTCATCCTTATAGGTCGCTGTCTGAGGTGTTGGAGCAGTGTCATCATTGGTAGCAGCGGCAGAAGCGCCGGAGCTGCACTGTGCCTTGCGGAAATCATTCCACTTCTGGCCGCCAAGTGTGCCTGCCGTCTTGGCAGCTTGATACTTGGCACTGCATTCCTTCATCGTCAGGCCGCCACCGGCGCTGGCATCTGCTGGAGCAGTGGCTGTCTTGGTCGGTGCGGCGGCGGGAGCAGCTGCTGCCGCATCACCACTGCACTGGGCCTTGCGGAAATCATTCCACTTCGCGCCGCCAAGTGTACCTGCCGTCTTGGCAGCCTGATACTTGGCACTGCACTCCTTCATGGTCAGGCCGCCACCTGAATCAGCGGGGGCAGCAGCTTTCGGCGCTGCGGCTGTTGTCTTGGCGGCTTTGGTTGGAGCAGCCGGGGCCGGAGCCGCAGCTGCAGGCGATGCATCCGCACATTGCGTCTTGCGGAAATCATTCCACTTCGCACCGCCAAGTGTTCCGGCAGTCTTGGCTGCCTGATACTTGACGCTGCACTCTTTCGCCGAGAGCGCGTAGGCCGGTACAACCGTAAACGATGCGGCACCGATAATTCCGGCCAATATAAGATTCCGGGTCATAGACATTTTTGAACTCCCTCAATTTCAACAGTGCACATTCAGAAACTGGCACCAACCATGGTTTCCCCCCGAAACCCATAGTCTTCCCATGTGATGAAATGATTATGGCTTAAATTGGAGAAGTAACCAACAGGAATTACGCATGCAGAATATTCAAAATATCTGACAGAATATTACAGAATTTCAAAGAATTATACCAAAGTCTTATCAAAATACTGCCGTAATACCCACATAAAGACAGCAACAAGAAAATGGCCTTTCAAAAGAGAAAAACTGCCCATGCGAAGAATCGGGCGCCCTCCGTCACCCTTAACCGTGAGTTAACAATCTGAAGTTGTTAAACTGATCCTTGGTGCGAAGACATGAACGGCGAGGCATTTACGCAGCCGGACTTTTCGTTGTTATATGACGCCAAGGAAAAACTCTTCGATCAGGAAAACGCGTTGCATCCATCACCTGCCCGCCCGCTGCCTGCGCCTGTCTTTCGTCATTACACCGTCGCTGAACTCTGGGCTGACGGAGTGGTCCATATAACAGGCGTGACCTTGGCCATATCAGGAGCGATTCTCCTGTTCGTCTTCGGGCCGAAAGAACCCGCGACCTATGCGGCTGTAGCCATCTACCTTGCGACGCTCGTCCTCTCCATGGCGCTTTCGGCGACATACAACATATGGCCGATTTCGCCTGTTAAAGCCCTTTTGCGGCGTTTCGATCATTCGGCAATCTATCTGCTGATCGCGGGCACCTACACGCCGCTTATGGCAAAAAGCGGCACATGGTGGCTGCTATCCACTGTCTGGGCCATTGCCATCGCGGGCGTGCTGTTGAAACTTTTAATGCCCAACCGCTTCGACCGGCTGTCTATCGTGCTTTATCTGGCCTTGGGCTGGAGTGGCGTGGCCGCCTATCAGGAACTGACAACAGCGCTGTCAGCCACGGTGCTGTGGCTGATTCTCGCCGGTGGCCTCGTCTATTCCCTTGGGGTGATTTTCCATGTTCTTGAGCGGCTGCCATTTCACAACGCGATCTGGCATGCCTTCGTTCTGACTGCGGCAAGCATTCATTATGCCGCCATTTGCACGGCTGTCGCCTAGGGAAACAACATGAGCAAATATGTGTTGATTGGTTCGGCAGGATGCGGCTCTGTCATTATCGAACTGGCCTTCGCCCGCGCAAAAGCGAACTACACACTCGAACAGATACCCTATCTTGAACCAGGTCCAGAGCGTGACCGGTTGCTGGAACTCAATCCTCTGGGTCAGGTGCCGACGCTCATCCTGCCCGACGGGAATATCCTGACGGAAAGCGCGGCAATCATCCTGCATCTGGCCGATGCTTTCCCCGACGCCGGACTGGCACCCTCTGCCAGTGATCCACATCGCCCGCAGTTTCTGCGCTGGCTCGTCTACATCATCGGCGCCATCTATCCGGTTTCCACTTTTGGCGATGACCCAGCCCGCTGGGGGCTGGATGAGACAAACCAGAAGAAATACCGCGCCAGCCTCGAGGAATACCGCCTTAGCCTTTGGAAAAACGTCGAAGAGGTTGCAGACGAACCGTGGTTCCTTGGTAAGAATTTCAGCGCTATCGATCTCTATCTGGCGGTCATGCGCAATTGGCGGCCGGGGCTTAGCATATTCAACAGCCATTTCCCCAAACTCGCCGCCATCGCGGATAATGTTGGCAAAGAACCGGCCTTTGCAGAAATCCTCAATCGAGATTTCTAACTCTGCCCTAAACGCTCCTGCCATAACAGGCATAAATGCTGACATGACAGGCTTGAGCCACGGTGGAAAATAGGACAAGCTTGCAGGTGAACGGAAAGCTGCAAATTTTTCGTTGCAGGCCCTTTTCGCGGAAATAAATACCCGGACCCGCCACGGCAATCGTGGTTTAAAGGTCATATTAATTCGGGATATCCAAAGGGAACGAAAAGAATGTCTACCAGCAAAACCTTTCTCGGCGCTGCGCTCGCTCTGGCGCTTTCTATCGGATCTGCAAGCGCGCAGGTCGTTGTTTCATCCAAGATCGATACTGAAGGCGGCGTCCTCGGCAATATCATTCTGGCCGTGCTGAACGCCAACAAGATTCCGACCACCGACCGCATCCAGCTGGGCGCGACACCCATTGTGCGCAAGGCGATTACCGCCAAGGAAATCGATATCTACCCTGAATATACGGGCAATGCCGCCTTCTTCTTCGAGAAGGCTGATGATCCCGCATGGAAAGATGCGACCAAAGCCTATGAGACGGCGAAAAAGCTGGACTACGATGCCAACAAGATCGTCTGGCTGACACCCTCGCCCGCCAACAACACCTGGGCAATTGCCCTGCGCAAGGAAGTGGCCGACGCTGAAAAGCTGGTAACACTGTCTGATTTCGGCAAATATGTCGCTGGTGGTGGCAATGTCGTGCTTGCCGCCTCCTCCGAATTCGTCAATTCGGCGGCAGCCCTGCCCGCATTCCAGACCACCTACGGTTTCAAGCTGAAATCCGACCAGCTGATCACCCTTTCGGGCGGTGATACGGCTGCAACGATTGCCGCCGCTGCCAACAAGACCAATGGTGCCAATGCGGCCATGGTTTACGGCACTGATGGCGGTATTGCTCCATCCGGCCTCGTCGTTCTCGCCGATGATAAGGGCGTTCAGCCTGTTTATCAGCCAGCACCGATCATCCGCGAAGCTGTGCTGAAGGAACATCCGGAGATTGAAACCCTGTTGAAGCCGGTTTTCCTGAAGCTCGACCTCGTCACATTGCAGGACCTCAATGGCCGTGTGCAGGTGGGCGGCGAACCGGCAAAGGCCGTTGCGGAAGACTTTCTGAAGAAGAACGGCTTCCTCAAATAAGTCAGTCACTTCACTGAAGCAGGGCGGGCTGATCCCGCCCTGTTCCGGTAAATGGAGACCATGGCCGTGCGTCTGGACAAACTAGGTGTCGTGATTGCCCTGATCGCCGGATATGCGGTAGGCGTAGCGCCGTTTGCCACGTTCCGCGCCAACCGGATCGTTGCAGGTGAACCGCAAACCCTTCTGGCTTCCCTGCCTTCATGGGCTGGCCCCACGCTTCTCGCCATCATTGCCGTTGCTGTGGTTATCGGGCTCTTTCGAACCCCACCGACACTGCGGATGGCAGCTAGCTTTGCCACGCTTGCAGCTTTGTTTCTCCTCATCGGCACGGCCGCCGACCACCTCACCCCGCCTGCCAACACCTATGCACGTGTTTCGCCCGCGTCCGGCTTCTGGCTGCTGCTGTTTGCTTTCGCCCTGCTCGCAGCGGATTCGCTGACGCGCCTGCGCCTGACACCGCTGCTCCGCATCCTTGTGCTGATCCTTGCGGCTGGCTTCATCGGCTTTGTCCTGCTTTCCGGAAGCTGGGACAAACTGTCGATCCTGAAAGAATACAGTGCCCGTGCCGATAGTTTCTGGGCGGAAGCCAGCAAACACGTCACATTGGCGCTGGGTTCGCTCGTCGCGGCTGTTGTCATTGGCATCCCGCTCGGCATTCTCTGCCACCGGGTGCAGAAACTGCGCGACATCGTGCTCAATGTGCTGAACATCGTCCAGACGATCCCGTCCATTGCCCTCTTTGGCATTCTGATCGCCCCGCTTGGCTGGATTGCTGCCAACGTGCCCGGTGCCGCAGAAATCGGCATCAAGGGCATCGGCATGGCACCTGCCTTTGTCGCGCTGTTTCTCTATTCGCTGCTGCCTGTTGTAGCCAATACGGTGGTCGGACTTGCGGGTGTTCCCGTTCAGGCTAATGACGCGGCGCGTGGTGTCGGCATGACCGAAAGGCAACGCCTGTTCAAGGTGGAATTCCCACTGGCCTTCCCAGTGATCCTCACCGGTGTGCGCATTGTTCTGGTGCAAAATATCGGCCTTGCAACCATCGCCGCTCTTATCGGCGGCGGCGGTTTTGGCGTTTTCGTGTTTCAGGGCATCGGCCAGACCGCCATGGATCTCGTCCTGCTTGGCGCGGTTCCCACCGTGCTTCTCGCCTTTGCGGCAGCCATTATTCTTGATGCCGCCGTCGAACTCAGTTCACCCTTTCACTCCGGGGCATCCGCATGATTGAAATCGAGGGTATCACCAAGCGCTACGGCGCGGCGACTGTCGTCAACAACGTCTCGCTGGTCGTCCAGCCACGCACCGTCACCGTCATTGTCGGCACGTCAGGCTCGGGCAAGACGACGCTGATGCGCATGATCAACCGGCTGGTCGAGCCGACATCGGGCATTATCAAGCTTGATGGCGAGGATAATCGTTCCCTTCCCGGCTATGAACTGCGCCGCCGTATCGGCTATGCCATTCAGGGCCACGGCCTCTTTCCCCACCGCACCGTGGCGCAGAATATCGCTGTCGTGCCCGAGCTTCTCGGCTGGGACAAGGCGAAAATCGACGCCCGTGTGAGTGAACTGCTTTCGCTGTTCCAGCTGGACCCTGATACATTCGGYCCGCGCTATCCGCATGAACTTTCCGGCGGCCAGCAGCAACGCATCGGCGTTGCCCGCGCGCTCGCCGCCGAACCAAACGTGCTGCTGATGGACGAACCCTTTGGCGCGCTTGATCCCGTTATCCGCTCCAAGGCGCAGGAGGATCTGCTCGCCATCCAGAAACGCTTCGGCACCACCATCATTCTTGTCACCCACGACATGGAAGAAGCCATTCACCTCGGCCACAAGATCGCGGTGATGGATGGTGGCAATCTGCTGCAATACGCAACCCCAGCTGAAATTCTCGCCAATCCGGCAACGGATTTTGTCGCGACACTGGTTGGCACCGGCGACCGGCCCTTCCGCTTCCTGTCCTTGAGTCCCGCTGGTGATGCGGTGGAGCCCGGCACCGCCGAAGGCGAAGCCATTCCAGCCACGGCAACCCAGCGCGATGCCTTGGCCGAACTCCTCTGGTCGGGCCGCCCTGCTCTGCCCGTCGTCAATGAAGCGGGCAAATCCATCGGCCGTGTCACCGTGGACGGGCTGGTGAAACGCGCTTCAAGRCCAGCCGCATGAACCTGCGTTTTCCCACCATTCTGCGCATCGGCATCATGGCGCTTCTCGTGGTGTTTCTGCTGCGACCGGAATGGTTTGAGCCGATCTTCCGGCCACTCACCCAGAACAATGCCCCTGTCATCTACAATCAGGGCAGTTTGCTGACGCTGACGTTGCTGCATCTGCGCACCGTTGCCATTGCAACGGCAGGTGCCACCATCGTCGCTGTTGCTCTGGCTATTCTGGTCACACGCCCGTTCGGTGCCGAGTTTCTGCCGCTTTCGCGCAGTCTTGTGAATATCGGCCAGACATTTCCGCCGGTGGCTGTTCTCGCCCTCGCCGTGCCCGCGGTCGGCTTTGGTGAGAAACCAACGCTCATCGCCCTCTTTCTCTACGGATTGCTGCCGATCTTTGAAAACTCTCTGACGGGCCTGACCACCCTGCCACCCACCGTCACCGATGCGGCGCGTGGTGTGGGGATGACGGGCTGGCAGCGCCTGATCAAGGTTGAACTGCCGCTGGCAATGCCAATCATACTCGCTGGCATACGCCTTTCCGTGACAATCAATCTGGCGACCGCCACCATCGGTTCGACAGTTGCGGCCAAAACGCTGGGTGAAGTCATTATTGCCGGGCTGCAATCCAACAACCTTTCCTTCGTCCTGCAAGGCGGCCTCATCGTCGGCATTCTCGCGGTCATGATCTATGACGGATTATCGGCAATAGAACGCTTCATTTCCCGCCGCATGGGCCTTCTCCAGCAGAGCTGACCACCCCATATAAAATTATCGACGAACCGTTCCCCAAGGCAGGATTGTAAGAGGACATGCGATGAGCACGACACGCAAGCTGCATCTTGGCGCTTTCATGCGACCGGTCAGTATTCATACGGGTGCCTGGCGTTATCCCGGCGCCTATGCCGATGCCAATTTCAATTTTGCTCATCTCAAGCGCTTTGCCCAGACGCTGGAACGCGGCAAGTTCGACGCCTTCTTCATGGCCGACCATCTGGCCGTGCTGAACATGCCGGTGGAAGCGCTGAAACGCAGCCACACGGTGACATCCTTTGAACCGTTCACCCTGCTTTCGGCATTGGCCGGTGCGACCGAGCATATCGGCCTGATCGCCACCGCCTCGACGACCTTTGACGAGCCCTATCACATCGCACGGCGCTTCGCCTCGCTCGACCATATCAGCGGCGGACGTGCAGGTTGGAACATCGTCACCACCTCCAATCCCGACGCGGCGCTTAATTTCGGGCTGGAAGACCATATGGAGCACGACGAGCGCTATCGGCGTGCCCGCGAGTTTTATGATGTGGTGACAGGGCTTTGGGACAGTTTTGCCGACGATGCCTTTATCCGCAACGCTGAAACCGGCATTTATTTCGATCCAGAGCGCATGCATGTGCTCGATCACAAGGGCGAGTTTCTCTCGGTTCGCGGCCCGCTCAACATTGCCCGGCCCGTGCAGGGCTGGCCTGTGATCGTACAGGCAGGGTCATCCGAACCGGGACGCCAACTGGCCGCTGAAACCGCAGAACTCGTCTTTGCCGCACCGTCCAATCTTGCCGACGGCCAAAGCCTTTATGCCGACATCAAGGCCCGCATGGACAAGATCGGCCGCCAGCGCGATCAGTTGAAAATATTGCCCGCCGCCTTTGTCGTGGTGGGCGATACCGTGGAGGAAGCCAAGGAAAAACGCGCCCGTCTCGATAGTCTTGTGCACTACGCCAATGCCATCGGCTCCCTGTCGATTGCCCTTGGTCAGGATGCGTCGGGTTTTGATCCCGATGGGCCATTGCCCGAGATCACCGATACCAATGCCAGCAAGAGCGGCCTGGAGCGTACGGTCAATCTGGCACGGCGTGAAAACCTGACCGTGCGCCAGCTGGCGCAACGGCTGGGTGGCTATGCGGGTCCTGCCTTTGTCGGCACCCCTACAACAATCGCCGACGAGATGCAGCAATGGCTTGAGGAGGAAGGTTCAGACGGTTTCAACGTCATGTTCCCCTATCTGCCTGAAGGACTTGATGATTTTGTCGACAAGGTCGTGCCGGAATTGCAGCGGCGCGGCATTTTCCGCACCGAATATGAAGGCAGGACATTGCGCGAAAATCTCGGTCTGCAACGCCCTGCCAATCGGTTCTTTTAGATACGGTGATCGAGCCGTTTGACCAGCCTGTCACCAACCCACTGAATGCCGCAGACAAGAATGATAAGCACGATCACCACGGCAATCATCACAGAGGTTTCAAAGCGCTGATAGCCATAGCGGATGGCAAGATCACCTAAGCCTCCCGCCCCGATCGCGCCCGCCATGGCCGATGCACCAATCAGGGTGACAAGAGTGACCGTGAAACCCGCAACAATGCCCGGCAGCGCCTCGGGCACCAGCACCTCGCGAATGATGGTCCAGCGATTGCCGCCCATGGCACGCGCCGCTTCAATCAGCCCTCGATCCACCTCACGCAAGGAAACTTCGGCAATGCGCGCATAATAGGGTGTCGCGCCGATGGATAGCGGCACGATGGCGGCCCAAGTGCCGATGGACGTGCCGACGATAAGCCGTGTGAGCGGAATCAGCGCCACCAGCAGGATAATGAATGGCACCGAGCGGAAGGCGTTGATGACAGCGCCAAGCACGCTGTTGACCCACGGGTTCGGCGCGATACCGCCACGGTCAGTTGCCACCAGCGCCAGACCCAGCGGCAGGCCAGCTGCCAGTGAGATCAGGCCGGAAGCCCCTGTCATGACAAGCGTTTCCCACAGCGATTGCAGAAGCAGTTCATACATGACTTGTGGCATAACCAAGCACCTCTACACGGGCCGAGCGGGCCTCAAGAAACGAAACAAATTGAGCAACTGCGATAGCAGGAACCGCAAGATAAAGCCGGGCGACCGCCTGATTTTGTACATGGTCGACACCGCCATGAACAAGCCGGAAAGGTCCCGGCAGATCGGCCAGCAACGTGCCCTGCGCGGCAGCACCGGCAAGATCAACACCAAGCACAGCTTCGCCGGTGGGTTCTGATGACAAGAGACTGACGATATGGGCTGGAAGCTGCGGACGAATACCCGCAAGCAGGCTTTTGGTGATATCGGTCTGCGGATCGGCAAAAACCGACCAGACCGGGCCTTCCTCAACGATTTTACCCGCATCGATAACCGCAACCCGGTCGCCAATGGAGCGGACGACTTCCATTTCATGGGTGATCAGCAGAATGGTGAGGCCGAGCTTCTGGTTGATATCTTTCAGTAGCGCGAGAATGGAACGCGTTGTTTCCGGATCGAGCGCGGATGTCGCTTCATCGGAGAGCAGCAAAGCTGGCCGCGCCGCCAGTGCCCGCGCAATGCCCACGCGCTGCTTTTGCCCGCCGGATAGCGACGACGGATAGGCTTTCGCCTTGTCGGAAAGCCCAACCAATTCCAAAAGTTCCCGCGCCCGGTTCAGGCGCTCAGCTTTCGGGCGGCCCTCGATCTTGAGGGGCAGCGCTACATTCTCTTCCACCGTCTTGGCCGACAGCAGGTTGAAATGCTGAAAAATCATGCCGATGCGACGGCGCAATGGCTGCAGCTCGCGCTCATCAAGCCCGGTAATCTGCCTGCCCTCAACAAAGATGGAGCCCGATTCCGGCCGCTCCAGACCATTGAGGCAGCGGATCAGCGTTGATTTCCCCGCGCCGCTGCGGCCGATAATACCGAGAATTTCCCCCTTGCGGACAATCAGCGACACACCATCAAGCGCTGGGGTATCGCCGAAATGCCGTTTGACATTTTCAAGCCTGACAACATCGTCGTCCTGGCGCGCGTCTGTGATGATTGCGCCCGTGCCACCGGAAACAGAGACATGCGAATTCATTTGTTTTCCCCTGGGCGAATATTGAAATCGTATCCGCCTCAATCGAGAAGGCGGTTCGCGGCATATTCCTATGCTGCGAACCGCCTTGCCGTGATTACTCTGCAATCAACCGGATATCAGTACGCGCTGATACCTGTGCCCTTGTAGACACGGTCAAATTCTGCTTTGACCTTGTCATTCTGATAGGAGGAAACGAGGGTTTTCACCCATGCCTCTTTCTCCTGACCAGCCTTCACTGCAATGAAGTTGCGGTAAGGATTGTCGTCGATCTTTTCCTGCGCGATACGGTTTTCCGGTGTCAGGCCGCTCTTTAAAGCCCAATCCGTGTTGACCACTGCCGCATCGAGATCTTCCACTGAACGCCCGACGATACCGGCATCGAGTTCCTTGATTTTGACCTTCTTCGGATTGTCGGAAATATCGGCGATCGTTGCAAGAATGTCGGTGCCCGCCTTGAGCTTGATCACGCCCTGATCCTGAAGAACCCGCAGCGCGCGGCCCTCATTGGACGGATCGTTTGGCACGCCGATCACTGCGCCTTCAGGAAGTTCAGTGATCTTGGCAAACTTCTTCGAATAAAGGCCGATCGGCCAGACGCCGGTATAACCAACAGGCACGATGTGATAGCCCTGTGTCTTGATCTGGTTGTCGAGATAAGGCTTGTGCTGGAAGGCATTGGCATCAAGATCACCGCGTTCCAGCGCTTCATTCGGCTGTGTGTAATCATTGAAGACAACCGTTTTGATTGTCAGACCGTTCTTGGCTGCTTCGGCTGTGACGACTTTCCACACATCCTCATCTTCGCCGCTGATGATGCCGACCTTGATGGCCTTGTCAGCCGCATGTGACGGCTGTGGCGCTGCAAAGCTTGATAGCGCGATGGCCGAAGCCACCAGCGCAAACAAGCCTGCGCGCCGCGTAATTTTCCCGTTATTTGCGAGATGTTCTATGGTTTTTGTCATGTGCTGGCCCCCGTAGGCAGTGTGAATAGCTAAAAGAGAAACGCCTTGTTTCGTCTCAGATATTCGCCAATGCACACAAATTGAGCGAGGGATGACTATCTTTTGTGCAGCGCAACCGGCGAAAAACCTTTCAACAAACACCTGATTGGGAGCTCAAATTTTCCACCATATGGAACACACGCATCTTTTGCCGCGAAATAAATCCCCCGATACAATTTCATTGGCGCGCGCCGGGGAGAAAATATATGCCATGGATACTTCCCCAATCTTTTGCAGATGGATGTCCCCATGAGCCGCATATCGCCTGTTGTCTATGATGAGGCTTCACCGGAAGCCCGCGCCGAACATGACCGCGAACTGCAGCTGCGTGGCCGCATGACCAATATGAAGCGCATCATGCTGCATTCGCCCATTGCCCATCGTATCTACGCGGAATGGTTCACCTTGCGCGAATTGCTGCGCCCCGCCCTGCCCGACCGCGCCATCTGGCTTTTGTCCCTTGCCATTGCAAAAGCGAGTCATGCGGATATTCCCGTCACCTTTTTCCGCCGGGCGCTGATTGATTCCGGTCTGCAGCCGGAAACCATCGTTCCGGATGCGGATGAGACAGTTCTGATGGATTTCGGCAAGGCAATCGTCGCCAATGCCAATGCGATACCCGAGCGCCTGTGGAAGCGGCTGGCTGACCGCTATGACGAACCGACATTGGTCAATCTCGTCGCCTTTGCAGGCATCATGATCGCAACAACCATTTTCACCAATGTAGTGGAAGTCGATCTCGATCCAGAATTGAATGGCTACCGGGAAGCAAAACCGGATAATGGGGTGACGATTGATCATCTCGACCATCTGGTTCTGACGGTCAAGAATATCGAAGCCACCTGCGCCTTCTATTCAACAGCGCTGGGCATGACGGTCGAAGCATTTGGTCACCAGCGCAAGGCGCTGCGCTTCGGCAACCAGAAGATCAACCTGCACGAACGGGGCCATGAATTTGAACCCAAGGCGAAAGCGGCAACACCGGGTTCCGGCGATCTTTGCTTCATCACCAAAACACCACTGAATGCGGTAATCGCCCATCTCGATCAGCTTGACATCGCCATCGAGGAAGGCCCGGTTGCCCGCACCGGAGCAACCGGACCCATTCGCTCAGTCTATATCCGCGACCCTGACGGCAATCTGGTCGAGATCGCGAATATTGCGGCGGATTAAGGGGTTAACGTCTTTTCATAACGTGCTGAGAGCCAGACCAAGACCAGCGTCGTTAAGGCGGATATTGCCGCAAATACCGCAACCGGCCAGAAATTGGCCTGCGGTAGCAGAACAACAATGATCGTTCCGGCGATGCCGACAATAACGCTCTCGATGAAGTAATAGAGTGCCGTTGCGGTTCCCGCTATATCGCCGAATTCCCGCAATGCGCCGTTGGCAGCCACCGCTGAGGTAACAGAGATGGCGCTGGCCATGACCCACATCGGCCCCATGAAAGTGACGACGGAAAGCGGCAGAAACACCTGCCCCAGCACGAGCAGAATCGCGCCGGTCAGAAACAATGCCATTCCCCGGATCAGGCATCCCCGCTGTCCCCACCATCGCACAAATACACCGCCGAAACGGCTGCACGCGATCATCACCAGTGCAACGGTTGCAAACACAAGACTGAACGAGGTCGTGGAAAGACCCAGCGCCTGCATGAGAATACGCGGTGCTGTCGAGAAATAGACAAAGAACGACCCCATGGCAGTGCTGAATCCCAGCGTATAGGTCCAGAAGGACAGGCTGCCGAACACTCTTGCGAAATTGCTGATCAGTGCGGTTCGCTCCGTCTGTACCGGGCGCGTTTCGGGCCAGCGCAGGAATGCGTGCAGCCCTGCCATCGCCGCAAGTGCGGCAAGCAGCCAGAATATGCCGCGCCAGCCGAATATGTGATCGACAAGCGCGCCGATGGCCGGTGCGAATGCAGGAACAAATGCCAGCATCGAGCCGAACAGGCCGTAGATGATAGCGCCTTCAGGCCGATCCGCATAAACATCACGGACAGTGGCAAACGTCGCCACCAGCGCCGCCGCCCCGCCAGCCGATTGAAGGACACGAAGCGCGACAAAAACCTCGGCAGAACTGGTCACGGCCAGCCCTGTCGAGGCGAGGCAGAACAAAAACGCACCGCCAAGCACCACGGGCCTGCGGCCGATACGGTCTGACAATGGCCCGAAGAGGAGTTGCCCGCAGCCAAGCACAATCATGTAAAGGCTGAGGGTTAGCTGGATAATGGCGGGCGATGTGTTCAGCACCGCAGGCATATGGACGATAACAGGCAGATAAATATCCATGCCAAGGGAAGCGAGAAGATCAAAAGGCGCCATCAGCAGCACGGCCGCTGGCAGTGAATAAGCCCAATTTTTGGGGTGTAGCATAGCAAAATCCCACGCGAACGAGAGGTTCGGCGGCGATCATTGATCCCAACTCAAACGGATATTGAGAGCCTTGAATGCCGCAACAACGGTTGAAAACGGTTGTTACGGCCTATCGGGTTGCGAGCTTGGCGGCTTTCATCGGACTTCGCTTCTGTCAAAGGATCATGCTCGTATAGAGCTGTGATTTTTTACCGTCAAGCGATCAAGAATTGTGTCCCGCCGGTTAAACAAATTTAACATTCGCGCACACAAAGAAAACACGGTCCGCCAATAATCTCGCGCTTGAGCAATGCTGGCATGACGTATAGCGCCTTCTATCTCCTTGATTTGCAAGGACTTGGCGAAATGCAAGCAGTGCTCAGGTGCAACCGTAGCGTGACAAGAATCATTTTCACAACGCGCTACAAAACCGGTTTGTAACTCAAAGGAAACGACCATGAAACTAGTTGCCACCCTCGCCGCCGGCGCGATCCTTGCCTTCGTAGGCACAAGCGCCATGGCACAGACTGCGGCTCCAGCCACAACAGCGCCAGCAGCAACCACTATGGCACCGGCACCAACCACCACGGCCCCGGCGGCTACGACCAAGCCAGCCACCACCATGATGAAAAAGGCCACGACCGCAACCACGCCTGCCAAGACGGCCATTTCAAAGGCGTGCTCGGCTCAGGCTGATGCCAAGGGTCTGCACGGCAAGGAACGCCACAAGTTCCGCAGCGATTGCAAGAAAAACGGCGGCAAGGTTTAACAGCCCCGTTTGAATGCTGGCGGCAAGATACCCGCAACTTGCCGCCAGTCATTCAGCACTTTTATGCGTTCAGACCAAGTCCACCTATGGGAACAGTTTCCGTGTGATTGGAAAAGCCTGCAATAAGCGGGCGGGCTTTGGCAATCGTCGCCTGTACCGATGCCAGCGCCAGCGAATTGCGGTGGCTTTCCTGATTATCCCAGACCTCGGTGATCCAGATACCATCCGCATCCGTGGGGTCCGTGGCAATCACATAGCTCAGACAGCCCGGCATTTCCGAAACATCAGCAAGCATAATGCCGAGCAGCTCATCACGCTTCCCCGCAACAGCCTGCATTTTCCCGATCAATCCGTACATGCGCTCCTCCCCTTTTTCGTTTGATCCCGCGATAGCTATTTTCAATAAGGCTTACTAAACTTGGACACATAAAACGTGATTCAGGGAATATTATGATGACAATTCTCGTTACAGGGAGTGCCGGTCATCTTGGTGAAGCCCTCATGCGCAGCCTGCGTGAGGGTGGCGAGTCCGTGCGGGGCATCGACGTCAAATCGTCGCCATTCACCGACAGCATCGGATCAATCACCGACCGGAACTTTGTCCGTGCCTGCATGAAGGGCGTTCAGACGGTGATGCACACGGCAACACTGCATAAACCGCATGTCGCCACCCATTCCAAACAGGATTTTATCGATACCAACATTACAGGCACGCTGATCCTGCTCGAAGAAGCTCTGGCTGCCGGGGTCAATGCCTTCGTCTTCACCAGCACCACAAGCACATTCGGTGCGGCCCTTACCCCTGCCGCTGGCGAGCCAGCGGCGTGGATCACCGAAGATGTCACGCCGGTTCCCAAGAATATTTATGGCGTCACCAAGATAGCTGCGGAAGATCTGTGCCACCTGCTTTTCCGCACGGAGCGCCTGCCGGTGATCGTGCTGCGTACATCCCGCTTCTTTCCCGAAGAGGATGATGACGCAACAGTGCGGGACAAGTTCCAGCCAGCGAACGTACAGGCAAACGAACTGCTCAACCGCCGTGTCGACGTGGAGGACGTGGTGAGCGCCCATGTTCAGGCGGCACGAAAAGCGCACGGCATTGGTTTTGGCCGATACATTATCTCCGCAACGACACCCTTTTCGCGCAGCGATCTGGCACTGCTTCGGGAAAATGCTGCGGATGTGGTGCGGCGGCTCTTTCCCGAATGCGACGCGCTTTATGCCAACCGCAAATGGCAATTGCCTGCCACTCTGGACCGCGTTTACGTCAATCACCGGGCGCTCGCGGAACTGGAGTGGCAGCCGAAATATGATTTCCGCCATGTCCTCGAAAGCCTGCGCAACGGGCAGGATTTTGCCAGCCCGCTGGCGCGCGCAATCGGCAGCAAAGTGTATCACGGGCAGACGTTCGATAAGGGCCCTTACCCGGTCGCCTGACCGTTTTTGCGCTGCGCCGCCAGCGTGGCAATGAGATCGCTGAAACGGTCCCCCTGCACCGCAATGTGCTGGCGCAGATGCGTGCGGGCGGCCTCGGCATCACCCGAAAGGATCGCCTCAACAATAGCTGCATGTTCGTTGAACGATGTGATCATCCGGTTGCGCACCCGTAATTGCAGTCTGCGGTATGGCCGCAACCGGCGATGTAGCGCGAGGCATTGCTCGATCAGGAAGCTGCTGTGGCTGGCCGTATAAACAGCCTGATGAAACCGCTCATTGTCGTAATAATACGTGTCAGTATCTTCGGCATTGGAAGACTGTGTACACTGGGCGTGGGCGGCCAGAAGGTTGGCCCGGTCCTCATCCGTGTGGCGACGCGCGGCCAGAGAACCCGCCATGCCTTCAAGCTCGGCCATTACTTCGAACATCTCGTAAATGCGATGTGGACCGGGCTCCACGACGACTGCGCCGCGCCGCGGGCGAATCTCGACAAGCCCGATGGCACTCAGTTGCATCAGGGCTTCCCTCACTGGCGTGCGCGAAACACCGAAATGCTTTGCCAGTTGCATCTCATCCAGCCTTTCGCCGGGAGCGAACTGGTTTGTGACGATACCGTTCTCGATTTCGTCCCGCAGTCCTTGCACGATATTTTCGGCCATGATCCCTCAAAAATGCAATATTCCAATTCTTGTATACAAGATAGTTGACATTACATACAAGAAAGCTCAAACATTATATACCATCCCGTAAGAGGTATTGGAACAAACGAATAATCTGACGCATGCGAAAGGGAGTATCGCAGAAGCGCTATCACACCGGATCGGCTATACTATGCAATGCGGTCGGCAACGCCGGATAACCGCCACCTGACAAACCTGCATGCTTTGCCCGATCCATCCTCGGAACTGGAGTTCTGCAATGACCGGTACATCCTTCTTCAGCGACATGGTGCAGACGATCACCGAACGTGGCCGCAAGCTGCTTTCGTTTTCACCGCGCACGCAGAAATTGCCATCGGGCCTCGCCGGTCTTGAACGGCTATGCACCATGCTGCTGTCCAGTCGCGGTGAAGCTTCAGGCATGGCGCTGGCCGCGGAAATCCTGCAGCAATGGTCCCGCCTGAATGATGAACAGCAGCGCGATTTCATGTTGCTCCTCGCCGATAGGTTCGGACCGGATTCCGATAAGCTCGAAAGGGCCATCGACACCTATCGTGCCGAACGCACTGCAAAGACAGTATTGCAACTGCACGAGGCCGCCGAACCGCGCAGGCAGGAACTGATCCGCCGCCTGAACCTTGCCCCCAAGGGCATATCCACGCTCGTAGGCATGCGGGAACGGCTGCTCGAACTCAAGGCCGACACACCTGATCTTGAAGCTGTAGATGCGGATTTTGCCCACCTTTTCACCTCATGGTTCAATCGCGGCTTTCTCATCCTGCGCCCGATTGATTGGTCCACGCCCGCGCAAATCCTTGAAAAGATCATTCAGTACGAGGCCGTGCACGAAATTCACGATTGGGACGAGTTGCGCCGCCGGCTCGCACCAACTGACCGGCGCTGCTTTGCCTTCTTTCATCCGCAACTTCCCGATGATCCACTGATCTTCGTTGAAGTGGCACTGACCAAAACCATCCCCGAGACGATTTCGGATGTGCTGGATGAGAAACGTGCCCCCATTCAGGCACAGGACGCCCGTACTGCTGTCTTCTATTCCATTTCAAACTGTCAGGTGGGCTTGCGCGGCATTTCCTTCGGCAACTTCCTGATCAAGCAGGTGGTCGAGGATTTGCGCCGTGATCTTCCCAAGCTCGATACCTTTGTCACGCTTTCGCCCGTGCCGGGCTTTGCCAACTGGCTGGGACGCGAGCGGCGCAATGACGACTCCGATGTGCTGTCGGTCGAAGACAAGGCTGCCCTCACCGCTCTGAATGACGCCGATTGGTCCGATGACCCGGCAAAGACGACGGCTGTAAAGACCGCATTGCTGCCCGCCGCCGCCTGGTATTTTCTGCGCGGACGAACACCGGATGGGCGCGCCATTGATCCGGTTGCGCGTTTCCACCTCGGCAATGGTGCGCGGCTGGAACGGCTCAATTTTCTTGCCGACCGCTCGCCCCGCGCTGTCAGGCAGGCACATGGGCTGATGGTCAATTATCTCTACAAGCTTGATGATATTGAAACCAACCACGAGGCATTTGCCCAGCGGGGCGAAATCGTCGCGGCACCAGCCATCCGCAAACTGTTGCGCAGCGAAAAACCCGCCCGCGCGACACCGCCCAAAGAGCAAGACAAGACCAAGGCAAGCAGCAAGGAACTGAGTTCATGAGCAACCATCTGTTTGATGCTATCAGGCATTTCATTCCGGCTGAGGATGCCGTGTTCATTGAAACCGGTGATAGCAGCACATGGACCTATGGTGACATGCTGCAATGGTCAGGCCGGATCGCCGGTGCCATCGATACGCTGGGTATTCGCCCCGGCGACCGGGTCGCGGTACAGGTGGAGAAAAGCCCTGAAGCGCTGATGCTTTATCTCGCCTGTATCCGTTGCGGCGCTGTCTATCTGCCATTGAATACCGCCTATACGCTGGCCGAACTTGACTATTTTATCAGCGATGCCGAGCCGCGCCTCGTTGTGGTCACACCGAAAGCTGCCGAAGGCATCAAAGCCATCGCTTCGAAATATGGCGCACTCGTCGAGACGCTTGATGATCAGGGTGGCGGTTCGCTGATTGAACTGGCGAAGGGCGAGGCACCGGATTTCGTCGATGCCACGCGCGCGGCAGATGATCTTGCCGCCATTCTCTACACATCGGGCACCACTGGCCGCTCCAAGGGCGCGATGCTGACCCACGACAATCTCCTGTCGAATGCTTTGACGCTGCGCGATCACTGGCAGTTCACCGCAAAAGACCGGCTGATCCATGCTTTGCCGATCTTCCACACCCACGGGCTTTTCGTTGCAACCAACGTCGTCCTGACGTCAGGCGCATCGATGTTCCTGCTGCCAAAATTCGATCCGGCGGAAATCCTGTCTCTCATGCCGCGTGCAACGGCCATGATGGGTGTTCCCACCTTCTATGTCAGGCTTTTGCAGAATGAAGGGCTGACCCACGATGCTGTCAAAGCCATGCGTCTGTTCATTTCAGGGTCTGCGCCGCTGCTCGCCGACACCCACCGCGCATTTCAGGAGCGCACGGGTCAAGCCATTCTTGAACGCTATGGCATGACCGAAACCAATATGAACACCTCCAATCCCTATGCCGGGGACCGGATTGCCGGAACTGTCGGTTTCCCGCTCCCCGGCGTTACCGTGCGGGTGACCCATCCGGAAACCGGCGTAACCCTACCAGCCGATGAAACCGGCATGATCGAGGTCAAGGGACCGAATGTGTTCAAGGGCTATTGGCGCATGCCCGAAAAGACAAAGATGGAATTCCGTGATGACGGCTTTTTCATTACCGGCGATCTCGGCAAGATCGATCAGCGCGGCTATGTGCATATTGTTGGACGCGGTAAAGACCTTGTGATTTCAGGTGGTTACAATATTTACCCGAAGGAAGTCGAAAGCGAGATCGACCAACTGTCGGGCGTTGTCGAAAGCGCCGTCATTGGCGTCGCCCATCCGGATTTCGGCGAAGGTGTGACTGCTATTGTCGTCAAAAAAGCCGGTTCTGATCTCAGCGAACAGACCATTCTCGATGCGCTGCAAAACCGGCTCGCCCGCTACAAGCAGCCCAAACAGATCATTTTTGTCGAGGACCTGCCCCGCAACACCATGGGCAAGGTGCAGAAAAACGTTTTACGCGAGCAATATGGCAATCTCTATGCCATCAGCGCAAATGCCTGATCCATGACGCCCTCATCGCGCAGATGACGGCGGGAACAAGGGCGTAGGGGGGAGCTTACGCCACAACAAGAACTGAAAAAGCGGCCGCTTATGGCGCGCCGCAGAGGGAGGGTTTTATCGTGAATATCCAGATTTTCTCTATTCTTGTGCTGATTGCCATGTTCGTTATCGCAACGATGCTGCCAATCAACATGGGCGCACTGGCCTTTGCCGCGGCCTTTGTGGTCGGTTCGCTGATCATGGGAATGTCATCCAATGACATCTTTGCCGGGTTTCCCAGCGATCTGTTCCTGACACTTGTTGGTGTCACCTATCTTTTCGGCATTGCCCAGAACAACGGCACCATTGACTGGCTGGTCGAGCGGGCGGTACGGCTTGTTCGTGGTCATATGGCGCTCATCCCCTGGGTGATGTTTTTTGTCGCCGCCGTCATCACCGGCTTTGGCGGACTAAGCCCCGCCGCCTGCGCCATCCTTGCACCTGTCGCACTGCGCTTTGCCGCGCAATACCGCATCAGCCCTGTCATGATGGGCCTCATGGTTATTCATGGTGCCCAAGGCGGCGGCTTCTCGCCGATCAGCATCTATGGTGGCATCACCAACCAGATCGTACAAAAAGCTGGCCTGCCCTACGGTCCGACAACCCTGTTCCTGTCGAGCCTGCTCTTTAACCTTGCCATTGCCGTTGTGGTGTTCTTCATCTTTGGCGGCTGGAAAAGCCTGCGCGATCATGCGGCAGCATCCGGGCCAGATCCTGATACCCATGTGGCAGGCGCGTCGCGATCCATTGTTGGCCATGGTGGCACCCCGGCCTCACCAGCCTATCACCGCACCGCCACATCGCCATCCGGCGCGGCAATCAACCCAAACGAAAGCTTGACCAGCGAACGTCTGCTGACGCTGCTCGGTCTGACAGCGCTTGCGGTTGGCGCACTGGTGTTCAAGTTCAATGTGGGGCTGGTGGCGATAACCGTTGCTGTCCTGCTCGCCCTGTTTTCCCCCAAAACCCAGAAGGCGGCTGTCGACAAGATCAGCTGGTCAACCGTGCTTCTGATCGCCGGTATCATCACCTATGTCGGCATCATGCAGAAAGCCGGGACTGTTGATTATGTGGCATCGGGGATTTCCAGCCTTGGCATGCCGCTTCTGGCCGCCCTGCTCCTTTGCTTCACCGGCGCAATCGTCTCCGCCTTTGCATCGTCAACCGCATTGCTCGGCGCTATCATTCCGCTGGCGGTGCCATTCCTGATGCAGGGACATATCAGCGCCATCGGCGTTGTCTCGGCCATCGCCATCTCGACGACCATTGTCGATACCAGCCCGTTCTCGACCAATGGCGCGCTTGTGGTGGCCAATGCACCGGAAGCCGAGCGGGAGAGCGTCCTGCGCAAACTGCTCGTGTACAGCGCGCTGATTGCGGTCATCGGCCCCATTATCGCCTGGCTGGTTCTCGTCGTCCCCGGCGCGATCTAGGCGCAAAATTCAAGTCAGCGCATCGGCTCCCGGTCGATGCGCTGACTGACACTTATGTTCTGACAATCGATATTTTGCCGTCATTGCCGATTTCGGCGGTGATGTCGTTATAGTCGGTGATCGTCGCGTGCTGCGTGGCAAGCTTATGCACCTGCGTTGCCGTTATCACCAGCACCTCGGCTCCGGCCGCCTCTCCCGCCTGAATTCCTGCTGGCGCATCCTCGAAAACCAGACAATCGGCAATGTCGACACCAAGCTTCTTGGCGCCAAGCAGATAGCATTGCGGATCGGGCTTGCCGATCGATACGTCCTCGGCTGTCACCATAATTTCGGGAAAAGGTATCCCCGCCGCTTCCATGCGCCGTTTTGCCAGCAGAATTGGAGCCGATGTCACAATGGCCCAGCTTTGCGGCGGCAGTGATTTCAGGAAGGCGACCGCACCAGGAATGGCAATAATACCTTCCACGTCGTCAATCTCCGCCCGCTCAATTTCGGCGGCCTCGGCAACAGGGTCAACGCCGGGCAATCCAAGACGGCTAATCGTATCGATACCGCGTGAACCATGCATGGTTGGCATGAAGGCTTCGACATCAAGACCTTTGCTGCGCGCCCAGTCACCCCAGACACGCTCGGCAGCAGCAAGCGAATTGAGGACTGTACCGTCCATATCGAAAAGCAGGGCTGAAAATGGCTTGTTGAAAATCGGAGAAGTCGCTGAAGACAATTTATATTTCCTTTTGATTGGCAAAACCATCGATACACAATTGCCACGCTTGCCCGCAACGCCTGTCATGCTAATTTCCTGATACGAATCTGACGGCATTGCGACATGCGCGGCTGCCAAAGGAGAAATCCATGTTTTCCCACTTCCACATTGGCACGAATGATTTTGCGCGCGCCTTCGCATTCTACACGCCGATCATGGAAGCGCTGGGCAACCCGCTGCGCTTTTCCGACCACGCGAAACCATGGGCTGGCTGGCAGCCACAGGGCGGAGGTCGTCCGCTGTTTCTGCTAGGTGTGCCTTTCGATGGCGAGGCAGCGCATTCAGGCAATGGCCAGATGATTGCGTTTCTGGCCCCGGATCGAGCGACTGTCGACAAAACGCACGCTTTGGCTCTTGAGAATGGCGGGCGCTGCGAAGGCCCGCCCAGCCTGCGGCTGCACTATCACCCGAATTATTACGGCGCCTATTTCCGCGACCCCGATGGCAACAAGATTTGCGTCTGCAACCACGATCCGGTCGAATAGGACTTAGTGCCAACCGTTGTCGAGCTGCTCGCGCGTCTCGGCAACGGCTATGTCCCACAGCGCCAGTGAATCCGCATCAGGCCGCTGGAACAGCCCGTAATAATTGCCTTCCCCGAGCATTTTGCGTTTGCGGCGGGCATCGACACGGGCAAGCCCGCCAAAATCTATCTGTTCTTTCGGCTCTTGCGGTACTGGTGCTCCGGCAATCCTTGTCCACGGAAAATTCTCCATCCACGATGCGTGTGATGCGGCAGGATCGATCTCCATCACCTTTGCCCAGGTTTTCGGCGCGCGCCACCAGTCATGCAGTTTGACCGAGGCGTCAGGATGATCATTCAGCCATTCGGAAATGACGGTTCCGGCAGGCGTATTACCGCCATGGCCGTTGACCACCAGAATGCGCCTGTAACCATTGCGATACATGCTGTCGAGCAAATCACGGATCACAAGCGCATAGGTGGCAAGACTGAATGTCAGCGTCCCCGGAAAATCCATGAACGAGGACGCGAGCCCATAGGGCAATACAGGGAAAACCGGAACGCCTGAAGGTTCGGCCGCATCGACTGCAACTTTCTCCGCCAGAATCATATCCGTGGCAAGGCTGAGATAAGCATGTTGCTCGACACTGCCGATGGGAAGAATGCAGCGATCATCTTTCGCGACACGTTCTTCCACCTGCATCCAGTTCATATCTGCGATTTTCATTCCTGCTCACCTTTTCCGGCATAGATTCATACTGTCGTTTGACAGTGGTGAAGGAGGCCATTCTCCCTCAAACTGTCAAGCCAGACAGTCAAACAAGCCTTGGCTGAATGATCTGTTTTTGCAATGAATTTTATGTCACAAGATGTGACGGTGAACACATTCTTTATCTGCGGCGATGCCGCAGCTTCACGCATTCGGGGGGACGATGGAGAAAGAACAGGCTGATGCAATTGCGGCCATCGGCACTGGCGCACTCGACGTCATTTTCCAGACGCCTCTCACCGGCTTTCTTTCGATTGGCGCTCTCGTTCTTTCATTTGTCATAGCCAAGCTGATCACGCGGCGTCTGAAGCGCGTCCGGCCGATTACATCGCGCGTCAGAATCATAATCGACTATCTCTCGACGATCGTCTTGACCATCCTCATCATGTTCGGGTTGATGCGACTTTTCGGCGGTACACTTGCCAATCCGTTGGTATTCGTTATGGGCGGAGTGGTCCTGCTATTCCTCGTTATCCGGCTTATTGGCATGGTCGTGGAACTGATCTTCAAACCGCATGATCCCTTGCGTTCAATCCTGCGCGGCTCTTCCGTGGTGTTCTGGCTGACGGTGCTTATCTACATTTTTGGACAGTGGAACGAGACGGTAAAAAGCTTCTTCGACACCGAATATTCCATCGGCGATGCCAAGATCAGTGTATTGGCGATACTCTCAATCCTGTTCTTTGCCGCAGTCATCATCATCGTCACCATCTGGATTTCCGAGATATCACAGCGCTACCTGCATAAAAGAAGCGGCCTGCAACCCAATCTTGCCTTGGCGCTTGAGCGTATCATCTCGGTGACAATCTGGATTATTGCGGCGCTGATCATCATTTCCATGGCCGGGATTAACCTGACCGCCCTCGCCGCGTTTGGTGGTGCACTCGGCATCGGCCTTGGTCTCGGTTTCCAGAAGCTGGCCGCAAGCTATATCAGCGGCCTCATTCTGCTGTTTGAGCGTTCGGTTCGGGTTGGTGACAATCTGGTCAGCGACCGCATCACCGGCAAAGTCACCGAGATGACCATTCGCTATACGACCATTCATACGACCGATGGGCTGGATGTTCTGATTTCCAACGATACGCTGATCAACAGCACAATCTTCAACGAGACGCTCTCAAACAGCAATATACGGCTGGAGTTTCCCATTACCGTGGCATCGACCACCGATCTCGACGAGGCGCGCAGCATCTTTCTTGCAGCTGTCCAGAAGCAGCCGCGCGTGATGAAAGAACCCCCGCCGCAGATCTATACCGCAAGCATTGAAAACAAGAGCATCAAGCTTCTGGCCCGGTTCTGGATTAACGACCCAAGCAATGGCAGGATTGCGATCATCTCTGATATTAACGAGATGGTTCTGGATGAGTATAAGAAAAAGGGGATCGATCTGGCCTGACTACGAAGCAGCAGATCGTAATATGGGTGCTGGGAGGCGCATATGTCATTGAATGACGAGGTAGATCCGTACCGCAAGATAAGCCTGCGCATCATCCCGTTGATGATGGTGCTCTATCTCGTGGCATTTCTCGATCGCGTAAACATCAGCTTTGCCGCGCTCACCATGAATGACGATGTGGGTCTGACCCCATATGTCTATGGCTGGGGCGCTGGCATTTTCTTCCTTGGCTATTTCCTGTTCGAAGTGCCCAGCAACGTCATCCTCGAAAAAGTCGGCGCAAGACTCTGGATCGCCCGCATCATGATCACATGGGGCCTTGTCTCTGCCGCCATGGCCTTCGTGCATGGTCCGTGGAGTTTTTTCATCCTGCGTTTCCTGCTCGGCGTTGCCGAAGCCGGTTTTCTCCCCGGCATGATCCTTTATCTCACCTACTGGTTTCCTTCAGCCCAGCGGGCAAAATTCATCGGCCTCTTCATGGCAGCGGTTCCGCTGGCAAGCGCCGTCGGCGCTCCTCTATCGGGCCTGATTATCGGCATCGACAATGTCTGGGGCCTGAAAGGCTGGCAGTGGCTTTTCATCATTGAAGGTCTGCCATCGTGCCTGCTCGGCCTCGCCGTGCTGCGCTTTCTGCCGAACGGACCAGCACAGGCCCCGTGGCTAACCCTGACGGAACGCCGGATCGTGCAGGAAAGGCTCGAAGAAGATCGCCAGCTCAATCCGGGACGCACCCAGCACCGGCTTTGGCCCGCCCTTGTCGACCGGCGGGTGCTGCTGCTGGGCCTCGTCTATTTCGGCATTGTCATCGGGCTCTATGGCATTGGTCTCTGGCTGCCGCAGATGATCAAGGCCATGGGCTTTTCCAATACGCAGGTCGGGTTCATCACCGCCCTTCCCTATATTGTCAGCGCCTTGGCCATGCTGCTTTGGGGCAGGCACAGCGACAAAACGGGCGAACGGGTCTGGCATGTGGCCATTGCCGCAGCCATCAGCGCCATTGGTTTTGTCGGCAGCGTCTATCTGCAATCCAATCTGGTGGCACTTTTTTGCCTCGGCCTTGCTTCCATTGGCATCTATGCGAGCCTTGGACCCTTCTGGGCCATGCCCTCAGTCTTTCTGCAGGGAACGGCAGCGGCTGGCGGTATCGCGCTGATCAATTCTGTCGGCAATCTCGGCGGATTTGCCGGGCCTTATCTGGTTGGCTGGATCAAGCAGAGCACCGGCAGTTTCCAGATTGGCATGGGCGTGCTTGCCTGTTGTCTTGCGGCGGCGGCTGTCCTTGTCCTTTTTCTCGGGCGGGAACTCAAATCCACCAGACACGACGCCATACACTAAAACCTATTCAAACAGATCCGGATGGTTCTTTTCGATCTCCGGCAGAACCCGCAAGATCTCGGTGAGATGATAATTCATGGCCGCTTCCGCCGCATCGGGATCACCGGCATCGATTGCGCCGATAATCGCCTGATGCTGCTCAATGAGAAGCTGCATGGAAGCGGTGTTGAGCAGGCTGAGCTGGCAAGCGCGGTCCATATGTGCCTTCAGATTGCCGACGACTGACCACGCCATCGGGCAACCCGCCCCCTCAGCCAGGGCAATGTGAAACTGCTCGTCAAACTTCTTAAAAGCCGTGGAATCTGATCTGGCCGCCGCTCGGGCCTGCGCCTCCAGTGCCTCATCAATCTTTTCGCGGCTTGCCGGATCAAATTCTTCACAGGCGCGCCTGACAACAGCGCTTTCGATTACCTCACGCAGAAATCGCGCTTCGCGCATTTTCGCAATGGAAATCTTGACGACAATCGTCCCCCGCTGCGGCAGGACTTCAACAAAATGCTGCTTGCTGAGCGCAATCAAGGCTTCACGCACCGGTTGCCGCGACACGCCGTAACGCTCGGCGATCTCCTGCTCCGATAGCCGGACACCCGGATATAGTTCAAGCGAAACAATCGCCCTGAGTAGTTCTTTTTCGAGCCGTTGAGCTGTTGAACCACCGCGGCTGAGATCAATCGTCAAAATAAGCTCCTCCCATCCGCTTGCATTGCATCGATTACCATATCATACTACCATACTAGTATATGCCACGCCATTTGAGGTCAAGCGACGGCCTGTTTGCGAACCACGATAAGGTGCCGGAACACCCCATATCTGTTTCGCACATCATCCCGCCCGAACCAAGCAGAGCCTGCGCATAAACAACAGCACGCCGATCCGGTTGAGGAGCCGCCGTCGTGTTTCAAAGCCGTCCTGATAAAGAGCGGTAAAACGGGGGACGCCGGGGGTGGCGTCTGGAACAGTGAGGACCACCTGTGTGGTCCGTGGAGGAGTTACTATGAAGGATATTCGCCTGACACGCCGTGCATTTGGCCTTGGCCTTGCTGGTGCCGGAACATTTGCCATTATCGGTCGCGCAACACGAGCAGAAGCTGCTCCCATTGCCTTGCGCATGTCATCATCCCTACCCGCTGATCCCAATTCCGCGCATTGGCTCTGGTATGACCGCTTTCAAAGTGGTTTGAAGAACAAGCTTGGCGACGCGGTGGAGATCAAATATTTTCCTGACAATCAGCTCGGCAAGGAGGCCGACATTGTCGGTCAGGTCAAGCTCGGCATTGTCGACATGATGATCTCTGGTTCCTCGATCTGGGGAACACTGGCACCCGAGATCGGTGTGCTTGATCTTGGCTATCTGTTCGACTCGATGGRTGCCGCTGGACCAGTGCTTGATGGCAATGCGGGCAAGGTGCTGAACGGTATTTTTGCCGACAAGATCGGCGTTGAAGTCGTAAGCTGGGCCTATAGTCTTGGCGGGCGCAACGTGACAGCGCGCCAGCCAGCCAATACGCCGGAACTGCTCAAGGGTCAAAAAATCCGCGTCCTGCCGGTTGCCAATTTCGTTGCCACGTTGAAGGCCATGGGCGCTTCACCAACGCCGATGTCACTCGGCGAAGTCTATACCGCCTTGCAAACCGGGGTTATCGACGGGCTTGAGCACGACGCCCCCACCGTTCTTGCCCTCAAATGCTATGAGGTCGCCAAGCACATCTCGCTCACCCAGCATATCTGCAATCCGCAGACCATCGTCATCGGCAAGCGCGCCCTGTCAAAGATTCCAGCGGAACACCTGCCCGCTTTCCGGGAAGCGGCAGCCGAGGCATCCACCTTCCAGCGCAGCAAAGCAAACGAGATCGAAGCCAGCGCATTGGCAAAATTGCGCAGCAATGGTGTGACAACACACGAGGTCGACCGTGCGGCTTTCAAGCAGCTCGTCATGCCGCTCTGGAGCGAATTTACCAAGACCTATCCAAGCACCAAGCCAGTGCTTGATTCGATCCACAAAGCCTGAGGTCAATTATGTCCGTCGAGGCTGCACTCCCCACCTCCCACGCACCAGCCGTCCGGGGAGCGCCGTTTATCGGCGCTCTCCTGCGCATTGTCGAGATTCTCGCCGCCATCGCCCTGGCCGCCGATCTCCTGCTGGTCATCTCAGCCGTCCTTTGGCGCTATATCTTCAACGACACTATTTTGTGGGCCGATGAAGTCGCCCGCATGCTGCTCATTGCCGTTGCCTTCCTTGGCGGTGCAGCCGCCGTTGCCAAGGGCAACCATGTCGGCATCCGCATTCTGCGCGATAAACTGGCTCCACAACATGCGGCTCGCGTGGAAACCGCCGGTTTATGGATCGAACTTGGCGTAACCCTCGCTGTAGCGATTTTCGCTATCCAGTACTGCGAATCCGCCTCAACACAGGTCACATCAACTGGCTGGCCGCAAAACCTCTTCATGTATCCGCTTGTCGTCGGCGGCTTCTGCATGGCGATTTTCACCGCAGCGCGGCTGCTTGTTTATCCCAAGGCCGATATCCTTGCGGGTCTGGCAGGGCTTCTTGTTCTCGCCGGTGTCGTTGCGCTCTGGAGCATTGTCTTTCCCGCACTCGCACCAAGCCCGCTTTTCCTCATGCTCGGCGGCTTTGCGATTTGCCTGTCCAGCGGCATTCCCATCGCCTTTTCGCTCTGTGTCGGTGCCCTGCTCTACATTTTCGGCGATGGCTTTATTCCATTCGCTGTCTTTGCCCAGCAGGCATCCAGCGGCATCGATAATTTCGTGCTACTCGCCATCCCCTTCTTTGTTCTCACTGGCCTTGCCATGGAAGTGAACGGCATGTCGGTGCGGCTTATCGAACTGCTGCGCCGTGGCGTCGGCAAGCGCAAGGGCGGGCTCAACATCGTCACCATTCTCAGCATGGTGCTGTTCTCAGGCATTTCAGGCTCGAAACTTGCGGACGTCACCGCTGTTGGCACTGTCATGATCCCGGCCATGCGCCGCTCCGGTCATGATCCGTCCGAAGGCGTGGCCCTGCTCGCTGCAAGCGCTGTGATGGCGGAGACCATCCCGCCCTGTATCAACCTCATCATCCTAGGCTACGTCGCCAACCTCTCCATCGGCGGTCTGTTTGCCGCCGGTATCTACCCGGCCATCCTGATGGCGAGCGCGCTGATCCTCGGCGTCATCATCTTCTCCAAGAAAGCACCGCCTGCCCCGGTGGAAACATCAGGCCGCAGCCTGACCAATCTTCTGTGGAGCGGGGCCGTCAGCCTTGGCGTTATCGTCATCATTTTCGGCGGTTATCGCTCCGGCTTTGCCACGGCCACCGAAATCGGCGCCTTTGCCGTCGCCTATGCGCTGCTTGTCGGGCGTCTGGTATTCAAAGAACTGACATGGCGTAGCACGGTGACGCTGTTTGTCCGTTCGGCAACGCTGGCGGGCATGATCCTCTTCGTGGTGGCCGCATCACAGACTGTCGCCTTCTCGCTGACCATTGATCAGGTGCCGCATGTGCTGGCAGAAGCCATGATCAATCTCAGCCATGGTGCCGGTTCATGGGCCTTCATCATTGCCTCCATCCTAATCCTTATCGTCATGGGGGCGGCACTTGAAGGCGCTCCGGCGCTGATCATCTTTGGCCCGCTGCTCATTCCCGTGGCGCAGAGTTTTGGCATCCACCCGCTGCATTATGGCATTGTCCTGATCGTTGCGATGGGGCTTGGCCTGTTCGCGCCGCCATTGGGGCTCGGTCTCTATACAAGCTGCGCGGTGGGCGGGGTATCTCTCGAAGCAACGGTCAGGCCAATCGCGAAATATCTGCTGATCCTGTTCGTCTGTCTGCTGCTGATTGCTTTCATCCCGGAAATCACCTTGTCGCTGCCGCGCTATATGGGCTTTTTGCATTAACCTGTAACCGCAGCAAAGCCATGCAATGCCGGGCCCTGTGCCCGGCATTTTTATGCCCACCGCAAATGCGCACAGCCGTCATATGACAGTTGCGCTTTTGATCTCCGCTGGAAGAGTGTCGCGCGAAATGCCAATCATTGGGTCGCCAGCGATTGGACATTGTCTAAAATCGGACAGGAATATATGTGGAATTTCAGTATCGCGCGTTCACTTGGGCTTATGGTGCAGACAGCGCCGTTCATTATGCTTCGCATTGCCGTCTATTTCGGCATGGCTGTAGCCTATGTCGTCGTCACCGGGACCGGTGCAGGCATCGGTTGGGGTATAGGCGGCCTTGGCGATGAGGGCTTCAGAACAAACTGCACGTTCGTCGGCGGCCTCACCGGCTTCGTCTTGACGGCTGGCATCCTCTATCTGATGCGCGAATACATTCTTTATGTTGTCAAGGCGGGCCATATCGCCGTGCTGGTCGAGCTTCTCGACGGCCGGTCATTACCCGATGACAAAGGCCAGATCGAATACGGCAAAGAGGTCGTGATGAGCCGATTTGCCCAGACAAGCGTGCTCTTTGCTGTCGATCAATTGATCAAAGGTGTAATCGGGACCATTACCGGACTTATACAGGGCGTTGCAGCCTTTCTGCCAATTCCGGGATTACAGTCACTGATTTCGTTAATCCGCGCATTCCTGCGCATTGCAGTCGGGTTCATCGATGAAGTCATGCTTGGCTATACGATCCGCACCCGCAGTTCCAACCCATGGCAAGCGGCACAAACGGCTTTGGTTCTCTACGGCCAGAATACCGGCACGATGCTGCGCAATGCGGCATTTCTGACAATCATTGTCTATGCCCTGACGATTGCAGTTTTCATCCTGATGCTGACCCCGGCTGCCGCTTTGGTTTACTGGATTCCCGGTGGCTGGTCGTCGGGCGGACTGGTCGCCGCGCTTATCTTTGCCTGGGCCATAAAGGCAGTGCTCATCGAGCCCTTTGCCATCGCCTGCATGATGCAGGTGTTTTTCCGGACAATCGAAGGTCAGGTGCCAAACCCGGAATGGGACGCCAAGCTTTCGCAGATTTCCAGCAAATTCAGGACGTTGAAGGAAAATGCAGGCATGGCGACCTGATGTGGAAAGTTTCGCTATAGGATCATCAGTGCGTGGTGCGTGGTTCGACAAGCTTGTCTGTTAGAGATGGTATAATGTGAAGAGGTCCACGTACCCTTTCCCGGCACGTGGACCGATTGACAGGATGCCGTTTCGACAAGCGGACATTGCAGTCCGATGGTGAGCAAGGCCCTGTCATTCGATGACACCCGAACAGTTGCAAGGGGCACCGACCCCGTATGACAAGCCAGGGAACCTCATCATGACACAGTTTGATCGTTTTGTCGGCATTGATGTGAGCA
>NZ_JBFRDN010000021.1:0-103917 GCF_052113785.1 Phyllobacterium sp. TAF24 | reverse complement strand
CCCACGGCTAAGAGGCTCAAACGAGCCCGGATGTCTGCGCTTTCAATTGATGGGTCCTCGGGTCAAGCCCGAGGATGACGGAGAGGGGTGCGGTATTGGGAGTCAAGTTCTGCACCGCTTCCGATTGGCACTGCAACCCACCTCTCACCCAATATCAGACCACGGACCGTGGAAATCACCATCCTTGTCCACACGTTTGAAGCCATGGGCGCCAAAAAAGTCCCGCTGGGCCTGAATGAGATTGGCGGTACCACGGGCCTGCCGGTAGCCATCGAAATAGCTGAGTGCGGCGGCAAGCGCCGGGGTGGGCAGACCGGCAAGGGCCGCTTTTGCCACCACATCGCGCAGGGCAGACGAGGCGGTCTTCATGCGTTCGACAAACGATGGGGCGAGCAGCAGATTGTCCTGTCCGCCACCGGCGAAAGCCGAGGCGATTTCATCGAGGAATTGTGAGCGGATAATGCAGCCCGCGCGCCAGATTTTGGCTGTGATATCGAGCGGGATGTTCCAGCCATGCTCTGCCGAAGCACCGGACATCACGGCAAAGCCCTGTGCATAGGCGGCGATTTTGCCCGCAAGCAAGCCCTGTTCCAGCGCATCGATGAATGACTGGTCGGTGCCAGCGAGCTTTGGTGTGCCGAGCGACGCATAGGCTTTTGCCGCCTTGGCGCGTTCGCCGCCAAGCGCGGAAATGGAGCGGGCAGCGACGGCGGCTTCAATGCCGGTGGCGGGAATGCCGAGCATTTGCGCCTCAATGGCCGCCCAGCGGCCGGTGCCCTTCTGGCCCGCGCTGTCGACGATGATTTCGACGGCTGGTTTGCCTGTTTCCGTGTCGGTCGCGGCAAGAACTTTTGCAGTGATCTCGATCAGGTACGAATTGAGCGGGCCTTTGTTCCACTTGTCGAAAATCTTGCCGATCTCGGCAGGCGCAAGGCCGAGGCCATCACGCAAAATGCCGTAGATTTCGGCGATCATCTGCATGTCGGCATATTCAATGCCATTGTGGATCGTCTTGACGAAATGACCCGCGCCATCGGGGCCGAGCAATGCCGAGCAGGATTCGCCTTCATATTTTGCCGAGATGGCTGTGAGCACCGGCTCGATGCGCGCATAGGATTCGGGCGTGCCGCCAACCATGATGGACGGACCATGGCGTGCGCCCTCTTCACCGCCGGATACACCCATGCCGACGAATGTCGGATCGTTGGCGCCGAGTTCCTTCAGGCGGCGGACAGTATCGTGGAAGTTGGCATTGCCCGCGTCGATAATAATGTCTTCCTTGGCAAGGAACGGTTTTAGCGCGGCGATCTGCTCATCAACGGCGTCGCCAGCTTTCACCATCAGGATGATCGGGCGTGGTGCACGGATGTTCTTGGCGAGTTCCTCCAGCGTTTCGCAAGGAATGATCTTGTCTTTGAGCGCGCCTGCTTCCTGATGGAAGGCGTGGGTCTTTTCGACCGTTCTGTTGAAAACCGCGACGCGATAGCCGTTTTCGGCGATGTTGAGCGCCAGATTGGCACCCATGACGCCAAGGCCGATCAATCCAATGTCAGCTTGCTGCATGATTATGTCCTTGCTTTATTCGATTCGAACGCGGGCGCTTGGGGGAACCCCGGCCCGGGTGAACATTTGTATATCAATGTGCTGTTCGAGCAATGACAATCTCAGCCATCACGCAACTGTTCCATGTCGCTGATGCGCTCGGCGCTGCTGTTTTGCAGCTTCTGCGTCACCCCGGCAATCAGTGTTTCAGCCATGAGAAAAAGCGTGGTGGAGGAGTCCCATGGCGAGGGCACTGCCGTGCGTCCCGCAATCACATGGCGGGCAAAGCGGGCGATGGGTGAGAGCCACTGATCGGTGATCAAAACAATTTCCACGCCGCGTGCCTGTGCCTTCTCGGCAAAGCGGATAAGGCTGTCCTGATAGCGTCTGATGTCGAAGATAACGAGGACATCCTTCTTGCCCATATCGATCAGCTGATCGCGCCAGTTGCTTTCCTGTCCCGTGAGATGGGTGACGCCGGAGCGGATGATTTTCAGGTGCGCCGCCATATAGATGGCGATGGGATCGGTGAAGCGTCCGCCAAGCAGATAGACATGGGTGCGGGTTCGGCTGAGTGCGTCTGTGACATCATCCAATTGCTGGGTGGAGAGATGATGAAACGTTTCACGGATGTTCTCGATAGCTGCTTCCATCAGCGGGTAGGCCGCACCTTCCCTTGATGATTGAACGATTGTCGTGCGATTGAGTGGCGACTGGATTTGCGCCGCCAGTTCCTGTTGCAACGCCTGCTGAAATTCCGGATAACTCTGGAAGCCGAGGCGTGAGACGAAACGCAGGATCGTCGGTGAACTCACCCCCGCCTGAGCCGAAAACTCCGCCACGGTGCGCAGGCCGATCAGCGGGTAATTGGCGATGAGCGTCTGCGCGGCCTTGCGTTCCGAGGCCGACATGGCATCGATTTTCTCGCTGATCAGTTCGGAAATACTGGTCCCCATCAAACTTCTTTCGAACAGAGTTCAGAATCGCGATTTTCGCATTTGACAATTTTGTGACTTATGTATCAAATCATACGAGAGTGGAAATAAAAATACAAAATGTAATGTAAAGTACAAATTGCCGAAGAGGGCAAAATGGGATTATCGCAGGCCACGCAAAGTGTCTGGGAGCCGGTTCGGGTATCCAACCCCGATGGCAGCTCGCCGTTTGTCATTCTCTGCGATCATGCATCCAATCATATTCCTGCGCCATACGGTCGTCTTGGACTTGAGGCCGGTGATTTGCAAAAGCATATAGCCTGGGACCCGGGTGCGCTTGGTGTCAGTCAGGTGATGAGCGCGCTGCTCAATGCGCCGCTGGTTGAATCGCGCGTGTCGCGGCTGATCATTGATTGCAACCGGCCGCTTGAGGCGCATGACCTGATCCCAGCTACCAGCGAACTCACCAGCGTTCCTGATAATGTGGATTTGGACGAGGCAGAGAAGCAGCGTCGCATAGCGCTATCCCATCAGCCCTATCATCAGGCGATTGAACAATTGGCAAAGGCGCGTGTGGCGAAGGGTTTCCCTGCACCTGTTTATGTCGCGGTGCATTCGTTCACGCCTGTCTATCGCGGCGTCGAACGCCCCTGGCACATCGGCATCATCCATGACGAATATGATCAGGTCGCCGCGCCGCTGATTGCGGGCTTGCAGGCACTGGATCAATTCCGCGTCGGTATCAACGAGCCCTATTCGCCCGCTGACCGGGTCTATTACACGCTGGAACGCCATGCCTCCGCGCATGGACTTGCGGCAGTCATGATCGAGATCCGCAACGATCTCATCACCAATACAAAAGAAGAAAAAACATGGGCCGGGATACTCTCGGTCCTTTTGAAGGAAATTGCCCAAGGGCCGCTTTCCATCATGGGGARGGCGGCAAACACACGCTGAATGACTGGTATCTGACGTTAGAAATCTCTCAAAAATAACGGGGAACGTGAGTACGATGACACACCAAGATTATACTGATGTTGATAAGTCGGAGGACACCAAAGTCCTCCACGGCATGGGATATGCCCAGGAACTGGAACGGCGCATGAGCCGTTTCTCAAACTTTGCCATTTCATTTTCGATTATCTGCATTCTGTCCGGCGGTATCAATTCGCTGGCGCAGGCAACCTCCGGTGCCGGTGGTGCTGCTATCGGCATCGGCTGGCCGCTCGGCTGTCTTGTCTCGGCGGTTTTCGCCATTGCCATGGCGCAGATCAGCTCGGCCTATCCGACAGCAGGTGGGCTCTATCACTGGGGCTCAATCCTCGGCAATCGCGGCACGGGCTGGCTGACCGCATGGTTCAACCTCCTCGGTCTCATCACCGTTTTGGGTGCCATCAATGCCGGTACCTATTCCTTCTTCCTTGGTGCATTCGGCGGATATTTTGGCCTTGTCGATACAATCACAACGCAAGTGATATTCTTAATCATTCTGACTGGCATTCAGGCCCTGATCAATCACATGGGGATTGGCCTTACCGCCAAGTTGACGGATTTTTCCGGCTATCTGATCTTTGTAACCGCAATTGCCTTGTCAGTAACGTGTCTTGTCGTCGCCGATAGCTATGATTTTGCTCGGCTTTTCACATTTTCTAATTACTCGGGAGAAGCTGGCGGAAGTGTCTGGCCAACAAATTCGGGTCTATGGGTTTTCCTCCTCGGGCTATTGCTGCCGATCTATACAATCACCGGATACGACGCTTCGGCACATACTTCGGAAGAAACCGTCCGTGCTGCGCATTCTGTTCCGCGTGGCATGATCTCATCCGTGTTGTGGTCGGCAGTTTTCGGCTACATCATGCTTTGCTCATTTGTGTTGATGATCCCGAACATGGACACAGCCGCCGCACAGGGTTGGAATGTGTTCTTCTGGGCAATGAATGAACAGGTCAACCCGCTGGTAAAGAACATCCTGTACTTCATGATTTTCCTTTCCCAGTTTCTTTGCGGCCTTGCTACAGTGACTTCAGTGTCACGCATGATCTTTGCTTTTGCCCGTGACAAGGGGCTTCCAGCATCCAAGGCGCTTTCCACAGTTAATCCGAAATACCGGACGCCGGTCACTGCTATCTGGACAGGCTCAACGCTTGCTGTTCTTTTCGTTTGGTTGTCGTCGTTGATCCCATTCGGTGAGACCAAGGTCTATACGATCGTTGTTTCCTGTACAGTGATCTTCCTGTTCTTCTCCTTCGCTATTCCAATCGCGCTTGGCCTGTTTGCCTGGGGTACGCCGAAATGGAACAAGATGGGGCCATGGGACATGGGCGAGGGCAGATTCAAGTTGTTTGCAGTTCTCTCGATAGTGGCAATGGCTCTGATCTTCATCCTTGGTATTCAGGCACCAAACGAAGGTGCGCTCTACATCACCGTGGGCTTCCTTATCGTGACGGCCATTGTCTGGTTCGGCTTTGAACGCCGCCGCTTTCAGGGTCCGCCCATTGGCGATGCCGTGGCCAAGCGCGCCGCTGAAATTGCCGCTGCCGAAAAGGCTGTTGGTGAAAGAGGCTGATTGCAAGATGGGGCGACCGGCTTGCGCCGGTTGCCCTGATTTTTGACCCTGATCACATTTCTGCTTGAGGATAGATGATAATGCCCGGACATTGGAGTTTCGACGAATTAAAGCGCCACGTTACCAATGGCGAAATAGACACGGTGCTGGCCTGCTTCGTCGATATGCAGGGCCGCCTGATCGGCAAGCGCTTTCATGCGAGCTTTTTTGTCGAATCTGCCCATGACGAGACCCATGGCTGCAACTATCTTTTGGCCAACGATATCGATATGGAGCCGGTGCCCGGCTACAAGGCTGCCAGCTGGAAACAGGGCTATGGCGACTTTGTCATCAAGCCTGACCTTTCCACCATCCGCCATATTCCATGGCTGGAAAAATGTGCGCTGGTCCTGTGCGATATTCTCGATCATCACCATCATGAGGACCTCGCCCATTCGCCGCGCGCAATCCTGAAGCGTCAGCTCGCACGACTGAAAGAGCGTGGCTATCTCGCCTATTTTGCGTCGGAGCTGGAATTCTATCTCTTTGACGAAACCTATGAGAGCGCCCGGGCCAAACACTGGAAGGGCATGAGCACTGCTTCCCCCTACATTCAGGATTATGTGATCCAGATGACCACCAAGGAAGACGCCGTTATGCGCGCCATCCGCAATGGTCTGTTTGATGCGGGTATTCCTGTCGAAAATTCCAAGGGCGAGTGGGGTCCGGGTCAGGAAGAAATCAATGTGCGCTATGCCGAAGCGCTTGAAATGGCGGATCGTCATGTCGTCATGAAAAACGGCTGCAAGGAAATTGCCACCCAGATGGGCAAGGCGATCACCTTCATGGCCAAATATGATTATTCACTGGCCGGTAGCTCCAGCCATGTCCACAATTCCCTGTGGAGTGCCGATGGCAAGACGCCGCTGTTTTTCGACAAGAAGGCGGAACACACCATGTCGCCGCTAATGCGGCAATGGGTGGCCGGGCAGCTGAAATATGCCGACGATTTCACCTTCTTCCTCGCGCCCTATATCAACTCCTACAAGCGCTTTCAGGCGGGTACATTCGCGCCGACGAAAAATGTCTGGAGCCTCGACAACCGGACGGCGGGTTTCCGCCTGTGCGGTGAGGGCACCAAGGGCATCCGTATTGAATGCCGTATCGGCGGTGCAGACCTTAATCCCTATCTCGCCTTTGCCGGTCTGATTGCCTCGGGTCTGGCGGGGATTGATGAAAAGCTTGAACTCGACAAGCCATTTCAGGGCGATGCCTATGGCGGCGCCAAGCTGCGCGAAATTCCAAAGACTTTGCGTGAAGCCACCGACACGCTGGCCAAGTCGAAAATGCTCAAAACGGCACTCGGCGAAGATGTGGTGGAGCACTATGTGCACACCGCCAAGTGGGAACAGTTCGAATATGACCGCCGCGTCACCGATTGGGAGTTGCATCGCGGTTTCGAACGGTATTGAAGATCACACCAAAAGCCTGTCCCGCGATTTCAAGTTGCGGGACAGGTCCAGTTTTAAAAAACACAGACTAGAGGTTTCCCCATGACCGAGATGGTCAAACTGATCACCCCCATTGACGGTTCCATTTATGCGGAACGCCCCATTGCAACGGACAAGGCCATTGATGCTGCCGTGGAAGCGGCAAAGCTGGCGCAGGTAAGTTGGTCGCAAACGAGCATTGCCGAGCGCGGCCAGCTCTGCCTTGCGGCACTGGATGCACTGCTTGCTATGAACGACGAGATCGTGCCTGAAATCGCATGGCAGATGGGCCGTCCTGTGCGTTACGGCGGGGAAAAGGGCGGCGTTGAAGAGCGCACGCGTTATATGGTCAAGATTGCTGAACAGGCGCTTGCGCCTATCATTGAAAACGACAGACCGGGTTTTCGCCGCTACATCAAGCACGTGCCGCTTGGTGTCGTCATGGTCATTGCGCCATGGAATTATCCCTACCTCACAGCAGTCAACACGATCATCCCGGCGCTGATGGCTGGCAACACCGTCATCCTCAAACACGCGGCGCAGACGTTGCTGGTCGGCGAGCGCTTTGCGCAGGCTTTCGAAAAGGCCGGATTGCCGAAGGGTGTGTTCCAGAACATTGTGCTTGGCCATGCGCAGACCGAAAAGCTTTTGGGTTCGGGCCGCATTGATCATGTCAATTTCACCGGCTCCGTCGGTGGTGGGCGCGCCATCGAGAAGGCGGCTGCGGGGACATTCATGACGCTCGGGCTTGAGCTTGGCGGCAAGGACCCGGCCTATGTGTTGCCGGATGTCAATCTGGATCACGCCGTTGCCAATCTGGTCGATGGCGCTTTCTTCAACTCCGGCCAATGCTGCTGCGGTATTGAGCGCATCTATGTGCATGCGGATGTCTATGACCGTTTTGTTGATGGCTTTATTGACCTCACCAAGCAGTATGTGGTCGGCAATCCGCTGGATGCGGCAACGACTATGGGACCGATGGCGCAGACACGCTTTGCCGAACTGATCCGCGAGCAGAAGGCGGAAGCCTTGCGCAAGGGTGCAAAGGCGCATGTCAATATGAGCGTTGCCAATGACAAGGCGGGATCGCCCTATCTTGCGCCCGAAGTGCTCACCGGTGTTGATCACCAGATGAGTGTGATGCGTGAGGAAAGCTTTGGCCCCATTGTCGGCATCATGAAGGTGCGCAATGACGAGGAAGCCTTGGCGCTGATGAATGACAGCCAGTACGGGCTGACGGCTTCGCTCTGGACCACTGACACGGACCGGGCCGCTGATATTGGTGACAGGATCGAAACCGGTACGGTGTTCATGAACCGCTGCGACTATATCGATCCGGCACTGGTGTGGACCGGCGTCAAGGAAACCGGCAAGGGCGGTGCCATGTCTGCAATCGGTTATGGCAATCTGACCCGACCAAAATCCTTCCACCTGCGCGAAGCGATCTGACTTTCTGAAAGAGACACACAATGAGCAAGCTGATTTCCAAATGGAACTATCCGACCACCGTTCGCTTCGGTGCGGGCCGCATCAAGGAACTGCCTGAGGTTCTCGAAGCAACCGGCATCAAGAAGCCGCTTTTCGTCACCGATCCCGGCCTTGCCAAACTTCCCGTTGTGGCAAGCACGCTGAAAATCCTCGATGATGCGAAAATCCCCTATGGTGTTTTCTCCGAGGTAAAACCGAACCCGGTTGAATCCAACCTGACCGCCGGTATTGCCGTGTTCAAGAAGGGCAAGCATGACGGCGTTATCGCCTTTGGCGGCGGTTCGGCGCTTGACCTTGGCAAGCTCATTGCCTTTCAGGCGGGCCAGACCCGGCCGGTCTGGGATTTTGAGGATGTGGACGACTGGTGGACCCGCGCCAACAGCGATGTGATTGCGCCGATCATCGCGGTGCCGACAACGGCGGGGACGGGCTCCGAGGTTGGCCGCGCCGGTGTCATCACCAATGAAGAGACCCACACCAAGAAGGTCATCTTCCATCCAAAACTTCTACCAGCGATTGTTATCGCCGATCCGGAACTCTCTGTCGGTATGCCCGCCTTCATCACGGCAGGCACTGGCATGGATGCGCTGGCGCATTGCCTGGAGGCTTATTGCGCACCGGGCTATCACCCGATGGCCGATGGTATCGCCGTTGAAGGCATTCGCCTCGTCTTCGAAAATCTGCCGAAAGCCTATGCCAATGGCAAGGATTTGACGGCTCGGGCGCATATGATGAGTGCCGCTGCGATGGGTGCTACGGCCTTCCAGAAAGGTCTCGGCGCGATCCATTCCCTGTCGCATCCAATTGGTGCGCTTTATGATACCCATCACGGCATGACCAATGCGGTGTTCATGCCCTATGTGCTGGCGTTCAACCGCGATGCGGTGGAGGAGCGCATTGGACGGCTCGCCAACTATATCGGTATCAAGGGTGGGTTCGATGGCTTTGCCAAGTCGATCATCAGGCTGCGCAAAGAGCTGAAAGTGCCGCACACATTGCCCGGCCTGATCAAGGATCTGAGCATGAGCAAAAAGCAGAAAGAGCTGATTGCCGACATGGCCATAGTCGATCCGACTGCAGGCGGTAACCCGGTCAAACTGACAAAGAAAGCAGTGCTGAAACTGCTGGATGAAGCGATTGAAGGCTGATTGAAGCCACGCGGAAGAACAAGCGAAAGGGCGCCGGGAGGCGCCCTTTTTTGTACAAGGATGAAGCCGCCATATGCGACTAGAGTCGTATAGTTTTTGTCGACGCATCTGATATTATTTTTGATGAAAAGAAGTGACAGAGGGTCTATCGAGACTGATGATCGGGATACGCAAAATTCCGCCTATATGGGGAAAGCTGCTGCTGTGCATAACATTCATGGCCGTCATGGGAGGCGCAACCTATTTGCAGGGTGATTCAGCCGGTCTTGCTCTGATAAAAACCCTTGCTTCTGGTCTCTACGTGGTTGTTACGATGGGTTGGGGGCGAACCGGTAAGAGCTTTTCGAAGTCCGATACCGAATCCTGGCCAAGACTGTTCATATACCGCTTTTTCGAGGCGCTGGCGTTTCCAGCGTGGTTTACCGTCTATGCTTGGAAACCCGGTTTACCGATTGATGAAACCCTCGAGACCTTTGGCATTTTCTTCGCAATTAACCTCGGTGTCATGCTGCTCATGGCAATTCCGCCACGCAAGCATTCAGCGGAATAAATCCGCAAGATCTTCATCACCGGCATTAAATTCGTCGACAGTTTTTGGCAGGTTGAGACCAGCAAGGATGTGCCGTGCTGCTTCAACACGCGTGGGAGCCGGGAACGGGATAAGTTTGGCAACGGGCATCCCATTACGCGTCAGAATGATTTCCTCTCGCGGCCAAGCTCCAAGCTTTCCACCAGAGTTGATAATTGGCTACAGCTTCAACAACGTCGATTGCAACCATATGATTACATCCGCTTAGCCGAGCACCAAATCGGTTGTGTACATCGCGAGATTCACAGCTGGAACCGTGTGCTAATCGCTGGAAATTCCTAATGCTCCAGAACCAGCAAATCCTTGGCGGCGAGGCTGACCTTGACGTCTTCGCCCGGTGTGGGTGGCGGGGCGCTTGGGTTGTTGAACGTGTCGAACGAGACGATGTTTTCGCCAAGCGATGCGCGGATGCGGATGACTGAGCCGAGGAAGTGCACGCTGTTGATGCGGCCGTCGAGCGTTGTTTCACGCTTGTCGGTTGCTTCGCCAAGACTGACGGCTTCCGGGCGCACGGCGAGGGAAATCTTATCGCCCGTTTTGTGGCCATTGAGGCGCTTCAAGCCAATCGAGACGTCCTTGCCGTCGACGGTGATAACGCCTGTTGCCGCATCGCGCACGACAGCATCCAGCGTGTTCAGCGTGCCAACGAAGGAAGCCACGAAGCGTGTCGCCGGCTGGTTATAAATCTCGAATGGTGTACCAACCTGTTCGGCGCGGCCTTCATACATAACGACGATGCGGTCGGAGATCGACAGAGCTTCTTCCTGATCATGGGTGACGAAAATTGTGGTGATGCCAAGCTTGCGCTGGATCGCGCGGATTTCTTCGCGCAGGGAAACACGGATTTTTGCATCGAGCGCCGACAGCGGCTCGTCAAGCAGCAGAACCTGCGGCTTGGTGGCAAGCGCGCGGGCGAGCGCAACGCGCTGCTGCTGACCGCCTGACAGTTGATAGGGGAAACGTTCAGCAAGATGATCGAGTTTGATCAGCGAAAGCATCTCATGCACCGTCGCGTTGATTTCGGCTTGCGGCTTCTTGGCGACCTTCAGACCAAAGGCGACATTCTGCGCCACTGTCATGTTGGGGAAGAGGGCATAGGCCTGAAACACCATGCCGATATTGCGCTGGTTCGGCTTGAGGTTGACGACGTCCTTGCCGCCAATGCTGATGATGCCGGAGCTTGGCGTTTCGAACCCGGCCACCATGCGCAGAACCGTCGTCTTGCCGCAGCCACTGGGGCCGAGGAAAGAGATGAACTCACCCTTCTCGATATCAAGATTGAAATCGTGAACCACCGTGGTGGCTCCAAAACTCTTTTTCAAATGGCTGATGGTGAGAAATGACATTGGCTAGGTTCCCGATTATCGCTTTGTTGCCGCGAGGGATTTGTTGAAACGGGTTACGACCTGGATAAGCCCCATACAGACCCAGGTAATGGCGAACGAAATAACCGATAGAGCCGCTGGCTCATAAGCCCGGTTGGCACCCATCAGCTGCAGGAACGGGCCGAAAGCTGGCCGGTTGAGCAGTGCCGCCATGGTGAATTCACCGATGACGATGGCAAAGGTCAAGAATGCGCCCGACAGAACCGCGACAAGCACATTGGGAAGAATGATGCGCGACATGATGGTTACCCGGCTTGCACCAAGGCTTTCGGCGGCTTCCGTCATGGTGCGGATATCGATGGCGCCAAGGCCCGTATCGACGGCGCGGTACATATAGGGCAGGGCCAGCGTCGTATAACCGAAAACGAGAAGGATATTTGTTCCCATCGCCGAGCCTGTGAGTGGCAGCATCGATGAGGTATTGTAGAGCCTGATATAGCCAAAGACGATAACGATTGCCGGGATAACCAACGGCAGCAGCGTTATGAACTCGATGAATGGCCGCCAGCCGGGTAACCGCAGACGCACCCAATAGGCGGTTGGAACAACCAGAACAACGCCAACGATAATGGTGGCGATGGCCATGACCACCGAATAGGCAAAGGTTGCCTGAAATCCGGGGTCAGCCAGCACAACCCAATAGGCATCGAGCGAATAGGTGCCGCGCCGCATGCGCAGAGAAAATTCAAGCAATCCTATCAATGGCAAAGCAAAATAGAGAATGCCGAAGGCGAGCGCGAGCCAGGACCAGATGCGGTTGGTTTTCTTCATTTCAGCCACCGTTCACTGCGGGCGCGCATCCAGATGTAAATGCCGTTGGAAATACCGGTGATGACGATCATGCCGAAAGCCAGCGCAAAACCAAGCTGCGGGTCCTGCAGGACGTCGCCGCGGATTTGCGCATAAAGAACGATGGGAACGATACTGAGTGATGATCCCGTCAGGGCGTAGGCTGTTGCGATGGCGCCGAAGGAATTGGCGAAAAGCAGGAGAATAGTGCCGAGCAGGGCAGGCCAAAGGATCGGAAATGCCACCATGCGCCAATATTGCGGGCTGGTGGCACCGAGAATAAGGGCGGCTTCCTTCCACTCCCGCTTCAACCCGTCAAGCGCCGGGGTGATGATGAGAACCATCAGGGGAATCTGGAAGTAGAGATAGGTCAGCGTCAGACCCCAGAAGCTCAAGAGATTGAAGCCATGGGCGTAGAGGTTGAAGCCGAAAACATTGACCAGCAGATAAGTGACCAGTCCCGTGCGCCCCAATGTAAACAGGAAGGCATAGGCCAGCGGAACACCGGCAAAATTCGATGCGACACCGGAGAAGGTCATCAGCGGAGCGCGAATCCAGCTGGGCAGACCGCCGAGGGTGATCGCTGCGGCAATGCAGAAGCCAATCAACGCACCCAAAAGCGCCGAGGTCAGCGAGATTTTGATTGATATGACATAGGCATCTATGATGGACGCCTGAAAAAGGTTGCCGATATTGGCAAGGGTGAGATTGCCCTGCGCATCCTGAAATGCGCCAGCCACAAGATAGATCGTCGGCAGAACCAGAAACATCACCGCGAAGATGATGAACGGCATCACGCCAAGCCAATCGAGCGACAGTCGCTTGCGCTCCTGAACGGCGGCAGGGGGGGCAGATGGGGTGTTTGCTTCTGAAATCGCGCTCATATGCTTTGCAGACCGCTTTCTTCGCTACAATATATCCGCTGCCGCCCATTTTGCGAAGCGAACAAACGAACCGTCAATCCCGGCGATAACAGCCGGGTTCTGAAAAACGGAATCCCCGCGGATGTTTCCACGGGGATTCCATGTTCAGAGATTACTTGACGTTGGCGCCAACAACCTTGTCCCAGCCCTTGGTGATGACTTCCTTGGCGGCAGCCTGTTCATCAAGCGTCGGGAAGAAAGCCTTTTCATAGGCTGCTGCTGGGGGAAGCTTGTCGAGGACTTCCTTTGGTACCTTGTTGTTCTTTACCAGATCCTGGAAACGCGACGGATGGCAATAACCCTTGAGGTAACCAACCTGACCTTCGTCGGAATAGAGATATTCCATCCAGAGCTTGGCTGCATTCGGATGCGGTGCATAGGCACTGATTGCCTGAACATAAACACCGGCAAGAACGCCCGTTGTGGGAACAACAACTTCAACAGGCGGGTTGCCCTTGAGTGTGTCACGACCGGTCAGAGCGTTATAATCCCAGTTGATGATGATTGGGGTTGCGCCCTGGGCCAATGTGCCCGACTTGCCGATAACCGGTACGAAATTGCCTGCCTTGTTGAGATCGGCAAAATACTTCAGGCCAGCTTCGGCAGCAGCAGCGCCGGGCTTTGCACCTGTTGATGCACCAGCTGCCTGAACGGCGAGGATTGCCTGGTTCGAAGCGCGCGGATCACCGGCAAGCGCAACGGAATTGGCATATTCAGGCTTGAGCAGGTCAGCCCAATCCTTTGGTACATTCTTGACGATGTCTGTGTTCACTTCGAGCGACATAACGCCATAATAGTCGCCATACCAATGACCGTCGGCATCCTTCAGTTCAGCCGGGATCGAATCCCATGTGGAAACCTTGTAGGGCTGTGTCAGACCGGCTGCCTTGGCATCTGGGCCGAAGGAAAGACCGACGTCGATGACGTCAGGAGCCTGAGGGCCCTTATTGTCCTTGTTTGCCTTGATGGCTTCGACTTCGTCTTTCGAGCCGGCATCCGGATTGAGTTCGTTGACTGTCAAACCATACTTTGCCTTGAAGCCGGCAATGATGTCACCATAGCCGCACCAGTCATGTGGCAAAGCAATCGTGGTCAGCGCGCCTTCCTTCTTTGCAGCCGCAACCAGCTCAGCCGGTGCGTCCGCGAACGAAAGCGTGGTGCTTGCGAACAGCAGAGCTGTGGATAGAGAGAGCAAGCGTTTTGTTGTAGCAACCATTTTAACACCCCTGTTTAAGCGACAAACGTCATTGGCTCTTTTTTCGACGTTCCTGCCTCCCGATATAGGGCTCTCATGTCAGTTAGATGACAGGCCCGCGAACGTCTTTCCCTGAGCAGTAACGGGAAGTGAAACATTTTTTTGGCGGCTTAGCAATTCGCAGCGGGCGGAATTCTATTGCCGGTTGCGTTGGCCGTTGAATTGCTCCAATAACGACAGAAAGATTGGTGGGTGCGTCAGTTAGCCGAATAAATAATGTCGCATTTGATTTCCTGCGACATTGCCATCCACAGGGTCGGTTCAAGTTGCGAAAATTCCTGTTAGTAGACTAACATTATTTTTCAAGAATCCGGGTATTGGCGGGAGCAGGAGAAGACCATTCTTCCGTGTTGTTCACCGCGTTGTCATTGCGGGCGGGGTCGTATTTTCTGGCAAACCCTGCTACGGAAACGGGCATCATGACCATCAAAGATTGCACAATTGAAGTCCTTGTCGGCACGCTTGCTCCACTCGGTGAGAAGAAAGTGCCAAGCGGTATCGCCAAAAAGCCGGTCAGAAAACGTCTCTGGTTGAGCAATACCGGTCTTGAAGGCGATGCACAGGGCGATCTGAAACGCCATGGCGGCGTTGACAAGGCCGTGCACCATTACCCCTTCGATCATTATGAGAAATGGGTCTCGGATATTGGCGCGGTATCTCTTCTTGAAGGGGCCGGAGCATTCGGCGAGAACATATCGACCACCGGTCTCGATGAGACAAATGTCGCCCTTGGCGATGTTTTCCAACTTGGTGGCGCAAGGGTTGAAGTCTCGCAGGGACGCCAGCCATGCTGGAAACTCAACAGCCGTTTTGGCATTGCCGATATGTCCATGCGTGTCCAGAAGACAGGCAGAACAGGCTGGTATTACCGGGTTGTTGAAACCGGCTATGTTGCGCCTGAAGATACGCTCACGCTCGTCGACAGGACATCACCTGAGTGGACCATTCACCGGCTGTGGCGCACACTTTACATTGATACCATGAACCGGGAAGAGCTGGCGCAGATGGCGGCGCTGGAGCGGCTTCCCGATGGATGGCGCCGCTATGCGGAGCGGCGCTTGGCGAGTGGCAGGGTAGAGGACTGGTCGAGCCGCCTTACCGGTGAACAGGCCACATAGGGCTGCGCCCTAATGCCCGCCACCACCACCGCCACCAGCCGCTACAGGTTTGCGCATCATCACAGCAAAAAGTGCGAGCGTGGCAAACAACATTGTCAGGATGTAGAAGACATCCATAAACGACATCAGCGTTGCCTGCTGGTGTACCATTGCGGAAATCCGGCTAAGTGCTGCGGTCTGACCATCGATCCCGTGGGACTGGAAATTCTTGGTCATGCTGGCCATCAGGTCTTCGGCTTCCGGATTGCCCCAGCGGACATTTTCCGAAAGCTGCGCATAATGCAGGATGCCGCGATCGGTCAGAACCGTGTTGATCACCGCAAGGCCAACGGCACCGCCGAGGTTACGGGTCAGGTTGAACAGCCCTGATGCGTTCTTGAGGCGGGAGAGCGGCAGTGTGCCAAGTGCCAGATTGTTGATCGGCACCATGCACAGCATCAGCGAGCAGCCGCGCAGAATCTGCGGCACCAGCAACTCATAGAAGTCCCAGTCGGCGGTCAGACCCGTCATGGTCCATGTACCAGCGGCAAAGCCGAGGAAGCCGATCATCATCATCAGACGCGGGTCCATCCGGGTGGACAGGAAACCTGCAACCGGTGCGGTCATGAACATGGCAAGGCCGCTGACAAACAGTGCTTCGCCGATCATCAGCGCGTCATATCCCCTGATCCGGCCGAGATAGACAGGATAGAGATAAGTCAGGCCGTAAAGGCCGACACCCATGATGAAGGAAAACACCGATCCAAAAGCGAAATTCAGGTTCTTGAAGGCGCGCAGATCGACAATCGGCTCCTCCGCGGTAAAGGCCCGATAAAAGAAAAGGACAGCACCAACAACCAGAACAATGGCAAAGAAGAAGATCGAGTTGTCCTGCAACCAGTCATTGCGCGGACCTTCTTCGAGCACATATTCAAGCGAGCCAAGGAAGGCTGCCATACCGGCAAGGCCCCACCAGTCGAACTTGCTGAAGAGAGACTTGTCGCCCTTGTCGAAGTCGATGAGGTTCCAGGCGGCAAATGCAACGATAATGCCGGGGATAACGTTGACGAGGAACAGCCAATGCCAGGAGAAGGCGTGGCTGAGATAGCCGCCGACAGTCGGTCCGATTGTTGGTGCCAGCGTTGCGACAAGGCCGATGATCGGCGAGACAATCGAGCGCTTGGATGGCGGGAAGATGGTAAAGGCCGCGGCGAACACGCTGGGGATCATGCCACCGCCGATAAAGCCCTGAATGGCGCGGTAGACGATCATCTGGTCGATGTTTGTCGCCGTTGCGCAAAGAATACTGGCCAAGGTGAACCCGGCAGCGGAAAAAGTGAACAGAACCCGCGTCGACAGAAGCCGTCCGAGAAAGCCTGAGAGCGGGATCATAATGACTTCGGCGATGAGATAGGAAGTCTGAACCCACGAAATCTCGTCGGAACTGGCGCTCAGACCCGCCTGAATTTCAGCAAGGGATGCCGAGACGATCTGAATATCGAGAATGGCCATGAACATGCCGAACACCATCGCCACGAAGGCGATGGCTTTTTTCGGATCAATATGGTCGGACGGTACGGCGGGTGCCATTGGCTTTCCGCCTGCTGTGGTGCTCGACATGATCTTTGGCCCGGTGCTGGGTTTGTTTACTTGGTCGGCGCTGTGCGCGTGTCGACGTCAACGATGACGCTGAGACCCGCCTGTAGTTTGCCGCTTGCCAGAACGTCGGCAGGCAGGGCGATGCGAACCGGTACGCGCTGAACAACCTTGGTGAAGTTGCCCGTGGCGTTTTCAGCTGGAAGCAGCGAGAACACGGCGCCCGATGCAGGCGCGATGGAAGCAACCGTGCCTTCAAACGTATCGCCTGATAGTGCATCAACCCGCACGCGAACCTTTTCGCCCGGTACGATGTCGCGCAGCTGCGTTTCCTTGTAGTTCGCGTCGATATAAAGCGCATCAACAGGGACAAGGGCCGCCAGACGCTGGCCGGGGCTGACAAGATCGCCTTTCTTGGCGGAAAGGTTGCCGACGACACCGTCAAGCGGGGCGCGGATAATCGTGAAGCCGAGATCGCGGGCGGCCTTGTCCTTGGCAAGCTGCAGCGAGGCGATGGAGCCTTCTGCTTCCTTGTACTGGGCCTCAAGCACGCCGACATTGGCAACCGCTGCTGCGATCTGGGCATCGGCGGAAACGAGATTGGCCTTGGCCTGATCAAGTGCAGCCGTTGCATCATCAAGCTGTGACTGGGAGGCAAACCGTGTGGCATGCAGCTGGCTGGCGCGGGTGGACGCGGCTTCCGCATTGGTCAGAACAGCCTGTGCGGCAACTTTACCGGCCTGAACCTGCTGGACAGAGGCTTTTGCCGCTTCGGTCTGGGCTTCGATACGCTGAAGCGTCAGGCGCTGCGTGGCGATCTGGGCTTCGGCCTGCTTTTCGGCAATCGTGTAATCGCCATTATCAAGTGTGACCAATGGATCACCCGCCTTGACGCGCTGGTTGGCTACCACATTGATCGTATCGATATAGCCGGTGATTTTCGGTGCAATTGCCGTGATATCGCCCTGAATATAGGCATCATCGGTCGAGACCATGAAGCGGCCTGTTGTCCACCATTCATGGCCATACCATGCACCAGCGCCAACTGCGGCAATGATGATGACAGGGAGCACAAAGCTCTTTACAGAGCGCTTTGGCTTGGTCGGAGCCGGGGCCGCGGTCACAACATCGTGTTGCGGGGCTTCATCCGTTACCGGTACTTCCACCTTGGAAGCAGGAGCGGATGTGGGGAACTGACGGATTTCGGCCTCATTGGTGGATTTCGGCGCGGACATGGGACGCTCTTTCTAGAGATGGTCACTCGGAAAATTGATTGAACCAATCGGTTCGATCGTTGACATAGCGCAAATCTAAGTGCATATCAAGTGGATCGAACCGGTTGGTTCGAAAAAGAATCGAAAATGAGGAAATGTGACTAATATGTCGTCTACCAAGGCATCCGTTGTTGACCCAGGCATGACCACTTTAGAGCGCCCCGGCCGTATGGCGGCCGGACAGGACCCGGTCAAACGGCAGCAGATTCTTGATGGGGCCAATCGCGTTTTTTCGCAGATGGGTTTCGATGCGGCCAGCATGAACGACATTACCCGTGAAGCCGGTGTTTCCAAAGGCACGATCTATGTTTACTTCGACAATAAGGAAGAGCTGTTCATAGAACTGTGCAACCAGTACAAGAATGCGCTGTTCGAGGGCATTTATCATGCACTGGAAACCAATCCCAATCTGCGCGAAGCGCTGATCCAGTTTGGTATATCGCTGTCAACGCTGATTACATCAAATGTTGGTATTCAGGCGCAGCGCGTTGTTATCGGCGTGGCCGAGCGCATGCCGTCCATGAGCTGCAGTTTTTACGAAAAGGGTCCGAAAAAAGGCCTGGCGCTTATGCGCGCGCTGCTCGACAAACATGTTGCTGCGGGACTTCTTGCCATTGATGATACGGAAATCGCGGCCTACCAGCTTTCGGATCTTTTTCACTCGGGTCTGCTGCGCCGCCGCCTGTTCGGGCATATGGTGCAGGAACCCGAGCCAGAGCAAATCCGCAAGACCGTGACCGCAGGCGTGGATATGTTTCTGCGCGCCTACAAAGCTTGATTCAAGAGTCTTTCCGGTCGAACGGTTCTATTTAAGCCGGAAAGGCTCTGGAGGTCAGGCCGTGCCGCAACTGGCGCAGACGCCGCGAATTTCGATGGTTGTCTTGCTGGGCTTGAAAGCGTTATCCGTCGTCCATTGCCGGACGCGCTGGGTGATAACGTCATCGGAAAATTCTGAAACCTGACCGCATTTCTCGCAAATGGCGAAAGCAATCATGCCATGAGTGTGACCATGGCTGTGGCTATGGGGATGGGCGCAGGCAACAAAGGCATTGATGCTTTCAAGACGATGAACCATGCCATAGTCGAGCAGTTTTTCCAGCGCGCGATAAACCTGCAGCGGCGCGCGGAAACCATCGCCGCGCAACTGGTCGAGAATTGTGTAGGCGCTCAATGGACCGTCCGCACGAGACAACGCGTTGAAAACCAGCGTCTGGTTCTTTGTCAGCTCATGCGTATGGGCGGTTGTCATTCTGTCAAGCCTCCTGAAAGTACACTTCAATGCAGCTACCGCGTGAAATGGCCGCAAACAAGTCTCTTTTCGTAAAAAGTTCTTGTCCAAGAGATAGGGAATGCTTTCTGTGACTGCCAGTGGATAAGTAAATTTCGTGTGTTCTCAAATTCGCCATTGTTGACTAATGTAATAACATCACATATCGAGACGTCAAGAAGGGTGCCAAAGATTGCAACCGGTTGAATTTCAGCACCCCTGTGTATGCGGATAGAGAATGACTGACCAATGCCTGACCTTTCGTGACCTTACCCTTGGGTATCGCAGTCACCCGGCGGTCCACCACCTGAACGGGGTGGTTGAGCGTGGTTCGCTCACGGCTGTCGTTGGTGCGAATGGTTCGGGCAAGTCGACGCTCATGAAGGGCATTGTCGGCGTTCTCAAGCCGATGTCCGGTTCGGTTGTGGTGGAGAAGGGCGTCCGGGTTGCTTACCTGCCGCAGCAGTCGGAACTTGACCGGTCTTTTCCGGCGCGTGTCATCGATCTTGTTTCGCTCGGGCTTTGGCCCAAGCGCGGTCTGCTTGGCCGCTTTACATCAGATGATCGTGAGCAGGTTTCCAAGGCTCTGATGGGGGTTGGGCTGGGCGGCTTTGAAAAGCGCCCTATCGACAGTCTGTCGGGCGGGCAATTGCAGCGTGCTCTGTTTGCCCGGGTGCTGGTGCAGGATGCAGACCTGATCCTGCTGGATGAGCCATTCAACGCCATTGATGCCAAGACGGTCGGCGATCTCATCGCCCTGATCAAGCGCTGGCATGGCGAGAAGCGCACCATCATGGTCGTGGTGCATGATCTTGATCTGGTGCGGGAACATTTTCCCGAGACACTGCTGCTGGCGCGCAAGCCTATCGCATGGGGTGCTTCCAAGGAGACGCTTCGTCCTGAGAATCTGCTGCATGCGCGGCAATTCCACGAGGCATGGGCGGAGGGCGCGCCCTGGTGCGAGGATGACGAGACATCGTCGCCGGTGGAACATCATGGTCACGATCATGCGCATGGGCATGACCACAAGCACCATGCGCATAATGATGATCATGACCGTGGCCGCGTGAACGGGGCATGATCCAGACAATGTATGATTTCCTGATTGCGCCCTTTGTCGAATACAGTTTCATGCAGCGCGCACTGCTGGGCTCACTTGCCCTGTCGCTGAGTTCATGCCCGGTTGGCGTGTTCCTGATGCTGCGTCGCATGAGCCTGACTGGCGATGCCATGTCCCATGCCATTTTGCCGGGCGCGGCTGCCGGGTTTCTGCTCTACGGGTTGCAGATCGTGCCGATGACCATTGGCGGGCTGATCGCCGGTGTGATCGTGGCGCTGGGAGCAGGTGCGGTTTCGCGCTTCACGATCCAGAAGGAAGATGCCTCCATGGCTGCCTTCTATTTGATATCGCTTGCGCTGGGTGTGATGATCGTTTCGCTGCGCGGCTCGAATGTCGATCTGATGCATGTGTTGTTTGGCACCGTGCTGGCGCTCAACAATGATGCTTTAAGCCTTATCAGCCTGATCTGCGGTGTCAGTATCGTGACCCTTGCCATTTTCTGGCGTGGTCTTGTGGCCGAATGTCTCGATCCGCTGTTCCTGCGCTCGGTCAGTCGTATCGGCACGCCCGTCCATTTCATCTTTCTGGCGCTGGTTGTTCTCAATCTCGTCGGTGGCTTTCAGGCACTTGGCACGCTCCTGTCGGTTGGCCTGATGATGCTGCCTGCGGCAGGAGCGCGTTTCTGGACTGTTCGTGTTGGTCCCATGTGCGCCGTGGCCATTCTGATCGGCATGGCGTCCTGCGTCGCGGGCCTTTTGATTTCCTATCATTTCGCCCTGCCATCCGGCCCGGCGATTATTCTTTCCTCGGGGGCGATCTATATCGTCTCCATCGTCATCGGCTCGCGCGGCATTGTGAACAGCCGCATGCGCTCGCATCGCCACAGAACCGCTTAATCACAACAAGGAGACTATCCATGCGCAAAGCTCTTCAATTAGCTACGTCTTTGAGTGTTATACTATTACTGGGAGCGGGTTCGTCTTCGGCGTTTGCTGCAAACCTGAAAGTTGTTTCCAGCTTTTCCATCATTGAAGATTTCGCCAAGAATGTCGGCGGCGATAAGATTTCGCTGGTCAATCTGGTTGGCCCGAATGGCGACAGCCATGTGTATGAGCCAAAGCCATCGGATGCGGCTGCACTGGCTGGAGCCGATGTGGTTCTGGTCAATGGTTTGGGATTTGAAGGTTTCCTGCCGCGTCTGGTGGAAGCCAGTGGCACCAAGGCGACGATTGTCGAGCTGACAAAAGGTGTTGAGCCTTTGAAGGCACAGGAAGAAGAAGGTCATGCGGAAGCCGGTGCCGAACATCATGACCATGGCGCTTTTGATCCGCACGCTTTTCAGTCGATCGCCAATGCCAAAATCTACGTCAAGAACATCGTCGATGCTTTTTGCAATGCAGATAAGGCGAACTGCGACACCTACACGAAGAATGGTGCTGACTATACGAAGAAGCTTGATCAGACCGAGGTTGATGTGAAGGCCGGCATTGCTTCCATTCCGGAATCAAAGCGCCTGATCATTACGTCGCACGATGCCTTTGGCTATTTCGAACATGCATATGGCCTCAAGTTCCTTGCTCCGGAGGGTCTTTCAACCGATGCAGAGCCTTCCGCTGCTGATGTTGTGGCGCTGATCAAGCAGGTCAAGGAAGACAAAGCTTCGGCGATCTTCGTGGAAAACATCACCAATCCGCGCCTGATCGAGCAGATCGCCAGCGAGACAAAGCTGAAAGTGGGCGGTACGCTGTTTTCTGATGCATTGTCGGAGCCGGGCGAAGGTGCCAGCACCTATATTGACATGATGCATCACAATATCAGTGCGTTCAAAAAGGCCATTATCGGCAGTTGATGAATTGAATTGAAAAAAGCGGGGATGACTCCGCTTTTTTCGTTGGCATTGATGTAATGTTATTACATTATACGTTCAGGACTCCCACGACGCATAAAGGAAGAAGCATGTCACGACATCTGAAAACAGTTCTGCCTCTCGCCATGGCATTTGGTTGTGTTGCATTGCCTGCCGAGGCTGAGGAACAGACCGCCTGGAGACTGTTTGTCTCTGACCATGCGGAGCCGACTATTCGTGCGCTTGATCCGCAGACCGGCAAAATCATCGACACGTTCAAGGTGAAAGCGCCGGCTGGCCTATCGCTTTCCGATAGTGGGAAAACCATTTTTGCCGTTGAGCGGGATGGGGCTGAGGTCGCAATCCTGTCGACGGGGATTGCAGTGGAGGACCACGGTGCCCATGGCGATCTCAAAGTTGAAGCACCGAAACTGCTCGATCTGAAGCTGGAAGGACAACGTCCTTCGCATTTCGTCGATCACAATGGCAACATCGCGCAGTTCTTCGACGGTGATGGCGTGGTCAAGGTCGTCAAGGAGAAGGATATTCTCGCAGGTAAGAATGAGGTTCGCAGCATCAAGCTCGCTTCGCCGCATCATGGTGTCGCTATTTCCTATGGAAACACGGTTCTGGTAACCGAACCGCACCCCGAAAAGCCTGTCGATGAACTGCCCGTTGGCATCAAGGTTCTCGGCGGTGACGGGTTCCCTATCGGGTCGCTGCATGAATGCCCCGATCTGCACGGCGAAGCTTCATCGGGCAATATTCTGGCTATTGCCTGCAAGACCGGATTGCTTCTGGTCAAATCGGGTGATGGCGCGCCCGAAATCGAGCATCAGCCCTATTCGAAATCACTTCCGGATGGAAAAGTCAGCACGCTGCTTGGTGGTAAAGGCCTGCAATATTTCCTCGGCAATTACGGTCTGCAGGCGGTGGTGCTGGTTGAACCCGGCAATGCCGATCCGTTCCGCCGGATCGAACTTCCGGCGCGCCGCGTCCATTTTGCCGTGGATTCTTCGCGTCCGCAATTTGCCTATATCTTTACCGAGGACGGCCAGCTTCACCGGTTGAATGTGGTGACAGCCAAGATCGACAAATCGCTCAAGCTGACCGAGCCCTACAGCATGGATGGTCATTGGAACCTGCCACGCCCGCGCATTGCCGTCGCCGGGGATGTCATCATTGTCAGCGATCCGTTGAAGAGCCGTCTGCATGTGATCAAGGCGGCTGCATTCGAAAAAGATCGTGAAATCGCGCTCGAAGGCAAACCTTTCAATGTCGTGGCCGTCGGTGGTTCCGGCGAAGTTCACGATTGATCTCATCTGGCCTGCTTTTCTGCGGGGAAGCAGGCCATTCTTTAAAGGGCAATAGCCATGCAAAACACAGCCAATCCCAAACGCCTGCCAGTCACGGTTCTTTCCGGATTTCTCGGCGCCGGTAAAACCACGCTGCTCAATCATATTCTCAACAATCGGGAGGGGCGGCGGGTTGCCGTTATCGTCAATGATATGAGCGAGGTGAATATCGATGCCGCGCTCATCCGCGACGGCGGCGCGAACCTTTCGCGTACGGATGAGCAACTGGTTGAAATGACCAATGGCTGCATCTGCTGCACCTTGCGCGATGATCTCCTGCAGGAAGTCGAGAAACTGGCCAAGCAGGGCCGCTTTGACTATCTGCTGATCGAGTCCACGGGCATTTCCGAGCCGCTACCGGTGGCATCCACTTTTGACTTCCGCGATGAAAACGGTCGCAGCCTTGCCGATGTGGCAAAGCTCGACACGATGGTGACAGTCGTCGATGCGGCCAATCTTTTGAAGGACTATGCCTCGGCGGATTTTCTGAGGGATCGCGGCGAGTCGCTTGGTGATGCGGATAATCGGACACTGGTCGATCTGTTGGTGGATCAGATCGAGTTTGCCGATGTGATCATTCTCAACAAGATTTCCGATTCATCACTCTATGACCGTGATCTGGCACGCAAGATCATCCGCGCGCTTAACCCTGATGCGAAGCTCATCGAGACAGATTTTGCCGAAGTGCCGCTCGATACGGTGCTCAATACAGGCCTGTTTGATTTCGACAGGGCGCAGGAACATCCGCTGTGGTTCAAGGAATTGAACGGTTTTGCCGATCATGTGCCGGAGACCGAGGAATATGGTGTCCACTCCTTCGTTTATCGCGAGCGCCGTCCTTTCGATCCGCAGAAACTGCATGCCTTTCTCGACAAGAGCTGGCCGGGTGTCATCAGGTCAAAGGGCTTCTTCTGGCTGGCGACACGGCCTGATTATGTCGGTGAACTTAGCCAGGCCGGTGCGCTGGTGCGTGCGGAAAAGCGCGGGCTGTGGTGGTCATCCATTCCGCGCAACCGCTGGCCGGAGCATCCGGAATGGCTGCAATCGATGAAGCCTTACCTGCATAAAATCTGGGGTGACCGGCGGCAGGAGATCGTCTTCATCGGTGTTGACCCGATGAACGAGGTGCATCTGCGGGCGCAACTGGATGCCTGCCTTGTCGATGCGGACGAGTTTACGCCTGGTATGTGGGAAGACTTGTTTGATCCGTTCCCAAGCTGGGTGAGGCAGGCTGCCTGATTTCGGCCGGATTAATAGGTTTAAGCCACGGGAGCATGGAGCGGGAAACAGGACGTTCCTTCGCCGATGGGACACCGGCCAAATCCATCGGGTCCTGCTATTGTTCGATGCTCTCATGTTCCCGCTCCGTGGTCAGACGGGGCGGGAACACCTTTTTGGATGCCAGAGGTAGGGGCCTAGATAAAAGCGGCTGTCTCGGTGGGTGAAATCTTCACCTTGCCGATGTTGCGACCATCCATTTCGACGATCTCATATTCATAATCATCCACCTTGAGCTTTTCGCCCTGCGCGGGGATATGGCCGAGATTCCACAGGATATAGCCGGCAAGTGTCGTATAGCGGTCGCCGTCATCAACCAGATCGCGCTCGATCAGGCCGCCGAGACGGCGGATATCGATATAGGCATCAACAACCATGCTGCCATCGTCCGAACGTTCGAGAACCGGGCTTTCATCCCCCTCATCGGGGAAATCACCGGCAATCGCCTCAAGGATGTCAGTCGGGGTGACAACGCCTTCAAACGAGCCGTGCTCATCCAGCACAACGGCCATCTGCACTGTCGTTCCGCGCAACTGCTCCATGACGCGCAGGACATTGGCATTCTCATGCAGGATCAGCGGCTGGCGCGTGACTTTATCCCAATCGATCTTGCCGCCATCGAGAATGGCGAACAGCAGATCTTTTGTCAGGGCAACGCCGACGAATTCATCGACCCGTCCATGGGCCAGAACTACCCGGCTGTGGGTGAGCGTTCTGATCTCCGCCAGCAATTCCTCGTTGGTTTCGTCAAGATCGAGCCATTCGACCTCATTGCGCGGCGACATGATGGAGCGCACCGGCCGCTCGACCAGATCGAGCACGCCGCGGATCATTTCCTTTTCTTCCCTGTGGAAGACGTCGCCCGCGGCTGACTGTTCGGCGATCACGTCGATTGTATCGGAATGGACACTGTCGCCATTACGACCACCACCCAGCAGACGCAAGACGGCGCCGGCTGTGCGATCACGCAAATCCATCGATGTGATGCGCTTGTCGCGGTTGCGCCGCCCAAGCTGGTTGGCTGCCTCGATGAGAACCGAGAAGCCGATGGCCGCATAGAGGTAGCCCTTTGGAATATGGAAGCCAAAGCCTTCAACGATCAGGCTGAAACCGATCATCATGAGGAAGCCAAGGCAAAGGATCACCACAGTGGGGTGGCGGCTGACGAAGCTCATCAGCGGTTTCGACGCAAGCATCATAACGCCCACCGCAATGACAACGGCGATCATCATGACTTCAAGATATTTGACCATGCCGACGGCGGTAATAACGCTATCGAGTGAGAACACGGCATCGAGCACAACGATCTGGGCGATAACCTGCCAGAACACAGCATGCGCGGCATTGGACTCCTTGGYGGACATATGTCCTTCAAGGCGCTCATGCAGTTCCATGGTGCCTTTGAACAGCAGGAACAGGCCGCCGACGATGAGAATGATATCGCGCCCCGAGAAGCCGAAACCTGCCACGCTGAAGAGCGGTGTGGTGAGTGTTACCACCCATGAAATCGAGGCAAGCAGCGCCAGACGCATGACGAGAGCCAACGACAGGCCAACGAGGCGCGCGCGGTTGCGCTGGCTCGGCGGCAGCTTGTCCGCAAGGATGGCGATAAAGACGAGGTTGTCGATCCCGAGTACGATCTCGAGCACGATCAGCGTGGCGAGACCAATCCAGGCATTGGGGTCGGCAATCCATTCCATTGGGAAGTCGGTTCCTTCTAAGCGATAATATCAGAGCGCAGCATGGCGTGCGGATGCGGCTGGACAAGACAGCGCAAATCCGCCCGCAATGCAGGTCAAATCAGATTTTGGGGCGATGAACGGGATTTGTTGCTGACGCTGCGGGTGCAGAGTCAGCTTGCTTCGCAAGTCCGGACTTGGAGGCTCTTCAGATTGTTCGTCCGGCATCGATGCGCGGTCAGTCCCTGTTTGACTGGCGTCATTGGTGAAATTTACGGGTGCCAGATGCCGATATAATGGCAGTCTGTGCCGTCACGTTCAAGAGGATATGGCAAAATTCAGACCGGTACGGTGAAAATCTGTCTATCCGGCAAATCCGCCCGCATCGAGAAACGCCTGTTCTTCCGGTGTTGATTTGCGTCCCAGCAAGCCATTGCGATGGGGGAAACGGCCAAATCGCTGAATAATATCGTAATGTTCGGTGGCCCATGCCAATTGGCTTGGTGCCGACGCCGTGTAGAGTTCTACACAGCGCAGTTGCTCGTCAATATTTTCCGAGTGCATAAAGGGCAGATAGAGAAAGCCGCGTATCGATGGTTCGAGCGCGAGATCGTGGCCTTTTTCGAGCGCCTGACCGGCATAATGGCGGGCGAGCGAATCCGTCGCATACATATGGCCGGTTCCGCGAAAGCAATTACGCGGAAACTGATCGAGCAGGATCATCAGCGCCAATGCGCCTTCGGCAGTTTCAACCCAGCTGTCATGTTCGCGGCGAGCGGCGGCAAAATGCCTGTCGAGAAAGGTCTGATGAAACGTTTCATCAAAGGCCGCATCCTTCTTGAACCACGCATCGGGACCGGCTTTGCGCCAGAAACCGACGATATCATCGATAATCGCCTGATCGGTCTCAGCCATTGTGTTTTCTCCCATATTCAGTCTGTCAGTTTTCGCCGTTGGCCGGTTGCGGCGCGGGCAGTACGAGGGCGGTTTCCTGATTCAGAGCGCGGCCCGATTGGCGTGGTTTGACCAGGGGGCCGGGAACAGGTGCATTGCCGCGCATAAGATCGTTGCCAGCGCGTATGCCGCCAGCAAGCTGCAGGTCAAGGCGTTCCGCATCGCGGCGGCGTACGTCATCGATGATTTCGGCGGCTTCTTCAGGGGAGACGCCAAGGCCGACGAGTGTGTTCTCGCCGAAGGAAAGTGCCGACTCGAAGGTCTCGCGAATTTGATATTCCACTCCGGCCTTGATGAGCGACAATGTATTGCCGCGATCAAAGGAGCGCGCATAGACCTGCACGAGTGGATACTCAGCCTTGATATTCTGGGCGATGGCAAGAATGGTGTCTGCCTTGTCGACGCAGATGAGGACAGCCTGAGCGCGGCCTGCACCGGCGGCATGCAGAATGTCGAGCCGTGTACCGTCGCCATAATAGACCTTGAAGCCGAATTCCGACGCGGCCTGGATCATTTCAACATCATTGTCGATGATGGAGACATCGACACCGCGTATCAGCAAGGGCTGGCAGGCGATCTGGCCGAACCGGCCGAAGCCGATTATCAGCACGCTGCCCGAAAGGCCATCGGCGACATCCACACCATCGAGTGACTGTTTTTCACGCGGCAGAATATAGCGCAGGCCGATGATGGCGATGGGTGTGAGCACCATGGAAATGATGATGATAGCCGTCAGCATGGCATTGGCCCGGCCATCGAGAATGCCGACAGATGTGGCGGTGGAATAAAGCACGAAGGCAAATTCGCCGCCCTGCGCCATGACAATGGCGCGCTCCAGCGCTTCCGAATGGCTGGATTGCATCAGGCGGGCGACGATATAGATCGCGATGGCTTTTACGACCATGAAGGCGACCACATAGAAAAGAACAGTCTGCCAGTTTGCCGCGACGACGCTGAGGTCAAGCGACATGCCGACCGCAAGGAAAAACAGACCGAGCAGGATGCCGCGGAAAGGTTCCACATCGGCTTCCAGCTGATGCCGGAAAGTGGATTCGGACAGGAGCACGCCCGCGAGAAATGCGCCCATCGCCATGGAGAGGCCGCTGACCTGCATGACCAAAGCGGCGCCAAGTACAACCAGCAGGGCGGCGGCGGTCATGACCTCGCGCGCCCGGGATTGGGCGAGAAAGCCGAACAGGGGGTTGAGGAGATAACGGCCCGCCACGATAATGCCAATGACCGCGCCGACACCGATGCCGATATCCATCCAGCGCAGGCCGGTGGGTGGCGCATCCGTTGCGGCAATGGGCGCGAGAAAGGCGACGAGGGCGAGCAGCGGCACGATGGCAAGATCTTCAAGCAGGAGGATCGAGACCATGCGCTGGCCTTTTGTGCTTGAGATTTCGCCGCGTTCCTCCAGCAATTGCATGACAATGGCGGTGGAGGTCAGGACAAAACCAGCGCCAGCAACAAAGGATATGGCCACGGGAAAGCTGGTGGCGATGCCGACACCCGTCAAAAGAAGCGCGCAAACGCCCACCTGCAGGGCGCCAAGGCCAAAAATTTCCTTGCGCAGACCCCAGAGCCGCGAGGGCTGCATTTCAAGACCAATGATGAACAGAAACATGACCACGCCAAGTTCGGCGACATGCAGGATCGTTTGCGGATCGGAGAAGAATTTGAGGCCGAAGGGACCAATCACCAGACCGGCAGCGAGATAGCCAAGGACAGAGCCAAGCCCCAGCCGCTTGAACACGGGTACGGCAATGACACCCGCACCCAAAAGCACAACGGCACTGAGAAGATCCGGTCCATGAAGCTCCGCCGCCATTTTATCTCCCGCTGTTGATGGTGTTGCTGACTAGCAGAGGTAAAGCGGGATGGATTGGCAAGCAAGTGGTTTGAGGCTTGGGGGTGTCTGTGATTCTGATGCGACTGTGCCGCTCACCCCCCTCTGTCCTGTCGGACATCTCCCCCACAAGGGGGGAGATCAGCTTGTATAGCCGTTTCAACCAACCTTCGACGTTGCAGTTTACGCGAAAGCAGCAATGTCAATGTGATCTCCCCCCTTGTGGGGGAGATGTCCGACAGGACAGAGGGGGGTGAACGCTGGCGGTTCGTGGTTCGACAGGCTCACCATGAGGGAGAGGGGTGATGAAGGGGAGTCGAGTTCTGCGATCTTTGCGACTAGCCTTGCATCCACCAATTTCCCTCATGGTTGTTATGTCGAACCACGCACTACAAGCTACCAACCTACAATCCCCATACCCTCTGGGCATTCCCCGAAAACAGTTTTGCTTTTTCGCTCTCGCTGCATCCAGCAATAAGAGCATGTGTTGCTGCAACCCAAGTTGCCAGACCACCGCCCAGTGTGCAAACGGGCCAGTCACTGCCCCAGACGATACGGTCCCAGCCGAAACTGTCGATAATATGATGCACATAGGGTTTCAGCGTATCGGCAACCCATTCTCCATCCGCATAGGCGACCACGCCGGAGATTTTCGCGATGACGTTTGAACGTTTGGAAACATCCGTGATCTTCCCGCGCCACGTTTCGAAATCATTGCCCTTGATATCTGGCACCCCGCAATGATCGAGAATGAAAGTGACATCGGGGGCAAGGTCGACCAGGGCGATTGCCTTGTCCATCTGACGCGGCAGGACGCAGAGATCAAACGTCAGGCCCGATCCGCCAATACGCCTGATGTTCTCGCGGAAGAGGGGATTTTCTGACAGTTCATCCGGCATGGTGTGCAGAATGCGGCGGAAGCCTTTGACGAACGGGTTGGCTTGCTGGTGTTCGAGATAGACAGCAAACCCGTCTTCCTCCGGACGGCAGGCGGCAATTGCCCCGGCAATCAGATTATCATTCCGCTTTGACAGATCAGCCACATAGTCAATTTCCGTCTGGATTTGCGATGGTGCAACATCCACTTCCATATGCAGCGCCTGCGTTATCCCGGCGCGGCGGGCCTGAAGCGCATATTCCTCGTAAAGAAAATCACGGTTGAGCGCCTCGACGCCCGATAGCCAAGGGTAGTGCAGGGCTGACTGGTCAATGAGATGAAGGTGCGTATCAATCAACATGCTTGGCTCCAGTTCAGGCGTGACGGATGACACTGGAATGGATCACGTCAGCGCCCGCCAGTTCCGACAGTTTTTGCGCTGTTGCTACCAGCATTTCGCGGGCCTGACCCACATCGGGCGCGTCGGCAATGTTCAGGAGCTTGATATAAGGACAGGTCAATGCGGCGATGGACCGTCCGTCAGGCCCGAGAATCGGTGCAGATATGTTGAATACGCCTGCGGTCTGTTCACTTGCCATGATTTCGTAACCGCGCTCGCGGATATGGTCGAGGCGTTCGCGGAAATCTGACGGCTGGGCGATATCGTCAGCATGTTTTTCATATTCGGCGATCATCATTGCCCGTTCCTCATCGGAGCGGAACGCCAGAAGAACGTGGCCGGAACCGGTGTTGAACAGACTAATGTGCGAGCCGACGCGGATCGAAATGCCCCAATAGTCAGGGGCTTCCTGCTGGGCAATGACAACGGCTGCACCGCGGTCAAAGACACTCAACTGGTTGGCCTGTTTTGATATGACCGCAAGATCGCGCATCAGCGGCGTGGCATAGGATGCCAGCCGCCTGACCGGCGCATGGAGTTGTGCGAGGCCGAACAGTTTCAATGTCAATGAATAGCGATCACCTTCAAGCCGGGTGACATAGCCGCGCCGGACCAGCCGGTCGAGCATGCGGTAAAATTCATTGGGACTGCGGCCAAGATGTTTGGCAATTTCGGCCTGCGTCAGGCCGCCATCGATCCCCGAAAGCAGTTCGAGAATATCCAGTCCCTTGTCGAGTGCCGGGGCGCGATACCGGTCGCTGTCGTCTTCTTCAATCATGGCAATCCCCTCATTTCACTCAATGCATATACGAAGATTATCTTCATAGGAAAGCGTTTCCGCGCTTGACGGTCAAGCCGCATAATGTTTGTATATGAATGACACGCCCATATATGGGTGAAGAAAAGTGCCGGGAGGCGGCACTCTGGGATTGGGAGGAATTGCATGAAGAAGCTTTTGGCCAGTGTTTCGGCTGGCGCCATCGCGCTTTTGAGCACAAGCTTTGCCATCGGCGCCGAGTTGCCGGGCAAGTTTGCAGGCGTGACCATCGACGCCAAGCTTATTGGCGGCCAGCAATATGAGCCGCTCTATGAGCGTATCGGCGAGTGGGAAAAACTCACGGGTGCCAAGGTCAACATCCTGTCAAAAAAGAATCATTTCGAACTCGATAAGGAGATCAAATCGGATATCGCTTCGGGCAGCCTGAAGTGGTGCGTCGGTTCGAACCACTCATCCTTTGCACCGCAATATCCTGATATCTACACGGATTTGACGAAGCTTATTCCTGCCGAAGAAATTGCAGCCTTCGTTCCTGCCAACATCAAAGCTTCGACGCTTGACGGCAAGCTGGTGATGTTGCCGCGTGCGCAGTTCGACGTTTCGGCGCTGTATTATCAGAAGAGCATCTATGCGGATGAAGCCAACAAGACGGCGTTCAAGGCCAAATATGGCTATGAGCTGACCCCGCCAGATACATGGCAGCAGGTCACCGATCAGGCGACCTTCTTCACCAAGGCACCGGATTTCTACGGCACGCAGTTTGCGGGCAAGGAAGAGGCGATCAATGGCCGCTTCTATGAAATGCTGGTTGCCGAGGGCGGCGAATATATCGATAAGGATGGCAAGCCCGCCTTCAATTCAGCCGCTGGTATCAAGGCGCTCGACTGGTTCGTCAATCTTTATAAGGCCAAGGCTGTGCCTGCCGGTACAACCAATTACCTCTGGGATGATCTCGGTCAGGGTTTTGCTTCGGGTTCAATTGCCATCAATCTGGATTGGCCGGGTTGGGCAAGCTTCTTCAATGATCCGAAATCTTCGAAGGTTGCGGGCAATGTCGGCGTCAAGGTGCAACCTGCTGGTTCTTCAGGCAAGCGCACCGGCTGGTCGGGAAGCCATGGTTTCTCGGTAACCAATGCCTGCGCCAACAAGGAAGCTGCGGCATCGCTCGTCTGGTGGCTGACCAATGAAGACAGCCAGAAGCTGGAAGCCAAGGCCGGGCCATTGCCGACCCGCACTGCAGTCTGGGCCTGGGATATCGAACAGGCCAAGGGCGACGCCTACAAGACCGAGGTTCTGGCCGCTTTCCAGGAAGCTGCCAAGAACGCATTCCCGGTTCCACCACTTGCCGAATGGATCGAGATTTCCAACGCTGTTTATCCGGAGTTGCAGGCTGCCATCCTTGGGGACAAGACCTCGAAGGAAGCACTCGACACCGCTGCCCAGAAGGCAACCGACATCCTGAAGGATGCCGGCAAGCTTTAACGGGATCTGAGTGGAATGAAAAAGCTGCTTACCCCCTTTGGCTCTTTGGTTGGAGGGGGTGGGTAGCATTCATCCCGCAGAGCAGAGATCAAAAGGCCAATAGACCAGATGAAATTTCCCAAACTCTCAGCGCCGACACTCCTGCTGCTGCCTGCCATTATTGTTCTGGCGGCCGTCATCGTCCTGCCGCTGCTGTTTTCGCTCTATTCCAGCTTCACACCGTTCCGGCTGACCAAGCCGGAGACGCTGTGGATTTTCATTGGCTTTCGCAATTATGTGAGCGCGCTGACCAGTGTAGAATTCTGGGCAGCATTCGGGCGCACAGTCCTGCTTTTGACCATTGCGCTGAATGCCGAAATGTTCCTCGGTCTCGGGCTTGCCATGCTCGTCAACAAGGCGACGCGCGGCCAGCGGCTTTTGCGCACGCTGATGATGTTCCCGATGATGTTTTCGCCTGTGCTCGTCGGCTTTCAATTCAAATTCCTGTTCAACGACAATATCGGCTTCGTCAACAATGTCTTGCAGTCGCTGGGAATAACCACATCGGCCATACCGTGGCTGATCGATGGCAATCTGGCGCTGTTCTCAATCATTGTCGCCGAAGTCTGGTCGTCGACATCGGTTTTCGCCATTCTCATTCTCGCTGGCCTTCTCGCCATGCCGCAGGAGCCGGTTGAAGCTGCGCGGGTCGATGGCTGCACGCCGTGGCAGACATTCCGCTATGTCACATGGCCGTACCTCATGCCGTTTGCCTTCATTGCCATGACCATTCGCTCGCTCGACGTGGCGCGTGCCTATGACATTGTAAAGATCATGACCGATGGCGGTCCGGCAAAACGCACAGAACTGTTGTGGACGCTGGTCGGGCGCACCGCCTATAGCGATGCGCGCATGGGGCTGGCCAATGCCATGGCCTATATCTCGATCCTGCTTTCCATCCTGTTCACCGTGTATTTCTTTAGAAAGCTCGCCGCTGCGCGCCAGCAAATCGGAGCGGAGTGGTAAGATGGACCAGAACAACGCACACCGTCTCAAGCGCCGCGGCCTGAAAGTCCTGCATTTCGTCGGACTGTTCCTCGCTATGCTGGTCATCTGCCTGCCGGGTCTGTGGATCGTCCTGAATTCACTCCGCCCGACAGTGGAGATCATGGCGAAGCCGCCCGTGTGGATTCCGCAGGATATTTCGCTTGATGCCTATCGTTCCATGTTTGGCGGTGCCGGGCAGGGCGGTATTCCCGTCTGGGAATATTTCCGCAACTCGCTGATCATCTCGATTACTTCGACTGTCATCGCGTTGATCATTGGCATGGCTGGCGGCTATGCTTTTGCCCGGTACAAGTTCAAGGGCAAGTCGGCAATTTTCCTCGGCTTCATGCTGACCCGTGCCGTTCCCGGCATTGCGTTGTCGCTGCCGCTGTTCATGGTTTTTGCCCGGCTTGGGATTATCGACACGCATTTCTCCATGATCCTTGTCTATGTGGCCTTGAATGTGCCCTTCACGATCTGGCTGATTGATGGTTTCTTCCGTCAGGTGCCGAAGGATCTGGCGGAAGCGGCACAGATCGATGGCTGCACGCGCTGGCAGGCATTCTGGCAGGTGGAATTTCCGCTGGCTGGCCCCGGTATTGCTTCGGCAGGCATTTTTGCCTTCCTCACCTCGTGGAACGAATATGCGCTGGCAGCCCAGATCACCCGCTCGGTCAATTCGAAGACGCTGCCTGTCGGTCTTCTGGATTACACGTCGGAATTCACCATTGACTGGCGCGGCATGTGCGCGCTCGCCGTGGTCATGATTGTTCCGGCGCTGACCCTCACATTCATCATTCAAAAGCATCTGGTGTCCGGACTGACGTTCGGCGCGGTGAAAGGTTAAGTTGTAATGGCACCCGTAACCCTGAAAAAGCTGGTCAAGCGCTATGGCAGTGTCGATGTCGTGCATGGCATTGATCTTGAAGTGAAGGATCGCGAGTTTATCGCACTGGTTGGACCATCTGGCTGCGGCAAATCCACGACACTCCGCATGATTGCCGGGCTTGAGGAAATCAGCGACGGCATCGTCGAAATCGGCGGCAAGCCTGTTAACGATCTGCCGCCGCGTGCCCGCAATATCTCGATGGTGTTCCAGTCCTATGCGCTTTATCCACATATGACCGTGCGCGAGAACATGGGTTTTTCGCTGAAGATTGGCAAGATCGCGCAATCCGAGATTGACCAGCGGGTCAATGAAGCGGCTGCCATTCTCGACCTGTCAAAACTGATGGACCGGCGCCCGTCGCAGCTGTCAGGTGGACAGCGCCAGCGCGTGGCGATGGGCCGGGCAATCGTGCGCAAGCCTGAAGTGTTCCTGTTCGACGAGCCACTTTCCAATCTCGATGCGAAATTGCGCACGCAGGTGCGCACCGAAATCAAGCGTCTGCATGCCAAGGTGCAGGCRACAATGATTTATGTGACCCATGATCAGGTGGAGGCGATGACGCTTTCCGACCGCATTGTCATCATGCGCGATGGGTATATCGAGCAGGTCGGCACGCCGGAGGAAGTGTTCAAGCGTCCGGCAACGCGTTTCGTCGCGGGCTTTATCGGCTCACCGCCGATGAACCTGAATGAAGCCACCGTCGATGGCGGCAAACTCGTGTTGCAGGGTGGCCAGAGCCTGCCGCTGCCCATCGAATTTCGCAACAAGGTGGTTGCCGGGCAGAAGGTCATTTTCGGCCTGCGCCCGGATGATATCTATCCGACCGGTCACGGCCTGAGTTCCGGCGATGCGACTGACGTGCATGAACTGTCATTGCCGGTGTCGATCACCGAGCCGCTCGGCAACGAAACGCTGGTGTTCATCACACTGGGCGAGCGCGAATGGGTGTCGCGCATGCTCAATCCGCGCCCGCTCGGATCAGGCGAAACCATCAAGCTGAGCTTTGATCTGTCGCAGGCGCATCTCTTTTCGCCTGAAACCGGCAAAACCCTGCGGAGCTGACCATGGCCAAAATCGAACGGGTTGAATTGCGCATGGTTGATCTGCCGCCAAAGGTGCTGCGGACCGATGCCATCCAGAGCTTTGTTTCGCAGGAAACACCAATTGTCACGATCACCGATAGCGATGGCGCTGTCGGCACAGGATACAGCTATACAATCGGCACTGGTGGTTCGTCGGTGATGCGGCTGCTCTCGGATCATCTGGTGCCGCGTCTGCTCGGCAAGGATGCAGATCAAATCGAGGCAATCTGGCGCGATTTGGAATTTGCCACGCACGCCACGACCATCGGGGCGATTACCGCGATTGCGCTTGCTGCCATCGATATTGCCCTGTGGGATTTGCGGGCGAAGAAGCAGAACCTGCCATTGTGGAAACTGGCTGGCGGCGCGAAAGATCGCTGTCCGCTTTACACAACCGAAGGTGGCTGGCTGCATATCGAAAAGCAGGCGCTGGTGGATGATGCCCTGCAGGCGAAGGCAAAGGGTTTCAAGGGTGCCAAAGTGAAGATCGGCCGCCCGCATGGATCGGAGGATCTTGACCGGCTGTCGGCGGTGCGCGATGCGGTGGGACCCGGTTTCGAGATCATGACCGATGCCAATCAGGGCTTTACGCTGGATGAAGCTATCAGGCGCTCGCAGGTGCTGCGCGATATCGATCTGGCCTGGCTGGAAGAGCCGCTGCCTGCCGATGATATTGATGGCCATGTGCGGCTGTCATCGGCAACCCAGACACCTGTCGCGGTCGGCGAGTCACTCTATTCCATCCGGCATTTCCGCGAGTATATGCAAAAGCGCGCCTGCTCCATCGTGCAGGTGGATGTGGGGCGGATCGGTGGCATCACGCCCTGGCTGAAGGTGGCGCATACGGCCGAGACTTTTGACATGCCAGTCTGCCCGCATTTTCTGATGGAGCTGCATGTGAGCCTGACCTGTGCGGTGCAGAATGGCAGATATGTCGAATATATCCCGCAGTTGGATGACCTCACCCAAACGCAGATGCGTATCGAAAACGGCTATGCCATTGCGCCGTCGGAACCCGGTATTGGTATCGACTGGGACTGGGATGCGGTGAAGGCCCGCAGCGTTGGCGAGTTCACCACGGAAATCCGGAGCTAGACTATGCAGCGCATGGGAATGATGATCGGTCTGAACGGTGAAAAGGTTGCCGAATATAAGCGTCTGCACGCGGCTGTTTGGCCCGAGATTCTTGCGCTGATCTCCAACTGCAATATCCGCAACTACACGATCTTTTTGCGTGAGCCGGAGAGCATCCTGTTCGGCACATGGGAATATCACGGCGCGGATTTTGCCGAAGATATGGCGAAGATGGCTGCCGATCCGAAAAACCGGGAATGGTGGGCTGTCTGTATGCCCTGTCAGGTGCCGCTTGCAACGCGCGCGCCGGGCGAATGGTGGGCGATGATGGATGAAGTTTTCCATTTGGATTGAGGATGATGATGAGCGTTCGCACCCCCCTCTGTCCTGTCGGACATCTCCCCCACAAGGGGGGAGATCACATTGACATGAACGCTTTCCTACAACGGGAAATATTGCAGATTGTGCAAAGACAGTACTCGCAGCTGATCTCCCCCCTTGTGGGGGAGATGCCCGACAGGGCAGAGGGGGGTGCCAGTGCCTCATACTGAACATTTCAATCCAATTACTTTGCAACAAAGCTGGCAACTACCTGCAAAGCCTCGCCCGATCGTGACATTCGGGGCGGGCAGTATTGTTGGTGATGCGCATTATCCTGCCTATCGGAAGGGCGGTTTTCCCATTGCTGGTCTGTTTGATCCGGATCACACCAAGGCTGGTAAAATCGCGTCGGAATGGAATGTGAAAGCCTACGAATCCATGGGCGAGGCGGCGGCGGTCGACAATGCCATCTTCGATCTGGCAACGCCTCCAGCGCGCCATACGGATGTGCTGAAAGCACTGCCGGAAGGTTCCTTTGCGCTGATCCAGAAGCCGATGGGTAGTGACCTTGAAGAAGCCTCGGAAATCCTGCGCATTTGTCGTGAGCGTAACATTACCGCTGCCGTCAACTTTCAGCTGCGGTTTGCACCGATGATGCTGGCGTTGAAGGACGCGATTGCTAAGGGCTGGCTTGGCGACGTCATCGATTTCGATGCATGGCTTGCGCTGGATACGCCGTGGTCGCTATGGCCATTTCTGGCTGATCTGCCGCGTGTCGAGATTGCCATGCACTCAATCCATTATATCGATCTGATCCGTCAGATTCTTGGCAATCCGCTGGGCGTACATGCAAAGACGCTTGGTCATCCGGCGCACAAGGTCGCGCAGACCAGAACGAGCGCGATTCTTGATTACGGCAATCGGGTGCGCTGTTCGCTCTCGATCAATCACGACCATAAATTCGGGCGCAAATTTCAGGCCTGTGAGTTCCGCGTCAGCGGCACCGAGGGTGCCGCCTATGTGAAGCTCGGGGTTAATCTCGACTACCCGCGCGGTGAGCCTGATGAGTTGATGATTTACCCCAAGGGTGGCTCTGAGTGGATCAATGTGCCGTTGCAGGGCGCATGGTTCCCCGACGCCTTTGTCGGGCGCATGGCCAATCTGCAACGTTTTGCCAGCGGCGAGGACACGGCGCTTGTGAGTTCGGTTGAAGATGCCTGGCACACTATGGCGCTGGTTGAAGCGGCCTATCAATCCAGCGCAGCGCCCGCAACGCCGCTCGCCCAAAAACCGGAGGTCTGAATGTCGGAGCAAACGGTCTATTTTGAGGATTATGAACTCGGCCATATCCGCACCACAACAGGACGGACAATCACTGAAACGGATTTCGTTGTGCATGCGGGCCATACGGGCGATTTCTTTCCGCACCATATGGATGCCGAATTTGCCAAGACCACGCCATTTGGCCAGCGCGTGGCCCATGGCACGATGATTTTTTCGATTGGCGTTGGCTTGACGGCGAGCCTCATCAATCCCGTGGCTTTTTCCTATGGCTATGACCGTTTACGGTTTGTGCGCCCGGTCTTCATTGGCGATACGATCCGCACACGCGTGACGATCAGCGCCAAGGAAGATGACCCGAAACGGCCGGAGAGTGGCCGCGTGGTCGAGCGCTGCGAGGTTCTCAATCAACGCGGTGAAGTTGTGCTGGCTGCCGACCACATCCTCATCGCCGAGCGCAAAACAAAAGTGATATGACGGGCACATCAATGTGCCAAATGGAGGTTTGAAATGACAGGTAAGCTTGAAGGCAAGCGGGTTTTGATCACAGCGGCAGGGCAGGGCATTGGCCGTGCATCGGCATTGGCTTTTCTGCAGGAAGGCGCGATTGTTCACGCCACCGATATCAATCAGCAATTGCTTGATGCACTGCCAAAGGAAGCTGGCCTCAAACCACGCAAGCTCGATGTTTTGAACACGGATGAAGTGACGAGGGTTGTCGGCGAGATTGGCCCGGTTGACGTGCTCTTCAACTGCGCGGGTTTTGTTCACAGTGGTTCCATACTGGAAATGCCCGATGCGGATCTGGAGTTTGCTCTTGATCTCAATGTACGGGCGATGGTGCGTACGATCCGGGCCGTTCTGCCCGGTATGATCGAGCGCAAAGATGGCGCGATTATCAATATGTCCTCCGTCGCCAGCAGCGTGAAGGGCGTGCCGAACCGTTTTGCCTATGGTGTCACCAAGGCTGCGGTTCTGGGCCTGACGAAATCCGTGGCTGCCGAATACATCACACAGGGCATTCGCTGCAATGCGATCTGCCCCGGCACGGTGGAAAGCCCATCGCTGGAACAGCGCATGCGCGCCGGTGGCGATTATGAAACAGCGCGCGCTGCTTTCATCTCCCGCCAACCCATGGGCCGTCTCGGCCTTCCAGAAGAAATTGCCGATCTCGCCGTCTATCTCGCCGGTGCAACCTACACGACAGGACAGGCATACAACATTGATGGCGGCTGGACCGTTTAAGTGAATCAAAGGAATAAATGATGAAATTTCTACGCTATGGCGAAGCAGGGCAGGAAAAGCCCGGTGTTCTCGATGCCAAGGGGCAAATCCGCGATCTCTCGGGTAAGGTGAACGATCTTTCCGGCGCTGCGCTTGATCCCGCCGCGCTGGCAAAACTTTCCGCTGGGGATGTGGAAAGCCTGCCTCTCGTCAGTGGCGATCCGCGCCTTGGCCCCTGCATTGCCGGAACCGGAAAGTTCATCTGCATCGGCCTTAACTATGCTGATCACGCGGCGGAATCCGGTATGGCTGTGCCGCCGGAACCCGTCATTTTCATGAAAGCGACATCGGCCATTGTCGGCCCGAATGATGATCTCGTTATTCCGCGCGGTTCGCAGAAAACCGACTGGGAAGTTGAGCTTGGCATCGTCATTGGCCGCACGGCAAAATATGTCAGCGAAGCTGAAGCCTTGGATTATGTCGCGGGTTACTGCACCGTGCATGATGTCAGCGAGCGCGCCTTCCAGATTGAGCGTGCGGGCCAGTGGACCAAGGGCAAATCCTGCGACACGTTCGGTCCGACCGGCCCGTGGCTGGTGACCAAGGATGAAATCGCCGATCCGCAGAACCTCGGCATGTGGCTGAAGGTCAATGGCGAGACGATGCAGAACGGTTCCACCAAGACCATGGTCTATGGTGCCGCTTTCCTCGTCTCCTATCTCAGCCAGTTCATGTCGCTGCATCCTGGTGACATCATCTCGACGGGAACACCACCCGGCGTCGGCATGGGTATGAAGCCACCGCGCTACCTCAAAGCCGGTGATGTGATCGAGCTTGGCATTGAAGGTCTTGGCACCCAGAAACAGGTGGCTCGCGCCGACGTTTAGTTCAGCGCCTATCCTGCAACATTATTCAAGAGGCATATTGTGACCCGTATTACCGATCTTCGCGTCTTCGACGTCCGCTTTCCTACCTCGCAGAGTCTGGATGGATCGGATGCCATGAACCCGGACCCGGATTATTCCGCCGCCTATGTCATCCTCGATACGGACAACAAGGCACTCTCCGGCCATGGCCTGACTTTCACTATCGGTCGCGGCAACGAAATCTGCTGCCTCGCGATTGAAGCGATGAAGCATCTTGTTGTCGGTCTTGAACTGGACTGGGTGAAGGAAAATCCGGGCCGTTTCTGGCATTTCATCACCGGTGACAGCCAACTGCGCTGGATCGGGCCGGATAAGGGCGCGATGCATTTGGCAACCGGTGCCGTGGTCAATGCGGTGTGGGATCTTTTGGCGAAAGAAGCGGGCAAGCCAATCTGGCAGTTGGTCGGCGAGATGACGCCTGAGGAGATCGTCAACATCGTTGATTTCCGCTACCTGACTGATGTGCTGACGCGCGAGGAGGCACTGGACATTCTGCGCAAGGCCGAGAGCGGCAAGCGGGAGCGGATGGCGACGCTTAAAGCGGAGGGCTATCCCTGCTATACGACGTCGGCGGGATGGCTTGGCTATTCCGACGAAAAGCTGCGCCGTCTCTGTCAGGAAGCTGTTGATTCAGGGTTCAACCATATCAAGATGAAGGTTGGCCGCGACCTTGAGGACGATATCCGCCGCCTGACCATTGCACGCGAGGTGATCGGGCCGGATCGTATCTTGATGATCGACGCCAATCAGGTGTGGGAAGTCAACGAGGCCATTGATTGGGTGAAGAAGCTCGCCTTCGTCAAACCATTCTTCATCGAAGAGCCGACCAGCCCTGATGATGTGGCTGGTCATCGCAAGATCCGGCAGGCGATCAAGCCGGTGAAGGTTGCCACCGGCGAGATGTGCCAGAACCGCATCATGTTCAAGCAGTTCATCGCCGAGGGCGCCATCGATGTGGTGCAGATCGATTCGTGCCGTATGGGCGGACTGAATGAGGTACTGGCCGTGCTGCTGATCGCTGCGAAGTACGAGCTGCCTGTCTGGCCGCATGCGGGCGGTGTTGGTCTGTGCGAATATGTGCAGCATTTGTCGATGATCGACTATATTGCTGTGTCAGGCACGAAAGAGGGCCGGGTGATCGAATATGTCGACCATCTGCACGAGCATTTTATTGATCCGTGCAATATTCAGGACGCGGCCTATATGCCGCCGTCGCTGCCGGGTTTCTCGATTGAAATGAAACAGGCCTCAATCGAGGAATATCTTTACCGGCCATAGGGCGGGTTTCATCTGCCTGACAAAGAGCTGTCCTATGGCGAGAGGATCATTCGCATGCCGGTAAACTTACGGGCATGCGATACTCTCATTTACGCGTCACGGGGTTCCCATGCTCGACCTGATCAAGCCTTCACTTGCCCGCTTTGCTGCCAGCCTTCACCCGGAGCCGCCCGTTCATCTCGGCAGGCGCTATAATACCAAGGGCGAGTTTCAGTTTGAGCCGGGCAATACGGTGGTATCCCATCTGGTGAAAGGTTCCGAATCGGAAGCGGCTGTTATTGCCGTGCGCGAGCGTATGCTGGCTATGCCCGACGCCGGGCAATTGGCGTTCACACCTATTTCCAGCCTGCACATGACATTGTTTCAGGGCATTATCGAATATCGCCGCCGGGCATCCTTTTGGCCTGATGATGTTGCACTTGAGACCAGTATTGACGATATGACGCGGCTTTATGTGGATCGTCTGCAGGATTTTGAAGGGTGTGGACCGTTTAATGTCAAAGTGATCGATGTCACGCCTGCAGGCCTGACAGTTGCCGGTGCGAGCGAATATGATGAGCGAATCCTGCGGGCTTGGCGCGACGCATTGGCTGTTCCCTTCGGATATCGGCATCCTGATCACGACACCTATGTTTTCCATATTACACTGGCCTATGTGATCGAGCGTTTTCCCGATGAACGGCTTGGTGCATGGCAGGCGCTTCTCGATGATTGCCTTGCTACCATTCAACGCGATGCGCCTGTTATTGCGCTCAATCCCCCGGCTTTTTGCAGTTTCGTTGATATGAACCACTTTGAAGAACTGGTTACTCTCGACTGAGAGAACAGCTGATTTGAGCGCCTGTCTGCGACATAGTGTGCATCGCCTGCGGGTGTCGTCTTACGTAAATGGGATGTCGTTTCCGCACCTATTCTTTTTTTATGCCGAATGCTTTTATCGGGGCACTTGAGGTGCCGCTTTTTTCTAGGGAAGCGGAGAATTGGGAAGCCGGTCGGAAACCCGGCGCTGCCCCCGCAACGGTAGTGGAGTGAAACACGGCATAACAGCCACTGGGCCACAACCCGGGAAGGCGTCGTGACAGCCGAGATGGCAACTCCAGAGCCCGGAAACCAGCCTCGGGACTGAAAACCGACTGATCGCGGTGGGCGATCAAGGAGCATGATTTTATGCGGGTATCGGCTTGTGCTGACCGTGTAGGCGTTCTTCCTCCGTCACCACCAGTCAGTTCTTTCGCAACACTGAGGCGAGGACACGACATGGATATGCGCAACGAACTGCTCCGGAACCTGAAAAACCGGAAACCCGGCTACGGCCTCGAACAGGCCTTCTATTCCGATCCGGACTATTATCGTCTGGATATGGAGAACATTTTTTATCGCGATTGGCTGTTCATTGGCCATGATTGTGAAGTCGCCAAGCCCGGCAATTTCTTCACCGTGCAGGTCGGCGACTATCCAGTCGTTATTGTGCGTGACCGCCAGGGCCTGATCCGCGCCTTTCACAATTCCTGCCGCCATCGCGGTTCGCGCGTCTGTGCGGCCGAGCGCGGCACATCGGCGAAGCTTGTCTGCCCCTATCACCAGTGGACCTATGAGCTTGACGGCCGCCTGCTGTTCGCGCGCCAGATGGGCGATGATTTCGACCCCAGCCAGCACAGCTTGAAACCGGTTCATTGCGAAAGTGTCGGTGGTTACATCTTCATTTGTCTGGCGCAGAACCCGGCTGATTTCAGCACCACTCGTGCACTGATCGAGCCTTATCTTGCACCGCATAAGTTGACTGAAACCAAGGTTGCCTATCAGAGCACCATTGTCGAGAAGGGCAATTGGAAGCTGGTCTGGGAAAACAATCGCGAGTGCTATCATTGCGTGGCCAACCATCCTGAGTTGTGCAAGACCTTCCCGGAAGCGCCGACCGTGAGCGGTGTACAGGGTGCCGGAGATGATCCGGAGATTGCTGCCCATTGGCAGCGTTGTGAAGCGGCAGGCCTCCCAAGCACTTTCCGCATGTCCGATGACGGTCAGTATCGCGCCACCCGTGTTCCGCTGCTGCGTGATGCGGAAAGCTATACGATGAGTGGTCGCCGCGCTGTCGGCAAGCAGCTCAGCGATATCGTCAACGAGAAGCAGATTGGCTCATTGCTGCTGTTCCACTATCCGACCACCTGGAATCATATTCTTGGCGACCATGCCATTTCTTTCCGCGTGCTGCCGCTTGGCCCGGATGAAACGCAGGTCACGACCAAGTGGCTGGTACATAAGGATGCCGTCGAGGGCGTGGACTACAATCTCGAAGAGCTGACGCATGTGTGGACGGAAACCAACGATCAGGACCGCCGCATCGTTGAGGAAAACGCTTTCGGCATCCGCTCGCCTGCTTATGAACCCGGTCCCTATTCGACCGAGCATGAAGGCGGCGTGCTGCAGTTCCTCGAATGGTATTGCAGGTTCATGGAAGAGCGTCTCACCGGCGGTGACACGCGGCTCAGCAAGGTAGCATAAGGTACACAATGAACATGGGCGTTCCTCAGTCTTACCCGCACCTCGACCAGATGCAGCCGTGGAATGATCGGCTGCATTTATTGGAGTGCCTGTCGATCATTGAGGAAGCGCCGAATGTGAAGACTTTCACATTCCGTTCCGACAATCAGAACTGGTTCCGCTACGAGCCGGGCCAGTTCATGACCTTCGAACTGCCGACGCAGCCCGAAGCCGTATTGCGCACCTATACGCTGTCATCCAGCCCGTCTCGGCCATTTACCATTGCCGTGACGGTCAAGGCTCAGGAAGGCAGCATCGGTACACGATGGATGCTGGATCATCTGACGCCAGGTGTCCGGCTGAAGGCGTTCGGGCCGCTGGGCGATTTCTCCATGCGCAAGCATCCGGGAGAAAAATATCTGTTTATCTCGGCGGGATCGGGCATTACGCCGATGATGTCGATGACCCGCTGGATGCATGATTGTGCGCCGCAAAGCGATATCAGCTTCGTTACATGCGCCCGCCGCCCCAGCGATATTATTTTCCGCCGGGAACTGGAATATCTCACCAGTTGCATGCCCAATCTGAAACTGTCCTTCCTGATCAAGGAGCACGAGATGGGGCAGCTTTGGACTGGCATTCGCGGTAGGCTCGAAGCGCCCAAACTGCCGCTGCTTTCGCCTGATTTCAAGGACCGTACAATTTTCTGCTGTGGCCCGGAAGGTTTCATGCGCGATGTGCGCACCATGCTTGAAGCCAATGGGTTCGATATGGCGCATTATCATCAGGAAAGCTTTGGCCCCGCCGCCGAGCCTGTATTGCCCATGCTCGATGTGCTTTCCACGGAAGCATTGGAAGCGGCTGCGACAATCACCTTCTCCATGTCTGGTATGGAGGTGCCCTGTATGCCGGGTGATACTATTCTGAAAGCAGCGCGTGGTGCGGGTATCCGGATTGCTGCCGCTTGCGAATCCGGCCTGTGCGGCACCTGCAAGGTGATGAAGCTCTCGGGCAAGTCCGAGATGGATCACAATGGCGGTATTCTCGACGAGGAAATCGACGAAGGATTTGTGCTTGCCTGCTGCACGAAGCCGCTTGGTAATGTAGAGATCGAGGCCTGATTATTTCTGCTTGGGTATTCTTCATCCCGATAAAATATATGTGCTAGTATTCAGCATATGAATTTGCGTTCTGTAGATCTCAACCTGCTCGTGGTGCTCGATGCGCTTCTCGATGAAGCGCATGTGTCGCGTGCTGCCGACCGGCTTGGTCTCTCGCAGCCTGCCACCTCAAGCGCGCTCGACCGTTGCCGCCATCTGTTCGAAGATGCATTACTGGAACGTGGCAAGGGGATGATGCGGCTGACGCCAAAGGCAGAATCGCTGCGCGTGCCCATCAAGAACCTCTTGGCGCAGATTACTCTCGTTCTTGATCCACCCGACATTGATCTTGTCACCATTCACCAGACCGTGCGCATACTCACTGCCGATCTTCCGGCTGTGGCGATCATCGGGCCTTTACGCGAGAGGCTTGCACAATCAGCGCCCGGTATTGATCTGGTGATCCAGCCCTGGCATGGCACTGAGGATTCGCTGGACAAGCTTGCGAAAGGAGCGGTTGACCTTGCCGTCGCGGTCTTCCCGAAAACGGATGTTTCGTTCCGGCGTGTGGATTTGCTGCACGAGCACTATGTGGTGATGATGCGCAAAGACCACCCGGCGGCAAAGGATTTTACCCTCGACCGCTGGCTGGAATTCCCGCATGTAATCGTTTCGGGGCAGGGGCATCGGCACAGCCCACTGGATGAGGAACTGGCCAGAATTGGCCGCGAGCGCCGGGTGGGCATCGTCGTCCCGAGCTTTCTGATGGTCCCGCCGCTGGTTGAAAATTCCGACATGATTGCAATGACGCCAAGCCTATGTGTTCCGGCAGATGCGAGCGGTTTCGCGCTGTTCGAACCGCCTATTCCGGTCGAGGGCTTTACGCTGCATCTGGCATGGCATGTGAGACGTGATCGGGACCATGCTGTTCAGCATGTGGGCGGTATTATCAGGGAGTTGCTGCAGAGTTCGGTATGAGATTTCTGCGTTGTATTTGCTGGTGATCACTTTGCGTGAACATGGTGCGTGGTTCGTGGTTCGACAGGCTCACCATGAGGGGCTTGGGTGGATGCAATGTTAATCGCAGAGAGGGTGCAGAATTTAACTCCCTCATCGCCACCATCCCCGTCATCCTCGGGCTTGACCCGAGGACCCACGGCAAAGGAAATCCAACGAATCTGAAACTTGACGCTTTTAAATTGTGGGTCCTCGGGTCAAGCCCGAGGATGACGCAGAGGGGTGATGTAAGGGAGCCAAGTTCTGCGACGTTGGCGATTAGCATTGCATCCACCCAAGCCCCTCATGGTGAGCTTGTCGAACCACGCACCACAATCTATGCAATGATATGAGTTGAAAACTTATTGGCTAAAACACCACCGTCTTATGCCCATTGAGCATGACACGGGATTCAAGGTGTTTCTTGACCGCCCGTGCCAGTACCCGGCTCTCAATATCGCGGCCAGTGGCAACAAAGTCCTCGGCGCTCATGGCGTGGCTGACCCGCTCGGTCTCCTGTTCAATGATCGGGCCTTCATCCAGATCGGGCGTGACATAATGCGCTGTCGCACCGATCAGCTTCACGCCGCGCTCGAAGGCCTGATGATAGGGCTTTGCCCCCTTGAAGCTTGGCAGGAACGAGTGGTGGATGTTGATCACCTTGCCAAACAGCCGCTTGGAGATGTTGTCTGAGAGCACCTGCATGTAGCGGGCAAGGATGACCAGATCAGCACCGGTGTCCTTGACGATCTTGAGCAGCGCGTCTTCCTGCTCCTTCTTGTTATCCTTGGAGACAGGCAGCACGTGGTAGGGGATACCCTCATGCTCGGCAAAGCGGCGGCTGTCTTCGTGGTTGGAGACAATGGCGGCAACGTCTGCATCGAGCCAGCCAACCTTGATCTGGTAGATCAGATGCAGCAGTGCATGGTCGAACTTCGACACCATGATGACGATCTTCGGCTTCTTCGCCTGATCGATGAGGGTTGTCTTCATGCCGAAACGCTCGACGGCAGGTTTCAATGCCCGCTCGACATCATCCTTGGAGGTGGCCTCCGATGCGGCAAAGGCAATGCGCATGAAGAAGCGATTGGTCTGGCGATCCCAGAACTGGTTGCTCTCGGCAATATTGGCATCGAGTGCCGCAAGCTCCGTCGTCACCGATGCCACAATCCCCGGCTTGTCTTCGCACGATAGGGTGAGGACAAAGCTGTGCGTGTAATCAGAGGACTGACGGGTTGCGGGCAGGGTGGGGGACTGATGATCCATTGGTTCAAACTCCAGGAAGCTCTTTCAGAAAACGGTCCAGTTCGTCATGCGGAATTCCAACTACATGTTCGGCTGCCGGATAGGTTTTTGCGTGCACGTCTGCGACAAACTCGGAAAAGGCTGCGACCCTTTCCTGCTGGAGGCGGTCATATTCTGCGGAAAAATTGCGATAGACCTTGGCATGGCGGGGATAGTGGCCGCGGTTTGATCCGAGAATATCCTCGGCGAAAAGATATTGCGCATCACAGCCTGCGCCTGCACCCATGGAAATCATGAACATGGATGTGCGCTCGCTGATGGCTGTCGCGACATCAACAGGCACGACCTCAATCTCGGCGGCAAATGCACCTGCCTCCTCCAGCGCCTTGGTCTGGCGCCAGATATCGAGGGCGCTCTGGGCTGTCTTGCCAACTGCCTTGAACCCGCCTGTCCATGTTGCTTTCGAGGGGATCAGGCCGACATGGCCACAAACGGGAATGCCTTCATCGCGCATTCGCCGGATAGTGGAAAGGCTGGCAGCGCAATAGACAGCGTCACCGCCAGCGCGCAAGGCGGTAAAGGCTGCACGCATATAATCTTCAGCCGTGACGAAATCTCCGTACTCCAGACCGGGAATGGTGAAGCAGCTTGGTGCCGCATCGCGAAAAACAGGAGTCAAAAGCGCTGGCGGCACTGAAAGGATGTCAATGCGTGCGCGTTCGGCGGCTTCGGCTTCCTCCAATGTTTCAACCCGCAGCATGGTCAGCTGGCGGCGACCTTTCATGGACAGAATGTCTGCTACCGTGGGGCGTTTATTGGCCATATCGGTTATCTTTCAAGCTGCGAGTAGGGATTTGAGTTTGATATCCGACGCGGCAAGATGTGCCGGATCAGGATAGGCGCGCCGTGCAATCAGCATTTCCGCGAGGCGGATATCCCGGGCAACAGCATTGCCGGGACCAATACCGCTGGCGGCGACAAGGCGTCCGTCCGATGCGAGATGGAAGAGAATGAAAGCGTCATCGCCGAGATCGCGGCGGATTATGGTGCTGCCTTCGTCCGCAAGCCCTGCCACCTGTAGCCCCAGATCATATTGATCAGACCAGAACCACGGAACCGACAGATGCGGCTCAGCAAGACCCAGCATATTGCGCGCGGCCAGAGTTCCCTGTTCCTGTGCGTTGCGCCATGCTTCGAGCCGCACGCGCCGGCCGCCATAGATGGAGAGCGGGAAAGCACAGCAATCACCAGCGGCAAAGATTGCCGGGTCATCAGTCTGCAAGTGTTCATTGACGATAATGCCATTGCCGATTGCAAGGCCTGCCGCTTCGGCAAGTGCTGTGACCGGAGTAGCGCCAATGCCGATGACGACAAGATCCGCCTCCAGACTCTCACCGTCGGCAAGGGTGATCGTGGCGCGCGCATCATTGTCTGAAATTCCTGATAGTTTGATCCCGCAGCGAAGATGCACGCCCTCCTTGGCATGGCGAGCCGCGATGATTTTAGCGATTTCCTCCGGCACGCCGCGCATCAGCACCCGCGCCTGTGTTTCAAGCACGGTCACCGAAGCACCGCGTTTGCGCGCATTGGCGGCAAGTTCCAGCCCGATAAATCCGCCACCGATGATGGCAATATCTGCCCCCGGTTGAAAGCGCGCGCGAATAGCAAGCGCATCATCATAGCTGCGCAGATAGGCGCAATGTTTGCTTTCCACCGCTAGCGGCAGGATTCGGGGAATAGCTCCGGTTGCGAGCAGCAATTTGTCATAGGCAAGACTATTTCCGTTTGCGAAGACGACTTTCTTCGTCTTCCGGTCGATTCCTGTCACTGCTGTATCAGCCAAAAAGCCGATGTTCCGCTCCAGGAATTGGACTTCTCTGGCGATGGTCCGCGGCGTGGGATGTTCCTCAGAGATCATTGCATCCTTGGACAAAGGCGGGCGCTCATAGGGAAGATGCTTTTCAGCGCCAATCAAAGTGATCGAACCTCCATAGCCATTTTCACGCAAGGCAAAGGCGGCACGGACACCGCATTCGCCAGCGCCGATGATGACCATGCCCGATGTCCCCGATGTCCACGATGTCATTGACTCAACTGGATGAGGACTTTGCCCGCTTCCACCTTTACCGGGTAGGTTTTCAGATTAATGCAGACCGGCGCGCCTTTGGCCTGTCCGGTCTTGTAATTGAAACGCCCATTGTGTTTGGGGCACTCGATGATGTCATCCATGACAAGCCCGTCGGCCAGATGAATATGCTCATGCGTGCAAAGTCCATCGGTGGCGAAGAACTCGTCATCTGGGCTGCGATAGATGGCAAAGGTGCGGCCTTCGTGATCAAATCGCATGACATCCTCCTCGTCAATATCGTCAGCCGTACAGGCCTCTATCCAGTCACTCATGGTTTTCCTCCCTTTGGTAAGAGCTTGCGAAAGCTCCGCCTATCGGTCTTATGTGTAAGTATTTACTTACCTTATTGCGCTGCGGCGCGCGCTGCTTCCCCATGAAACTCGTCGCGATAGGGCTTGGCGGTCAGCGGCAGTTCACGGCGCAGATAATAGTCTTCGTTGCGCAACTGGCGCAGGAAGGCCGGCAGCATTTCCCGGTAGCCGTCCAGAATGCCGGGATTGGGCGCAGGAAGGTCGTGCCTGATCATGGCGTGCAGGCGTGGCAATGCATGGTAGGGCACCATGGGAAACATGTGGTGCTCCACGTGATAATTCATGTTCCAGTAGATGAACCGGCTGACCGGATTCATGAGGACTGTGCGGCTGTTGAGCCGGTGATCCACGACATTATCGGCAAGGCCGCCATGCTGCAGCAGGCCGGTCAGGACGTGATGCCATGCACCATAAAGGCGGGGCAAGCCAATCAGCACGAGGGGCAGGATCGAGCCCATATAAAGAGCCAAAGCAATGGTCGCGATATAGATGGCCAGCCATATCCGAGCAATGCGGACAGCCTTGGGTTGCTCCTGTTCGGGGATGAATGTCTTTTCCTCGGCGCTGACGAAACCGGCAGCATTGCGCAGCATATCGACAACCGCATGCCATGCATCGAGAATGCCAAAGAAGTTCAGAACGAGACGCAAAAGATCGGGCGGGCGCATGACCGCAATTTCCGGATCGCGGCCGACGATAACCGTATCGGTATGATGACGGGCATGGCTCCAGCGCCATGTCACGGGATTGCGCATGATCATGAAACAGGCGATCTGATAGACCGCATCATTCATCCAGCGGGTTTTGAAGGCTGTGCCGTGGCCGCATTCATGCCAGCGGGAATCGGAAGCCGAGCCATAAAGCACACCGTAAGCGAGGAAGAACGGGACACACCAGATACTGCCCCACAGGACAACACCAAGTACCGCCAGAACAACCATGCTGCTGAGCCAGATCGCCGTGTCGCGAATGGCTGGGCCGTCATCGCGTTTCATCAGCTCTTTCATTTCTTTGCGGGAAACGTCCGTGTGATACCATTCCGCCGCGGCAAGGCCAGTTTCAACGGCACGTTGTGAATCGCGCCCGATCAGGCTGTAGTCGCGTGCTGCGGGTAATATTGCGTCCATTACAGGACCTCCCAATCCTCTGGCTTGAAGGTTTAAAGACCTCCGTATTTCCAGGGGAAGGGTACCGATGCGGCAGCTCTGGCTCAATGGCAGATGATAACATTCTATCATCAGCCATCATTTGATGCTATCAATCAATGATAGAATCTATCATTTGAGGCGCATATGGCAAACAGACCGACAATTGCTGATCTAGCCCGGGTTTCCGGTGTCAGTGTTGCGACAGTGGATCGCGTGCTCAACAATCGCCTGCCGGTACGTGAGGAAACGGCCCGGCGCGTTTACGAGGCGGCAAACAGCATTGGTTATCATGCGGCTGGGCTAATCCGTCAGCGAATGCGGCAGGAATTGCCGGAATATAGGCTGGGTTTTCTCCTGCAAAAATCAGGCCAATATTTCTATCAAGAATTTGCAAGGGAAATTGATGTGGCGGTGAATGCGGCGCCGCATTTTCGCGGGGTACCGGTGGTCGATTTCTGTCCCTCGCTGGCGCCTGAGGATATTATCGCCAAGCTGAAATCACTGGCCGGACGCACGCAGTCAATTGCGCTTGTCGCCCCGGATCATCCGGCGATCACCATGGCGATTGACGCGTTGAAAGCCAAGGGGATAGCCGTGTTCTCGCTGCTTTCTGATTTTGCGGCCGGGGTGCGGGAAGGATATGTCGGTCTGAACAATCGCAAGGTTGGGCGCACGGCGGCTTGGATGATCGCCAAGGCAGCGCGCGGCCCCGGAAAGGTCGCCATCTTCGTCGGCAGTCATCGCTTTCAAGGGCACGAGCTTCGGGAAATTGGTTTCCGCTCGTTCTTCCGGGAGGAAGCGCCAGATTTTACCGTGCTTGATACACTGATCAATCTGGAGACGCGCCAGATCACCCATGAAGCAATGCTCAACCTTTTGGAGAATCACCCGGATTTGGTGGGTTGTTATGTTGCCGGTGGTGGCATGGAAGGGGCGATTGCAGCGCTGCGCCAGAGTGATTTGCCTGAGCCGCCTGTCATGATCTGCAATGAAATTACGCCGGAATCCCGCGCTGCATTGGCGGATAATGTAGCGACGATGGCAATTGCGACACCCCTGCCGCGTCTCTGCCGCGAATTGGTGGAGTTGATGGGTCACGCCATTGAATCGGGCGCGCCCAACGCGCCCGGGCAAACCTTCCTGCCGTTCGATATTTACCTGCCTGAGAACATCTAATTCACTGAATCTATCAGAAATGATAGTTTTTGGTTTGCGGGCAATTGACTGGCCGGGCAATGGAACAGATGTTTCGCGCGGCGCTTACAATGCGCTGACATTTCATTCCCAGGAGATTTTCGGATGAGCGCGACACGTTCCGCACCGGTTTTTGCAATCAATCATATGGTCACGCCCAATTTGCGGCCGCAGGCGTTTTTCCAACTGGCGCGCTCTCTCGATTTGCAGGATGTCGAAATCCGCAACGATCTGTCAGGCAATGCCATTACTGATGGAACACCGGCAGCGGAGATTCGTGCGCAAGCCGCAGAAGTCGGTGTAAAGATTGCAACGATCAATGCCTTGCAGCGCTTCAACGAATGGACGCCTGAGCGCGAACAGGAAGCCATTACACTTGCCGATTACGCCCGCGAAGCTGGGGCTGCTGCTCTGGTTCTGGTGCCTGTCAATGATGGAACAGGCCAGAAGGACGGTGAACGGCAGGCCAATCTGCGGGTCGCATTGAAAGCTTTGTTGCCTATTCTGGACGAGCGCGGTTTGAAAGGTTTTGTCGAGCCGCTCGGCTTTGAAATCTGCTCGCTGCGCTCAAAGCGGGAGGCTGTGGAAGCCATCAAGGATGTGAACGGGCAGGGCACTTTCCGCGTTGTTCATGATACATTTCACCACCATCTCGCTGGAGAACCGGCACTTTTCCCCGAATGGACCGGTCTCGTCCACATATCCGGGGTGACGGATGCTGCCGTATCGGTCAGCGATATGCGCGATTCGCACCGGGTGCTTGTCGATGCACAGGATCGTCTTGGCAATGTCGCACAAATCCGGGCGCTTCTGGATGCGGGGTACACAGGTCTGTTCTCATTCGAACCATTTGCCGAGGAAGTGCAGGCGCTTGAGAAACCTGCCGCTGCCTTGTCCGAGAGCATTGCCCTGATCCGGCACCACCTGGCTTGATCGCCCGGTTCCTAGGAACGATCCGGACGAATATCCGGATCGTTCCGCGATTCTTTTCTGGTTTCTGGTGATCTCCCGCGCTCCTGCTGCGCGTCTCGGGCGTCATCCAGAAACTGCACAGCAGTGCAAAATAATTTCCCGTCGAACGAAGTGCCGTTGTCCAGCCGGGTTGGTGAGAAACTTGCCCGAGCAACCCGTTTTTGTGATCTGGGCTGTTGGAATCGCGCTTGACGCCTTCTTCGGAAAATGGAATAAATATTTCAGAAACTGGATGCAACGGTTTTTATATTCCGTATGACAAGTCCAGAAAAAGTTTGCGCGGCGTTTCGCGCACTCTAGGGGCAGAGGTATCGCTGGCAGCAGGGGTTGCATGGCTACGATGCCGACGTTCGCGGAGCTTCCGGATCAGGACGGTGTGGCCGGGCACCATGTGGAGGAGAAGAAATGAAGAAGCTGATTTTGACTATGGCTGTTTCAGCCTTGATGAGCACATCGGCACTTGCCGCCAATATTGGCGTGTCGATGGCGCAGTTTGACGACAACTTTCTGACGGTTCTGCGCAATGGTATGCAGGACTATGCCAAGACGCTGGATGGCGTGACGCTGCAAGTGGAGGACGCGCAGAACGACGTTGCCAAGCAACAGAGCCAGATACAGAACTTTATTGCTTCCAAGGTCGATGCCATCATCATCAATGCGGTGGACACGGATGCGACTGCCGCCATGTCGAAGCTGGCAACAGCTGCCGGTATTCCGCTTGTTTATGTCAATCGCGAACCTGTCAATGTGAACGAACTTCCTGCCAAGCAGGCTTTTGTTGCTTCGAACGAAGTGGAGTCCGGCACGCTTGAGACCAAGGAAGTCTGCAAGCTTCTGAAGGGCAAGGGCAAGATCGTCGTTATGATGGGTGAATTGTCCAATCAGGCCGCGCGCCAGCGCACAAAGGACATTCACGACGTTATCGCTACCGATGAATGCAAAGGCCTGACGATTGTTGAAGAGCAGACTGCCAACTGGTCGCGCACACAGGGTGCCGACCTCATGACCAACTGGCTCTCAGCCGGCCTGGAATTCGACGCGGTTATCTCCAACAATGACGAAATGGCAATCGGCGCGATTCAGGCTCTGAAAGCTGCTGGCCGCAAGATGGATACGGTTGTTGTCGCCGGTGTGGACGCAACGCAGGATGCGCTTGCAGCCATGGCTGCCGGTGATCTCGACGTGACTGTGTTCCAGAATGCCGCCGGTCAGGGCAAGGGCTCGGTCGATGCGGCGCTGAAGCTTGCCAAGGGCGAAAAGGTCGAGGCCAAGGTCTACATCCCGTTCGAACTGGTCACGCCTGACAATCTGTCAAAATACCAGTCCAAGAACTAAGGCACAGCGCCTTTGCCCCGGAACGCGCTTTGAGTGCGTTCCGGTCTCTGTTCAATGTCTCGGGGAGGAGACGATTATGGCAGTCAGCCCAACGACTATGGCTGCGGTGCGCGCCAGTGGTGCGGTGCCGAAGGCCGAATATCTGCTCAATGTTGAAAACATCCGCAAGGAATTTCCCGGCGTTCTGGCGCTGGATGATGTGTCGTTCCGGCTGAAGCGCGGCACCGTGCATGCGCTGATGGGTGAAAATGGCGCCGGTAAATCCACACTGATGAAAATCCTTGCCGGAATATATGTTCCGGATCAGGGCGAAGTCTTTCTGAAGGGCCTGCCGATCCGTTTGAAATCTCCACTGGATGCGCTAGAGAACGGCATTGCCATGATCCATCAGGAATTGAACCTGATGCCGTTCATGACGGTGGCCGAAAATATCTGGATTCGGCGCGAGCCGAAAAACATGTTCGGCTTTGTCGATCACGGCAAGATGTTCGAAATGACGGCCGATCTCTTCAAGCGGCTGAACATCGCGCTTGATCCGGAATCGCAGGTGCGTGACCTCAGCGTGGCCAACCGGCAGATGGTCGAGATTGCCAAGGCGGTCTCCTACGAATCCGATGTGCTGATCATGGATGAACCGACCTCGGCGCTGACCGAGCGCGAGGTTGCGCATCTGTTCGAGATTATTCGTAACCTGCGCAGTCAGGGGATCGGCATTGTCTATATCACCCACAAGATGAACGAGCTGTTCGAGATCGCCGACGAATTTTCGGTGTTTCGCGATGGCCGTTATATCGGCACGCACGCGTCTACGGATGTGACGCGCGATGACATTATCAAAATGATGGTCGGGCGCGAGATTACCCAGATGTTTCCGAAGGAGATCGTGCCCATTGGCGACGTTGTTCTTTCGGTGAAAGACCTTGCGCTGAAGGGTGTGTTCTCCGGCGTTTCCTTTGATGTGCGGGCAGGCGAGATTCTTGGCATTGCCGGTCTTGTTGGTTCGGGGCGCTCGAATGTGGYGGAAACCATTTTCGGTGTGACACCCGCGACGACAGGTTCGATGACCATTAATGGAAAACCGGTCGCCATTGCTTCACCCAATCAGGCGATCCAGCACGGCATGGCGTTTATTACGGAAGACCGCAAGGAAACCGGCTGCCTGCTTATTCTCGATGTTCTTGAAAATATGCAGATTGCGGTGTTGCAGGACCGCTTTGTCAAATTCGGCTTTGTCGCGGAGAAGGAAATTTCCGCAGCCTGCAAGGTCATGAGTGACAAGCTCAGGGTCAAGACGCCGAATCTGCAGGAGCGGGTGGAAAATCTTTCGGGTGGCAATCAGCAAAAGGTGTTGATCGGCCGCTGGCTGCTGACAAATCCGAAAATTCTCATTCTCGATGAACCGACGCGTGGCATCGATGTCGGCGCCAAGGCGGAAATCCACCGCCTTGTCTCCGAACTCGCCAAGCAGGGCGTCGCCGTCATCATGATCTCGTCTGAAATGCCCGAGGTGCTCGGCATGAGTGACCGGATCATGGTGATGCATGAGGGCCGCGTCACCGGCTTTCTGGATCGGGATGAAGCAACCCAGGTAAAAGTTATGGAGCTGGCTTCCAAGTGAAGCCGCTGCCTGACGGGGAGGAACAACAATGACAAGCGAACAAGCAACCGCAAAGACACCCACGCAACAGGGCCGCCGGCTGCCACCGGAGGTCAGCATCCTGCTGGTGCTCATCGGCATCGCGCTGATCTATGAGGTGCTCGGCTGGATTTTCGTTGGCCAGAGCTTTCTGATGAACCAGCAACGCCTGACGATCATCATTCTGCAGGTTTCGGTTATCGGTATTATTGCTGTCGGTGTGACGCAGGTCATTATTACAGGCGGTATTGATCTTTCGTCTGGCTCGGTTGTGGGCATGACCGCCATGATTGCGGCGAGTTTTGCGCAGGCGTCGACCTGGGCAAGGCCTGTCTATCCCAGCCTCACGGACCTGCCGTTCATCATTCCCCTGATTGTCGGCCTTGGCATTGGTCTTCTTGCGGGCATCGTCAATGGTGCGCTCATCGCACAGACCAAAATTCCCCCGTTCATTGCGACACTTGGCATGATGGTTTCGGCGCGCGGTGTGGCCAAATGGTACACCAAGGGTTCGCCGGTTTCGGGATTGACAGACCAGTTCAATTTCATCGGCACGGGTATCTGGCCAGTGGTAGTATTTCTGGTCGTCGCTTTCATTTTCCATATTGCCCTGCGCTACACTCGTTATGGCAAATTCACCTATGCCATCGGTGCCAATGTGCAGGCAGCGCGCGTCTCCGGCATCAATGTCGAGCGGCACCTGATCAAGGTTTATGCGATTGCTGGTGTTCTGGCTGGTCTTGCCGGTATCGTCACTGCGGCCCGCGCCCAGACCGCACAATCGGGCATGGGTGTGACCTATGAGCTCGATGCGATTGCCGCTGCGGTTATCGGCGGAACATCGCTGACCGGCGGTGTGGGGCGCATCACCGGAACAGTGATCGGTGCCATCATTCTCGGCGTGATGATTTCCGGTTTCACCTTCCTGCGCGTCGATGCCTATTATCAGGAAATCATCAAAGGTGTGATTATCGTTGCAGCCGTCGTGGTAGACGTTTATCGCCAGAAAAAGAGAAAAGTTTAAGTGGGTTGGTGCGTGGTTCGTGGTTCGACAGGCTCACCATGAGGGAGAGGGGTGATGAAAGGGTGCCAAGTTCTACACACGTTGCGATGTGACCTTTTTCATCTGCAACCTTTTTGATCTGCAATCTTTGCGATTAGCGTTGCACCACCCCTCTCCCTCATGGTGAGCTTGTCGAACCACGAACCACGAACCACGAACCAACCACTCACAACACAACGAAACCGCAGGCTTTGAAAATCAATCTGTAACGCCCGGAACCCATCCGGGCTTCTTTCCAAGAGGTAATGAAATGACTCTACGCTTTGGTCTGCTCGGTGCGGGCCGTATCGGCAAGGTTCACGCGAAAGCCGTGATTTCCAACAGCCAGGCGAAACTCGTGGCTGTGGCGGATGCGTTTGAACAGGCTGCAAAAGACCTTTCGGCTGCCTATGGCTGCGAAATCCGCACCATTGATGAGATCGAAAAGGCCGGGGATATCGATGCGGTGATCATCTGCACGCCGACCGACACCCATGCGGATCTGATCGAACGCTTTGCCCGTGCCGGTAAGGCGATCTTCTGTGAAAAGCCAATTGATCTCAACGTAAAGCGCGTTGAGGAATGCCTTGCTGTGGTTGATGAGACCAAGGCAACCCTGATGGTTGGTTTCAATCGCCGCTTTGATCCGCATTTTGCTGCCGTGCGCAAGGCTATTGATGATGGTTCCATCGGCACGGTTGAAATGGTCACGATTACCTCGCGTGATCCGGGTGCTCCGCCAGCCGAATACATCACCCGTTCCGGCGGTATATTCCGGGATATGACGATCCATGATTTTGACATGGCGCGTTTTCTGCTGGGTGAAGACCCGGTTGCCGTTACCGCGCATGCATCCGTTCTTGTTGACAAGAAGATCGGTGAGCTTGGCGACTATGACAGCGTGAGCGTGATCCTCTCCACCGCATCAGGCAAACAATGTGTTATTTCCAACTCGCGCCGCGCAACCTACGGCTATGATCAGCGCATTGAAGTGCATGGCTCCAAGGGTATGGTTGCGGCGGAGAACCAGCGTCCGGTCTCGATCGAAGTCGCAAACAGCAATGGTTATACGCGTCCGCCGCTGCACGATTTCTTCATGACCCGCTACACGGAAGCCTATGCCAACGAGATCGCTGCTTTCATCAACGCGATTGCAACGGGTACCAAGGCCGCGCCAAGTGGCAAGGATGGGTTGATTGCGCTGGCACTGGCCGATGCCGCATTGCGCTCTGTCAAGGAAGGCAAGACGATTAATCTTTGAGTTTTGGTGATGAGCGCTCTGCCGGTGCAAAAGCCGGCAGAGTGATTGTGTGGTTCGTGGTTCGACATAACAACCATGAGGCCCTTCGACAAGCTCAGGATGAGGGAGCTAAACTCTCCAAAGTTGCAGAATTTAACTCCCTTTCATCCCCCTCTCCCTCATGGTGAGCTTGTCGAACCACGAACCATGAGCCTGCAACCAATGTGATAAGGAGAAATCCCCTCTTACCTCACATCAACCCAGCGCTGCTCATGAAACGAACGAGCCATAGCATGAACCGTGCGCTCGATTTCCAGCCCCTCTTCAAAGCCGATCAGATGAGCGTCCTGACCGTTGATACGCTTGATCAACTCGTGACACTCGATGATCTTGAGATCGTTGAATCCAAGGCCATGGCCGGGGGCAGGGATGAACCGGCCATAGGGATCATGATGCGGGGCGGTGAGGATGGTGCGATAACCCTGTTCCGTCGGGCGGTCTGCCGTCACATAAAGCTGAAATTCGTTGGCACGTTCCTGATCAAACAGGATCGATCCCTTTGAGCCGAAGATTTGCAGGGCGATGCGGCCCTTGCGGCCCCAGGCCGAACGATTGACCTGAAGCGTTCCGGCAACGCCGTTTTCCATATGCAGGAGTACACTGGCGCTGTCATAGGTTTCCACGGCTTTCGTACCGCCGTCTTCAGTCTTGCGCTCTGCATAGGGCTTTGACATGTCGCACATCACCCTGTTGACACGGCCGAACAGCGCCCAGAGCAGCGAAAGCGGATGGACGGCAAAATCATCGAGTGCGCCATATCCGGACGTGGCGGCATGCTTCCAGTAGAACAGCGCCTCAGGGTCGGCCATGAAATCCTCATCCATCTCGATACGCAGATGGTTGACATCACCAATAATCTTTTCCGCCAGCAGCTGGCGGATGTGACGAATGGCAGGGCCTTGAATATAGTTATAGCCAAGGGCCGCAACCTTGCCTGACTTCTTCGCTGCTTCAGTCATCGCCTTGGCATCGTCGAATGCCGGTGCCATAGGCTTTTCACACCAGACATGCTTTCCGGCCTGAAGCGCGGCCAGCGCCATCTCGGGATGAAACTGGTTGGGGGTAGTAATGGAGATGATATCAACTTCAGGGTCGTTGATCACAGCGCGCCAGTCGCCGGAGGCTTTGCGGAAGCCAAACTCGGCTGCACGCTGATTGGCAAGATCAGCATTGGCTTCGCCCAGATGCACGAGACTGACGGCAGGCACGTCGCCAAAAACCGCACGGACGGAATTCCAGGCCAAGGCATGGCATTTACCCATGAACCCCGTACCAATCAGCCCAACACCAAGCGCGCGCGCATTCCCATGACCCGACATGTCTTCACTCCCACGACATTGAGGATGTCTGCATCTCTTGCAGATACTGATTGAAGTAATCTATAACGAATGAAAATGGAATAACTGATCCGTTTTGTGTGGCGGATTATTTTGGTAATCTCCAGATCAGTTACGCCAAACCAGAGGGAACGATTCGCAATGGGCAGCACGGCCACCCAAGCACCTTTGCCGCAGGACTTTGATGCTCTGCGCACGCTGATCCTGGACCGCCGCCAGCTTTTGCCCAAGCGGTTGGCGCAGATTGCCGCCTATGCCCTTGGCAATCCGGATGAAATTGCTTTTGGTACGGCGGCGAGCATTGCCCAATCGGCAGGTGTGCAGCCCTCGACGCTTATTCGCTTTGCCCAGCATCTGGGATTTGATGGCTTTACCAGCCTGCAATCGGTGTTCCGCGAGCGCCTGCGCGAACGGCAGGGCTCTTATGAAGAGCGGCTTTCCGGGTTGCGCGGCGATACATCGGGGCTTTCGAAAAATCGCGTTATTCTCAATGGTTTTCTCAATGCTGCCAGCCAGTCAATCCAGACCATATCCCGCAGTGTGGAAGACGATGTGCTGGAGTGCGCAGTGGAAGTGCTGGCGCAGGCGGAAACGATCTATCTCATCGCCCGGCGTCGTTCCTATCCGATCTCCGCTTATATGGCCTATGCCTTCGGCAAGCTGAAAATCCGCAACCAGCTGATTGAATCAACAGCCGGCATTGATCCGGAGATACTCTCTTTTGCCACACCAAATGATGCAGCCATTGCCATTAGTTTTTCACCCTATGCTTCTGCAACCGTGGAACATGCGGCGGCTCTGGCAGCGCGTGGTGTGCCTGTGGTGGCTATTACGGACAGTGCATTTTCACCGCTGGCACAATCAGGCAGTGTGTGGTTTGAGGCTGCGGAGGGGGATTTCTCCGGGTTTCGTTCGCTGTCGGGGACCATGGCGCTGGCGATGGCTTTAACTGTCAGCGTGGCTGAGAGACGCCGCAGTCTATAGTAAAAGCAATTGCAGGGATGTGGTTCGTGGTTCGACAAGCTCACCATGAGGGAGAGTGGTGATGAAAGGGAGTCAAGTTCTGTACTCTCTGTAATCTGCAATGCTGGCGACTAGCGTTGCATCCTCACTCTCCCTCATGGTGAGCTTGTCGAACCACGAACCACGAACCACGAACCACGAGCCACGCAGCCACTTTCTGCAATTTTCCATTGGTCAATCAGGTAGAATTATAAAAAGAACGTACATTCCATATTGACGATTTGATAGAATTATTATTTCATATAAGAAAATTCCCGGCCTGTTTTTGGCGGGCTGGATCAGCATATCGGGAGGAACATCATGGGCAGCGCTGAAACAGGCAAAAAGCTTGATGTCATTACCATTGGCCGCTCATCGGTTGATCTTTATGGCCAGCAGATCGGCTCCCGTCTTGAGGATATCGCATCTTTTGCAAAATCCGTTGGCGGTTGCCCGGCCAATATCGCCATCGGCACGGCGCGGCTCGGGCTGCGTTCGGCGCTTTTAAGCCGTGTCGGCGATGAGCAGATGGGGCGTTTCATTCGCGAGCAGATGCTGCGCGAAGGGGTTGCCGTCGATGGTGTTATCACCGATGCGGAGCGGCTTTCGGCTTTGGTGATCCTTTCAGTTGAAAACGACAAGAGTTTTCCCCTGATTTTCTACCGTGAGAATTGCGCCGATATGGCTCTTAATGCGGATGATGTCGACCCGGATTTCATCCGTTCGGCCCGCGCCGTGGTTGTCACCGGCACGCATTTTTCCAAGCCCAATACGGATGCCGCCCAGCGCAAGGCGATCCGCCTGATGAAGGAAGCGGGCGGCAAGGTTGTATTTGATATCGACTACCGGCCGAACCTTTGGGGCCTTGCCGGGCATGGCGCTGGTGACAGCCGCTATATCGCCTCCGATGCGGTGTCGAGCCATTTGAAAACGGTGCTTGCCGATTGTGACCTGATCGTCGGCACCGAAGAGGAAGTGCTGATTGCTTCGGGTGAAGCGGATCTACTCGCCGCGCTGAAAACCATTCGTGCGCTTTCCGCCAATGCCACCATTGTGCTCAAACGCGGCCCCATGGGCTGCATTGTCTATGAAGGCGCTATTTCAGACAATCTGGAAGACGGCATTGTCGGCAAGGGCTTCCCGATTGAAGTGTTCAATGTGCTGGGGGCGGGGGATGCTTTCATGTCCGGCTTTCTGCGCGGTTGGCTGGGTGGCGAAAGCCTTGCCACGGCGGCAACATGGGCGAATGCTTGTGGTGCCTTTGCCGTATCGCGCTTGTTGTGCTCGCCGGAAATTCCGACCTTCGAAGAACTGCAATTCTTCCTTGAACATGGCAGCCCGCAACATGCCCTACGCAAGGATGAAGCGATCAACCATGTGCATTGGGCAACGACGCGCCGTCACGATATTCCTTCGATGATGGCCTTTGCCATTGATCATCGCGTGCAGCTTGAAGAGCTTTCCCGGAAATTCAACGTCGATATCGGCAAGGTTCAGGCGTTCAAGGAGCTGGCCGTGAAGGCCGCCGCGAAGGTTGCGGATGGTCGAAGCGGTTACGGTATGCTGCTTGATGAAAAATTCGGCCGCGAGGCCATGTTCGAGTTTGCCCGGCACAGTTTTGACTGGTTGGGACGTCCGGTGGAACTGCCCGGCTCGCGTCCGCTGCGCTTTGAATTCTCGCAGGATATCGGCTCACAACTGGCGGAATGGCCGGTTGATCATTGCATCAAATGCCTGTGCTTCTATCATCCTGACGATCCAGCGGAGTTGAAGGCGGAACAGCAGGCAAAACTGCGCACGCTGTTTGAAGCGGCGCGCAAGGTTGGCCGCGAATTGCTGATCGAAATCATTGCCGGAAAGCACGGCGCGCTTGATGACAACACTATTCCCCGGGCGCTGGAAGAGCTCTATGCGCTCGGTATCAAGCCTGATTGGTGGAAGCTGGAGCCACAGGCCTCAAGCGCCGCATGGAAGAACATTGAGGCCGTCATTGAAAAGAACGATCCGTGGTGCCGGGGCGTGGTGCTGCTTGGACTGGAGGCACCGCAGGATGAGCTTGAAGCGGCTTTTGCCGCCACTGCCCATGCGCCAGTGGTCAAAGGTTTTGCTGTCGGTCGGACCATTTTCATGGATGCCGCAGAACAATGGCTGGCGGGGCGCATGTCCGATGAGGCTGCGATTGCCGATATGGCGGATCGTTTCGAAAAATTGACCAGAGCCTGGCTTGCCAGCCGCAAGCAACAAGCGGCATAGGCTATAGCATCAAGGCCGGGAGGAGATTGATATGACCAAGACGATACGCCTGACCATGGCGCAGGCATTGACGCGTTTCCTTGCCAATCAGATGACGGTGGTTGACGGCAAGAAGGTGCCTATTTTTGCCGGTGTCTGGGCGATTTTTGGCCACGGTAATGTCGCCGGTATCGGCGAGGCGCTTTATCAGGTGCGCGAGGAATTGCCGACCTACCGCGCCCACAATGAACAGGCGATGGCCCATGCCGCCATTGCCTTTGCCAAGGCAAGTTTCCGTCGCCGCATGATGGCGGTGACAAGCTCGGTCGGACCGGGCGCCACCAATATGGTAACCGCCGCCGCGCTTGCCCACGTTAACCGCCTGCCGCTGCTGCTTTTGCCCGGTGATGTCTTTGCAAACCGCATCCCAGATCCGGTTTTGCAGCAGGTGGAAAGCTTTGGTGACGGCACGGTTTCGGCCAATGATTGCTTCCGCCCGGTTTCACGCTATTTCGACCGGATTACCCGACCGGAACAGATCATTCCGGCACTCGCTCGCACCATGGCTGTGCTGACTGATCCGGCTGAATGTGGACCGGTGACGCTGGCGCTGTGTCAGGATGTGCAGGCGGAAGCCTATGACTATCCAGAAAGCTTTTTCGATGAGCGTGTATGGACAACGCGCCGCCCGCGTCCTGATCGCGGGGAACTGGCTGCCGCTGTCCAATTGCTCAAATCCGCCAAAAAGCCGCTGGTGATTGCTGGCGGCGGCGTTATCTATTCGCAGGCTTCGAACGAGTTGAAGGCCTTTGTCGAAGCAACGGGTATTCCCGTTTGCGAGACGCAGGGTGGCAAGTCTTCGCTGCCTGACAATCATCCTCTGAACATGGCTGCCATTGGCGTAACCGGTACATCGGCTGCCAATCGCCTTGCGGAAGAAGCGGATGTCATTCTGGCGGTGGGAACCCGCCTGCAGGATTTCACGACAGGCTCGTGGGCGCTGTTTCGCAATGGAGCCAAGAAATTCATTGGCCTCAACGTGCAGGCCTTCGATGCGGGCAAGCACCGCGCTGCGCCTCTGGTTGCCGATGCACGGGAAGGGCTGCTGGAACTAGCGGCAGCGACTGCCGGATATAGAGCACCTGCCAGCTGGACCGAGAATGCCAAGCAGGGCAAGGCAGAGTGGCAGAAGGCAGCCGCCGAAGTTACCGGGCCAACCAATGCGGTTCTGCCATCGGATGCGCAGGTGATCGGCGCCGTGCAGCGGACGATGGGCAGTGAAGCCACCGTTTTGCATGCGGCGGGTGGATTGCCGGGTGAAATGCACAAACTCTGGCAGGCAGGAGCGCCGGGTTCCTATCATGCGGAATATGGTTTTTCCTGCATGGGTTATGAGATTGCCGGTGGTCTTGGCGCCAAGATGGCAAAGCCCGATGATGAAGTGGTCGTCATGATCGGCGATGGCTCATATCTGATGCTGAATTCCGAAATCGCCACTTCGGTGATGCTGGGCAAAAAGATCAATATCGTGCTTCTCGACAATCGCGGTTTTGGTTGCATCAATCGGCTGCAGATGGGCACCGGCGGCGCGAACTTCAACAATCTCCTGAAGGACTCGCGCCACGAGGTTTTGCCGGATGTTGATTTTGTCGGCCATGCCAAAAGCCTTGGTGCCATCGCTGAAAAGGTCGCATCGATCGCGGAACTTGAGAGCGCGCTTGTTCGGGCAAAACAGAATGACCGGACAACGGTTATCGTTATTGATACTGACCCGCTGATTTCTACGGATGCAGGTGGGACATGGTGGGATGTTGCCGTACCCGAGGTCAGCCAGCGCCCGCAGGTCAATGCCGCACGCAAGGCTTATGAAGAGAAACTGAAATCGCAGCGTGTGGGTGATTAGACAATCATGGCTTTGAGCCAAGCGATTCACCCCCCTCTGCCCTGTCGGGCAGAGGGGGGTGAACGTCTCGCTCATCCCTCTCCGATTGGCTTAATTCCAGCGCACACAACAACTGAAGGAAGACAAGAATGATCCGTATCGGGGCGAACCCAATCGGCTGGTCCAATGATGACATGCTGGAAATCGGCGGGGATATTCCGCTGGAAACCTGTCTGGAGCAGGCAAAAGCTGCGGGGTTTACCGGTATGGAGCTGGGCAACAAGTTTCCGCGCACCGCTGACACGCTGCGTCCGATCCTTGATGCATTCGGCCACACTCTGGTCAGCGGCTGGTATTCGACCGAGCTTCTGGTGCGCGATGTGGAAGCCGAGCTGAAAGCCGTTGTCGGCCATGCAACACTCTTGAGAGATATGGGCTGCACGGTGCTGATCGCCGCCGAAACATCCAATGCCATTCATTCCAACAAGGATCTGCCGCTGTCAGCGCGTCCGGTTCTGGAAAAGTCCGCATGGACAGGCTTTGGCGAGCGCTACACGGCTTTTGCCGAAGCGATCAAGCAGACTTACGGTTTGCAGGTGGTTTATCATCACCACATGGGAACCATTATCCAGACGGAAGCGGAAATTGACCGGTTCATGGAAGTCACCGGCGATGCGGTGCATCTGCTGCTCGATACAGGCCATGCCACATGGGGCGGCGGCGATCCCGCGCGTCTTGCCCGTCACCACAAGGCACGCATCAGCCACGTGCATTGCAAGGATATTCGCGAGGCTGTCATGTGGCAGTCGAACAGTGAAGACTGGTCTTTCCTCGATTCCGTGCTGGCGGGCGTTTATAYGGTTCCGGGCGACGGCCTGATCGACTATGTTCGTGTCCTGAAAGAACTCAAGGGCTATAGCGGCTGGGTTGTCGTTGAAGCTGAGCAGGACCCCAAGAAGGCTGATCCAGCCGTCTATTCCAAGCTCGGCCACGCAAATCTCAGCCGCTTCATCAAAGAGGCAGGGTTGGTTTGACCAGTGATTCCAAGCATCCGTTTTTTCGTCCCCTGTGGCGCCGTGTTGCCGTGGTGGTCTTTTGCCTTGCATGGGCCATCTTCGAATTCGTCACGGGCACGCCGTTCTGGGGGACGATCGCGCTTGGTTTTGCCGGTTATGGCATCTGGCAGTTTTTCATAGCCTTTGACCCATCCGAGCCGGTCAAGCCTGTCGATGCGGATGAAAAAGAGGAATAGATTATGTCGAAATTATTGCTCAAGGCGAAAGCCGGCATCGGCCATGTGGTCGAGGTAACGCCGGAGAGCGCCGGTTGGTCCTATGTCGGGTTTGACCTGCATCGTGCCACGCCGGGGCAGACCATTGCGGGCCGCAGTGTTGACAAGGAAGTTTGCCTTGTTTTCGTAACGGGCAAGGGCTTTGCGCAGGTCAATGGTCATGATCTTGGTTTGCTCGGTGGGCGCATGACACCCTTCGAGGGCAAGCCGTGGTCGGTCTATATGCCTTCCAATTGTGACTGGTCCGTGGTTGCCGATACGGCTGTTGAGCTTGCTGTCTGCTCGGCGCCAAGTTTTGGCGGTGATTTGCCGGTTCGGGTAATTGCCCCCGATGATCTTGGTCAGGAAACGCGCGGCAAGGGCACCAATACGCGTTATGTCACCAATATCCTGCCGGAAGGCGAACCAGCGGATTCACTGCTCGTGGTGGAAGTTATTACGCCGGGCGGACACACATCAAGCTATCCGCCGCACAAGCATGATCAGGATAATCTACCCGCTGAATCCTATCTGGAAGAAACCTATTACCACCGGCTCAACCCGCCGCAGGGCTTTGCTTTCCAGCGGGTCTATACGGATGACCGGTCACTGGATGAAGCAATGGCGATTGAGGATGGCGATGTGGTCATGGTGCCCAAGGGTTATCATCCCTGCGCCGCCTGCCATGGTTATGATCTCTATTATCTCAACGTGATGGCTGGTCCCAAGCGCACTTGGAAATTCCACAATGCAGTTGAGCATGAGTGGCTGATGAAACAGGTTTAAGTGCTGCAATTGGATGGTGTGCCGTGCGTGGTTCGTGGTTCGACAAGCTCATTAACAGAGATACCCCGTTCCGTCATCCTCGGGCTTGACCCGAGGACCCATGGCGAAGGAGATCAATCAGATCTGGATGTCTGACGCTCCCTAAATTGTGGGTCCTCGGGTCAAGCCCGAGGATGACGGGAATGGGTGGGGGGTATGGGAGTCAAGTTCTGCAACGGTGGCGATTATCGTTGCATCCACCCAAGTCCCTCATGGTTGTTATGTCGAACCACGAACCACGGTTGTTCAGTTACCCTCTACCACCGCAGAACGAAACGCCCGGCAATGGCACCAATCAGCGCGGAAGAAAGCACGCCCAGCGTGTACCAGATGGCGATGAAGGGCATGGCGCTTTCATCGCAGTGGAATGAATAGATCAGTGCAGCAATTGACCCCGCTGCGAGACCCGCAGCGGTTCCGGCCACGGTGAGCCGTGTGGGAGCCAGCCCGCGCAAGATCCAGAAGCAGCCGAACAGCAATGGCAGCGACAGAACCACAATATTGAAAGTGCAGACGGTAATCGTGTGCCCTTTCATCATTGGCATGTAATGTTCACGCGGGGACATGGCGAGCTGCGCGAACGCCAGCGCGGCGATGATGGCCACGGCTGTACCCATGACAACGAGGCTGATTCGGATACTGCCAAGCGGATAAGCGATGCGTTTGATCGCCCAGGCGCCGCCCACGGCAAGGGCCAGCGTGTAGGCAAACTTCGTCCAGAAAGCCATTGTGCCAGCGGCAGTCATCAGATCAGGACGCATGCCGAGCCATGACCACATGAGAATGGCCGAGGCAACAGCGCTGATGCCAAGGCCAATGCCGATCCGCTTGACGACAGCCTTGCGCGATACCGGCTTCAATTCGCTGGCGAGACGCTCGATCAGATCATTTGTCGTCATCGACTGCCTGTCCTCTTAACTTCGCGGCTATGGCCTTCAGTCCTCTGTGAATGCTGACCTTTACAAGCGATTCTGAAAGGCCCGTGCTTTGGGCGACTTCCGCAATCGATTGTCCTTCAATCTTCGTCCGGTAAATCAGGTCTCTCGATTTCTCCGGTATGGTCTTCAACAAACGGTCCACATCCATACGGTCTGCGGCTGCGTCTGAATTGTCCTGCGCAAACAGGTCTTCCGCGTCATCCAGCGGCACTGTCGCCCGGATGCGGTTGCGCCGGAAATGGTCGATCAGCTTATAGCGCGCAATGGCATGCAGCCACGCGGTGAACGGCCGATCCGGCTCGTAGGTCTGGCGCCGCGTATGCAAGGCCAGCAATGTTTCCTGCACCAGATCATCCGCGTCGCCGCGATAGGCATCAGCCAGACGCCGCAGAAAATAGCCGCGCAGATGTTTGGCGACATCATCAAGCAGCACGCGATAGCTCTGCGCGTCGCCTGCAAGGCTGGCGAGCATCAGTTCCCTCAATCGCGCTTCGACCGAATGCACTCTGGTTCATTCCTTTATTCGCAGCAGCGGCGAAAAGGTTACAGATGGAAAGATCATATCGACAGCAGTTACAGCATGCCAGTAGCTCGCGGTCCAACTTTTTGATCACCAATCCGTGATCGCTGTAACCAAATCCTCCGACCCGACGAATTGCCTGATGTGACCGGCTGCCAACGCCAGTTCACACAAAGAAATCAGGAGGCCGCAATGGGTTTGCTCGGAAAGATCGGATATTTGGGTACAGTGTCAGTTATCGCTGGCTTGTTTAGCTTTGGTGCAAGCGGTGCCTTTGCGGACAGTGCAAAGCCGCTGACTGTTGTCGAGCTTTTCACAAGTCAGGGTTGCTCATCCTGTCCACCCGCCAATGCCAATCTGATCGAAATCAGCAAGCGCCCCGGCGTTCTGGCCTTGAGCTTCGGTGTGACCTATTGGGACCGGCTTGGCTGGAAAGATATTTTTGCCACCCCTGAATATACGGACCGGCAGATCACCTATGAAACGCCGCTTGGTCGCGATGGGCCATTTACACCGCAAGTGGTCGTCAATGGCCGTGCCGATGTTGTCGGCAACCGGATCGGTGAAATCGATGATTTGATCGCAAAGGAACCAAAGCCCGACGCGCTTGGCGTTACGATCAATAAGAATTCGCTCGCTATTGGTGCTGGTAAAGCCCCTGAGAATGGCGCCGATATCTGGCTCGTGACCTATGACGACAAAACGATCAACGTTCCAGTCAGTCGCGGTGAGAACACGGGCCACACACTGCCGCACAAGAATGTCGTTCACAGCCTTTCCAATCTTGGAAACTGGGATGGCAAGGCGGTCACGCTGGACATTCCTCCCACCAAAGCGGGCCTTCGCACGGCTGTTCTGATCCAGACCCCGCATGGCGGGCCGATTCTGGCCGCTGCGACCAACTGAATTCCGCGACAGCGGACATAAGAATTCCTGGCATGAAAAGCTGTGAGACACGCAGCGCGATGCCCAGGAAGTGTGGATGACCGCATGGTTGTCCGAAACTCAACGGCACGCAGATACGTGTCTTAATCAAATCGAGGAGACTACCATGAACATTATTGCACGCCGCATCGCCCTGTCGGCTTTTGTTCTCGCTTCCGGCTTTGCCGGTATCAACAGCGCTCTTGCGGAAGACGCCATGAAGGCAGACCCTATGAAGACTGAGGCCATGAAGGCCGACTGCATGAAAAAGGCCGGCATGGAAAAGGATTCCATGAAGAAGGATGCCATGACCAAGGATTGCGACAAGCAGGCTATGGCAACCGATGCGATGAAGCCGGATGCCATGAAAAAGGACGCAATGAAGCCCGACGCAATGAAAAAAGATGCCATGAAGCCAGCGGATGCCATGGCTCCGAAGAAGAACTAAGAATCATCATACCGGTGCTGTCTCGCGAACGAGGCGGCGCCGGGCTACCGCCCAAGAGCCAAGGAAACAATCATGACGAGCGTGACTGATCATGAAACGGTACGGCCAAAGAAAATCCTGTTCTATCGCCATTCGTTTGCTGTGCGTCTGACCCACTGGCTCAATGTCCTGTGCCTTAGTTTCCTGCTGATGAGCGGGTTGCAAATCTTCAATGCGCATCCCGAGCTTTACTGGGGCCAATATGGTGCAGATGCCGACCATTCCTTTATCTCGATCGGTGCTTTTCAGGATGGTGACACGATCAAGGGCGTCACGCGCGTCGGGTCGATTTCCATACCCACGACGGGTGTCCTCGGCGCTTCGACTGTCGATGGCGAGTTGACGCCGCGGGCCTTTCCCAGCTGGATTACCATTCCGAGCTTTCAGGATCTGGCCACGGGCCGCCGCTGGCATTTCTTCTTCGCCTGGTTTTTCGTCATCAATGGTTTTGTCTATCTGCTCTATGGCCTGATCGCCGGCCACTTCAGGCGCGATCTCGTGCCAAGCAAAGATCAGCTGACGCCGCAACATCTGGCCCATGAAATTGGCGAACATGCCCGTCTGCGCTTTCCCAAGGGCGAAGAGGCAAGGCGCTACAACAGCCTGCAGAAGCTGAGCTATATGGCGGTTATTTTCATACTTCTGCCGCTGATGGTTCTGACGGGTCTTACCATGTCGCCCGGTTTTGACTCCATCGTTCCATGGCTGGTTGATGTTTTCGGTGGCCGCCAGTCAGCCCGCACCATTCATTTCATCACCGCATCGCTGCTCGTCGCCTTTGTTGTGGTCCATCTCGTGATGGTTCTGGTCTCAGGCGTCTGGAACAATCTGCGCTCGATGATCACGGGGTATTACGGCCTGTCAGTCGATACGGACAAGGAAACAGCCAAATGAAATTCGAACTCACACGCCGCCGTTTCCTTGTTGGCTCAAGTGTTGCCGCCACGGGCCTTTTGACCGGATGTGACGCTTTGGTCACCAACACCAGCGTCAATGATATTCTGCAGAAGGCCGAAGCTTTGACCGTGGGTTCGCAGCGGCTTTTGCAGGCACATGAACCATTGGCCCGCGAATTCACCGAAGCGGATTTGTCGCCCACGTTCAAAGCTAACGGTACACAAATGCCTGACAGTGAGGATTATGCCCGGCTGATGGAAGGCAATTTTGCCGACTGGCGGCTGGTGGTCAACGGCATGGTGCGCACGCCGCTTAGCCTGTCGCTGGCAGACCTCAAGGCGCTTCCATCACGCACGCAGATCACACGGCACGATTGTGTCGAAGGCTGGAGTGCTATCGGCAAATGGACCGGCGTTCCGCTGGGGCTGGTGTTGCAAAAGGCCGGGATCGCGCCGGGCGCACGCTATGCGGTGTTCTATTGTGCCGATGAATACGAGAAGACACTGGATGGCAGCGGTCAATATTACGAGAGCATCGATCTTGTCGACGCTTTCCACCCGCAAACCATTCTGTCCTACAGCATGAATGGCAAAGATCTGGAAGTCGCGCACGGCGCTCCCCTGCGCCTGCGCGTTGAACGCCAGCTCGGCTATAAGCACGCCAAATATGTCATGCGCATTGAGCTGGTCGACAGCTTTAAAGGCGTGTGGGGCGGGAAAGGCGGCTTCTGGGAAGATCGCGGCTATGAGTGGTATGCAGGTATTTGATTTAGGCGGCAGCTATAACCTCGATCTCGACCAACCATGCCTCCAGTAGCGTCTGCGCGACGATAGTCGTTGTCGGGATTATGCGGCCATTGAGTGCCGCAACCCGGGCATTCTGGTTGGCATCGGCAAAGCCCGGATCACGCAGGTAGCTTGTCGTTCTGACAACATTGTCGACTGTCATCCCGGCGCTGGCAAGAATTGCCCGGATGTTGTTCCAGACGAGATCAAGCTGCTCAGCCAAAGTCGTGCCGGGCGCGCCATCAGGATCAAGCCCCATGGTGCCGCTGATATAGAGAAAACGTTCCGGCTGATGCACCTCCAGCGCGTGGAGATAGTCTGGCGTCGCTGCGTAGACACCTTTGTCGGGATTGCGCGGGATCAGTTTCATGATGGATGTTCCTTCCTGAAATTGTTCGGATAGAAGTCCCCATTGTGGGGTATTTGTAGGCATACTTAACCAAACTTGCAGACAATCCGGCAATGTATGGCTGATGAGTTCAAATGTATGGGTTGAAGGTCAATAGCTATCGCTTGTGATGCGCATAACGCTGAGAGGTAATTCGCTGTCTTGCCGGCGGGAAGGACCAGACCTGAATTCCATGGGGGTCATATCGGTCCAGCGGCGGAAAGCATGGCGAAAGTTCGAAGCGTCGCTGTAATCAAGACGGCTGGCAATTTCATCCATCGTCAGTTCGGTTTCGCGCAGATATTTTTTGGCAAGGCCAAGCCGGGTCTCGTCGAGCAGCGATTGATAAGACGTGCCTTCGCCGGTCAGTTTGCGCCTGAGGGTGCGGGCGCTGATCCCCAATTGCTCGCAGGCAAGATCGATAGGAGGGAAACGCCCGGCACTTTGCACAAAGAGTTGTCGCAAACGCCCGGCCACACCGGCTGATGATGCCATGCGGTCGACCATTTCATCGCAAAGCTGGCGCACCATGGAGAAGGTCATCTCATGGGCGCGGCGCGGGGTTCGCTCGAGCCATGCCACGTCGACAAGCAGTTCATTGTCGGGCTGGTCGTAATGGATCGGACAGTTAAATACTTTTTCGTAGACAGAGGCATCAGCCGGTTTGGGAAAACTCAACCGGATCGCCGCCGGACTGAAATCCGGATCGGCGATGTCCTTGGCAAAGGATATGATTGTCCCGAGCACATGCTCGACTTTAAAAATATAGAGTTTGGGATCGGTTATTCTGTTTAAGTCGGGTTCGGTGGACCATATGCCGTGTTTGCTGGTCTCGCGAAAAGTCTGCTTTCCCATGGGAACCGTCAGCGCATGGTATTTTTCGGCGAAATGACAGGCGCTGCGGCAGGTGGCGCTGCTCAGAAGTGCAAAGCCATAAATGCCGTACATGGTGATCTGCATGCTCAGGCCCAGCCGCAATCCCACATGCGGATCGTCAGACAGGGTGAATGCATTGCGGATCGCCGTCAGCATCTGGTTGATGGAAATCAGCGTATCGGGGGATGAAAGCTCCCGTTCACTGAGGCCGGTTCCATTCAGGGCAAGCACTGCTGGAATGCCGTCGCCGGTCAACAGGTCAACCAGCGCCAGTAACTCCGACGCGGAATGAATCCTATCGCTGGCGCTATGGATCAAAACCCAATTCTCCCGGCTTTTGTTACCCCATTTTTTAGCGAAATTAGCACGGTCATAGCGGCACGGAAATCCATTGTTTCTGCAACTGGCCGTTATTCACCGGCCATTGACCGCCCTGAACCTTGAAGGACGTGGTGGTCTGCGGCAATGATCCATGAAAGCGCTGACGGGAAGCACAAGATCCGTGATAGAACGTATGGAAGAGAAGACCGGAGGAAAGCACATGGATATGAACGCCACACCTGCTGATGCATTGGTGCCGGTCCTCAACCGCTTGCGCGCCTCCTGGCTGGTCCACCGGCCCGATTATACCCAGCGCCATGATGATCTGAAGCGCCTGCGCGCTGCGTTGAAAGATCGGCTTGAGCCAATGGTCAAGGCAATCAGTGCTGATTTTGGCCATCGTTCCCGTCATGAGAGCATGCTCGGCGAGGGCATGACCGTCTTTGGTGAGATCGACCATATGCTTTCGCACCTGAAATCCTGGATGAAACCGCAGCGCCGTTCGGCTGGTTGGCGCATGTGGCCAGCCAAGGCGGAAGTGCGCTACGTGCCGCTCGGCGTCGTTGGTGTCATTGCCCCGTGGAACTATCCGGTCAATCTGGCGCTGACGCCGCTTGCAACGGCTATTGCTGCTGGAAACCATGTTTTTCTTAAACCTTCCGAACATACGCCGCGCACCAGTGAATTCCTGCGGGAATTGCTCGCCGATGTCTTTCCGGAGGATCGCGTTGCCGTGGCGCTTGGCGGTGCTGATGTTGGGAGTGCATTTGCCGGTTTGCCGTTCGATCACCTGCTGTTCACCGGCTCCACGGCTGTTGGTCGCAAGGTGATGGCTTCGGCGGCACCAAACCTGACACCGGTGACGCTTGAGCTTGGGGGTAAGTCGCCGGTATTCATTGGTGAAGAAGCGCCTTTCGCCAAGGCTGTCACGCGCGTTGTCACCGGCAAACTCTACAATGCGGGCCAGACCTGCATTGCGCCTGACTATGCGCTGGTGCCTCTGGCGCGGCGCGATGAATTTGTTGAGGCGGTGCGCAGCGAGGTCAAATCGCGCTATGCCCAGCTAGATGCCAATCCTGATTATACCCACATCGTCAATGAAGGGCAGTATCGCCGCTTGCGCGGTCTGCTGGATGATGCGCGCGGGCGTGGCCTTGATGTGGTGACGCTGGTCGAGCCGAAGGACGCCGCGAAGGCAGAATCCGAGCGGCTATTGCCGCCGACGCTGGTGCTGGACCCTGATGATGACAGCAAGATCATGCAGGAAGAAATCTTTGGTCCGATCCTGCCGATCAAGACCTATAACACTGCCGATGAAGCCATTGCCTATATCAATGCACACGACCGGCCGCTGGCATTCTATTGCTTCAGCAATGACAAGGCGGAAACGGAAAAGATGCTATCGAACATCGTCGCTGGCGGTGTCTGCGTGAACGAGACCCTTTTCCACAATGTCTGCAATGATCTGCCATTCGGCGGCGTGGGTGCCAGTGGCATGGGGCACTATCACGGCCATGAGGGTTTTCTGACCTTCAGTAAGATCATGCCTGTTTTGTATCAGGCCAAGATGCCACTGACCGACCGGGTCAAGCCGCCCTATAAGGGATTGGCAAACACGGTGGTGAAGCTCTTTGCCCGTTAGGAGAAGGGCAGAGTCTGCCAGCGATCGATGATCTTGCCGTCGGCATAGACGGCAATCGTGCTGAACTGCTGTAACACAAATTCACTTTGCGTTGGCCGCAGGAAGGCAAAATCATCCGGCTTGATCGTGGCACTTGCGGGCAGGCGCATGAATTGCTGGTTTGTTGAATATCCCATTGTCTTGTCGGGTTTCATCCCGAAGGGATAGACCGCTTCAGCCATCCACTTGCCGCCATAGAGAAAGCAGCCGCGCTTGGGGAACAGGCCAAGCTTTTGCATGATCCACGTCTTGTCATCGAGACCCGGCACCAGCGGGTCGACAACTTTCAGAACCGGGGTGGCGATAAAAATGGCGGGTGCAAGTTTGGCAAGGCTCGGTACGTCGAAATCAGTCGGCAGGACGAAGGCGGAACCCATGGAAACATCGTTGGCTGCAATGGCGGAATCATAGAGCAGGGCGGTTGAACTGCCACCGAGATTGAGGATTGCGCGCTGGTCCGGGCCGAGGCACGCGGCAAATTCCTGAAAGAGTGCTTTTGTTTTGGCCAGCGCTTTTTTCGGACCGCCAAAGATGGCTGGGATATGATTGATGTGGGCCTCATAGGCCATGATGCCCTGACAATGCAGCCGGGGATATTGTTTGAGCAATTGCAATGCGCGGGTCAAAGCTTCGCCATTGCAATAACCGCCGCGATGCAGGCCCACGTCCACTTCGAAGCAGAATCGCAGATCAATGCCGAGTTCATTGGCTAGCGCGCCATAGGCAGCCAGCCGGTCATCCGTGTCGATCAGCCATGCAATCCGCTGCGGCGCGTTCTTTGCCTTGGCGAGAATCCCGCCCTTTTTGAGAGCAAGGCGTACGCCTGCAACCGGCATGGGTTTGCCGAGAATGGCGGTGGCATCAGCAAATTCACTCAATACTGCCGCCGTAACAGGCAAATGGAACGTCATGAAATGGCGATCGGGAAATGTCTTGCCGATATGAGCCAGCAAGGGCAGGCACGGCAGTGATTTATCGACAAGCCGCAGCGTCAAATTGGGCGCAAGGCCATGTTTGATCGTGGCGATATTCTGGTTCAGACGGTCGAGATCAAGCACGAGGCAGGGCTGATGGATATCAGCCATATGGAGCGCCTTTGAGACCGCGGTGAAATAAGGAGCGCTCACAGATCAATTCCCAGAAGATCGGCCAGATAGGGCGAGACAAAGCGGTTGTCGGGGTCCATGTCGCGGCGCACGGCCATGGCATCGGCCCAGCGCGGATAGAGTGCGCTCAGATCCTTTGCCTTGAGATTATGCATCTTGCCCCAATGCGGACGGCCACCATGGGCGCGGAAAATGGCTTCTGCCGCCTTGAAATAGGGGTGCGGGTCCTCGCGGGCATCGTGGTGAATGGCGATTGAACAGCTGGCGCGTTTGTAGAACGGGCTGAGCCAGACATTGTCAGGCGCGACAACACGTACCTCGATAGGGAAATAGACGTGTGGGAACCTCTCTTCCAATAGCCGGATGATCTGGCGCAAGACGGTCGCGCCTTCTTCGAATGGCAGGTGATATTCCATCTCGTTGAATTTCACATTGCGCTCGGAGGCATAGACGTTAAGCCATTCACCCACATAATCTTCCTTGGGCAGGCGGGCGATGGCTGTGCCGATCAGTTTGCGGCGCAGCCACGGAAAGCGCTGGAGATAGGTGCGCAGTTTTCGCAAGGTGCCCAGCGCGTCGTCATCTTCCGTTGGCGGACGCGTGCCTGCTGGAGCCTCGGTGATGTCACTTGCGAGAAACAGAGCCTGTCCCGAGAATGGAATGTAGTAAAACTCGGATGAGCGATGGGCGGTCATGCGCTTTTCAAACTGGTCGAGTACGCCATCAACCGGCTCGGTCCAGCGGCGGCGGCGCAAGCGATAATTCGCCATGTTCTGGATTGTCACTTCCGTGACCGCACCGAATGCGCCGAGCGAGGCACCCATGGCATCCATCACATCGGAATGTGCAGCGCGATCAAATTCGCGAATATTGCCGCGACCGTCGACGATTTGCATGGCGGTAAGCTGGGTGTGATAGGCGCCAAGGGTGATACCGGAACCATGTGTTGCGGTGCCCAGCCCGCCGCCAAACGCCTGCTTGTCGATATCGCCCATATTGGGCAATGCCTGACCAACTTCATGCAGCAGTTTTGTCAGTGCGCCGATCTTGGTTCCGGCACCGATGCGGGCCTGTAATTTATCGTTGTCGTGCGAAACGAGGCCGCTGAAATAGTCGAGCGAGAGAATGGTTCCCTGGCTCTTGACCAAAGGCGTAAAGGAATGACCTGTCCCAGCAATGCGGATTGGCCCCGGGGCGGTTTTGATCGTGGTGCTCAATTGCTCGATATGTTTGGGATGCGATATCAGTTGCGGCTGCGCGGTGACGGAACCCGACCAGTTTTGCCAGTCATTGCCAATTGCGATGTTCATGGACAATAAGCCTCTTCAATCAAACGGTGATGGCGCGGCGGCGCGAAAACATGAGGAACACGCCGAACAGCGCCAGACTGCACAGCAGCGCGCCCATGCCGAACCATGGAACGATACCCACATTGTCATTGGTGATGAAAATGGATGCAGCGAGTGGCCCGAGCGCAGCCCCAAGAATTTGGGCGGCGGGGATAAGAAGCGCAGTGCTGCGTGATGAATCGGCGGCAACGGCAAGGCCAATCTGATAGGGTGTGATGAACATCCAGAGGAACGCAATCACCAGCGCCGCTGCCCAGAACATCGATACGGATGGATGGTCGGCAAGGATAGCCGAAGCAGCAATGGCCGCGAGGATGCACAGGATAATCGACAGGCGGTAGTCGAGGTGGCGGTCGATCCATGTGGCGCAGACCGCGCCGAGCACCTGAAATGCAAGGCTGGCAGACACCAGTAGTCCGACCGTTTGTGCATCAATGGCGTAAAGTGCGCCCAAAGGCTCAAGGAATGCCCAGAGTGAGCCGATGAACAGGAAGAAGGTGAAAATCACCAGCAGCGCCAGTATGGCACGGACCGACAAAACGCCGTCCATATTGCTTGGCTGTTTTGGCAGTTCGCCATACTCGCCAGGAACGAGTGCTGATATTGCGAGGGAGGCAAGACAGACAATGGCGAGCACATGAAATCCGCCGCTGGAGCCCATAACTGGTACCACCCATAGGGCCAGAATGGCGGCAAGAATGCATTGAGCGAGTGTCTGCAGGGAGATAAAGAAGCCGCCGAGACGCTCCGCATGGCGCGAACGTGCAATCAGCTCGATGGAAATGGCAACGGTACCACCTTCAACAAGACCGGCGAGGGAGCGGACGAGCAGCAATTCATTGGGCGTTGTGGCATAGGAGACGGCGAAATCGAGCACTGCCAATGTGGCCAGCAACACGGCGGATTTTAACCGGAGATGCCGGGTTGAAATCAGCATGCCCGCAATGACGGAGCCCAGCGCTATGGTAATAAATTCGGCTGTAGCAATGAGAGCCAGCTCGTCAAAATTGACGCGCTTCTCCGAATAGAGCGCGCCGAGGAGAATGGGTTGCAGTCCCAAAATCTGCAATCCGGCAGATCCAATCCACAGGGCCGCCCATTGCTGGACGCGCGTGGGGTTTCCGACAAGCCAGTCGGAAGAATGGGACGACGAAGACTGGACAGGTGCCATGCTATGGCTTCCCTTCACGCTGAGATTCATGATCATGACAGCTGGTTTCAGGTTTGCCAGCCCAGCTTGGGGTGAGGCTATACAGATAGCCTACCACTTAATCGCGTAGCCAAGATTTCCGGATACGGCCCAACCGGCATCAAGTGCCGAATTGTTGAAGCCATATTTGGTTTCCTCGACTGCGGCCATGTAGGTCACGCCAATGCCGCCACGCAGTTCGCCGCCTCGCTTGTCTTTCCACGCGCCGCCGACCGCAAGTGTCCACGTCTCGCCTGTCACGTCCCAGCCGGTGGCAACAGCCTGATCCCAGCTCAGGCTGACACTGCCTGCAAGATCCTTGGTGAATTCGTGCGCGATACCTCCTGTAATCGTCCATCCATCGCGCCAGTTATATTGGTCGATGGTCTCGGAAATATCAGAACGCACGATGAGTGTCTTGGTCACACTCCAGTCCATCCATTGGACCGATGCAAAGGCCAACCAGCCTGGCGCTATACCGCTTTGTAGATCAAGCTCAACATTTTGGGGCAAGTTGCCATAGCCCTTGGCGGCAAAATCCACCTTGGGCAGGGGAACACCTACCAATTCACCGGGGACAGACAATGTGCCATCGGCACCATAGGATGTTGCCGAGCGGTACTTCAGCTGGGCGCGGAAGGCAATGTCAGGAATGTCATAGGCAACGCCAAGGCGATAGCCGGTGTCCTGTCCTGTGAGATTGAGATTGATGCCACCGAAATCCTCGCGCTCATAGTCGAGCTGTTCGAGGAACATGCCGCCGAGAAGATAGAAATTGCCCTTGCCTACGGAGAATTTGACGGCGCAGGTCGCGCCAAATTCATCGATGTGGAATTTTTCCGTCAGCTTGCCGTCATAGGTCGGCGCATCATATTTCTTGCTGCCGCCATAGGGCTGCGTGTAGGTGCCGGCACAGCTGACACTGTCGGTCAGTTTGAACTTGGTTGCAAAGGACGGGATGACATAGGTGTCATAAGGATCGGTACCGACCAGATCCGGGTTGCCGTTCTTGGAATATTTCTGACTGGGGCGCACGAACGTTACGCTGGATCGCATGTTGAAATTGCCGTCCTCATAAAGGATTTCGGTATCGGCAGTTCCGCGGGAAAACCCGCCCGCATGGGCAGACGTTGCGGCCCCAGCGACCACTATGGTCAAAAACAATGTCTTGAGATTCATCTGATGCATACGCTCCCCTCATAGATGCATGTATGATCCAGAAGACGCTGCCCGATGCCGTTATGCCTTGCCTGTCCGCACGGGTGCGAACGCGGTCTCCGGTTTAGGTCGCGGGATCATCAACCTCTGGTGCAGGACACGCCCTCACGGTCTGCCAAACGGGTTGTTCTGATCACGCTTCAGCGCCATCAACAATCATGGTGAGCCTAGAGTGCCGGAATGTGCGCCGGCTTCAAAGGTTCACGACGGTCAGGGGGAGGTTAATTCCGGCCAAAACTGTTGATGACCGCAATAAAGTGGTTTGAGATCAGCTCTAGCGTCGTGCTGCTGGCCGCATCCGGACAAGAACGCGGTCTTTCAAGACATAGTGATGCATGAGCGCCGCGACGGCGTGCAGTCCCGCCAGAACGATGATCGTCCAAGCAACCAGATTGTGCATTTCGCCGAAGGTGGACCGCATTGCCGGATCGACGGTGAAAAAATGCGGTATTGAAAACAGGCCAAAAAATGTGAGCGGCTCACCCTGCGCCCAGCGGAACAGAAATCCCAGAACAACCTGTAGGCAGAGCAGGATATAGAGCACCATGTGGACGAGTTTGGCAGCGATTTCCTGAAGCCCCGATGTAGCCGGAGGAAGATCGCCCCTATTGGCTATTCTCCAGACGATGCGCAGGACGATAGTGACTGCCAGCAATATGCCAAAGGAAATATGGATCGATTGCAGGTCCTTGCGCAGCCAGGTGCCACGTTCCAGCTGGTTCCAGATTTGCGCGCTGGCAAAGAGCCCGACGACGAGAAGGGCAGTTAGCCAGTGGAATGCGATCGTCGCATGATCGTAGTGCATGCGCGGTCGCGATGTGATGCTGGTATCGGGATTTGCCATCTGGTGAAAACTCCATTGCCTCTGAAGTCGCATGAACAACTGAGGTCCAGATATTATTCAGGCGAATAGCGAAAATATGACGACGGTCGCCATCAATGGCACGATAGCCTGTTGTTGTTGTGTTTCCGGCGTGGAAATGACTTGATGGCACAAAGCCTTGGGAGGGGCGTTATCATGAGGGTTGTCGATTACATCGTCGTGGGCGCTGGACCGGCTGGCTGTGCGGTCGCATCGCGTCTTGCCCGAGCGCCCGGCAACAGCAATGTGGCCCTATTCGAGACAGGGCCAAGGCGCGCACCGCTCCTTTCCAACATACCGCTCGGCATCGCTGGACTGGTTCCCCTCAAATCCCGGTTCAACTATGGCTATGAGACCACACCGCAAGCAGCACTGAACGGACGGCGCGGATATCAGCCGCGCGGACGTGGGGTGGGCGGCAGCAGTCTTATCAATGCAATGATCTATGTTCGCGGGCAGCCGGAAGATTACGATGCCTGGGCGGAGCTCGGCTGCACGGGCTGGGGCTGGCAGGATGTTTTGCCCTATTTCAAACGCTCCGAGGATAATGTGCGCGGCGAAGATGCTTGGCACGGGGCAGGCGGGCCGCTTCGTGTCAGTGAATTGTCCAATGACAGTCCGGCAACAGCTGCATTTGTTGAAGCTGCGGTGCAGGCGGGCTATCCGCGCAACGATGATTTCAATGGCGAAAGTCAGGAGGGCGTCGGCCCCTATCAGGTGTTCCAGAAAGACGGCGCTCGTTACAATGCGGGACGGGCCTACCTTGAGGCACCTGCCATGAATAATCTGCAGGTGCTGGCGGGTCAGCAGGTTCGCCGCATCGTGTTTGACGGGCGCCGTGCCGTTGGTGTTGCCTATGGTTTGCCGGATCGCGAAGAAATTTTGTATGCCAATCGCGAAATCATCATTTCCGGCGGAGCATTCGGGTCACCGCAATTGCTGATGGTGTCGGGCATTGGTCCTGCCGATCATCTGCGCCAGCTGGGTATCGATGTCGTCTTCGACGCGCCTGATGTGGGTGCCAGTCTTCAGGATCATCTCGATTATATCCACAATATGTGGTCGAAGGCGCCGGGTCTGTTTGGTATGACACTTCCGGTTCTTCTCCGGGGTGCCGGGGCCTTCGCAACTTATCTTACCAAGGGAAAAGGGATGCTCACGTCCAATGCGGCTGAGGCTGGCGGCTTTATCCGCAGCAGCCCGGATGTGAAGCGGCCAGATTTGCAACTGCATTTCTGCATCGGGTTTGTTGATGATCATAATCGCAAGCTGCATCTCGGTACGGGCTTGGCTCTGCACGTCTGTGTCCTGCGGCCGAAAAGCCGGGGCAGCGTGCGCCTTGCCAGCCCGGATATTGCGCAGGCACCGCTGATTGATCCGAATTTTCTGTCGCATCCCGATGATTTGCAAACGCTGGTGCGCGGTGCCCGGTTGACGCAAAAGATACTGTCGGCACCGGCGCTTGCCGCGTTGAATACGCGTCCGCTCTATGGCACCGGCGCGGAAGATGAGGAGGGTCTGGTTGCGCTGATCCGTCAGCACTCGGACACGATCTACCATCCGGTGGGAACTTGCCGCATGGGCGCAGACAGACTTTCCGTTGTCGATCCGGAGCTCAGGGTGCGCGGTGTTGATGCTTTGCGTGTAGCGGACGCATCGATCATGCCAAACCTGATCAGCGGTAATACACAGGCTCCATCTGCGATGATCGGCGAAAAGGCTGCCGATCTTATTCTCCGTAAATAGTGAGCGGGAAGAACGAGCCTTCCCGCGCCGTTTTCTTCAGGCTGCTGCCTCTCTCAGGCGTTTGCCGGGGCCGAAGATAATGAAGCTGATCACGGCCAGAACCCAGACGCCTATGCCGCCATACAGCATGATATTGCCGAAGCCGTGAATCAGCGCCGTATGGACGATCGTTCCGGAGGCGTCGAGCGTGGCGAGTTCCGGGAAACTCTGCTGAAGACCTGCAAAGTTTCCGGCAGCGATTTTCTCGGCAAGCAGCCGCAAGCGGGACGGATCGAACGATCCGTCAAATACACCCCTGAGATAGGACAGGGTACCTTCCAGCAGAATGAAACCCATCAGGGCGATGTTGATCGCCAGAGTGATCAACCGGGCGCTCATATCGATGCCGGAGGCCATTCCGGCGCGTGCGCTGGAAACCGAGCCCGTTGTAGTGTTGGTGACAGGCGTGTTGGTCAAACCGAGACCCATTCCGGCGAGCAGGCAACCGGGAAGCATGGTCAGCCAGCTCGCATGTTCGACGCCGCTACCAAACCACATCAGCATGAAGCCGAGGCCAATCGCAAACAGACCTGCCGGAATGATGATACCGGGGCGATAACGCAGCGACAGACGCTCCGCCAATGGCGGGATGACCAAGGTGGGAAGCGTATAGGCCAGCAATGCCAGACCCGCCGAAACGATGTCATAGCCAAGTCCGCTCTGGAAGTAGATCGGCAGATAGATCATCAACGGCCAGAAGCTGAAATTCATACCGATAGAGCCAAGGATCGCCCCGGAGAAGTTGCGAATTCTGAATACCGAGAAGTCGAACATCGGATGCGGGCTGAGTTTTTCGGCGAACAGGAACACGATGAAGCTAGCGACCGACGCCCCGATGATGGCAAGGGCTGCGGGGCTGGTAAAGCCGAGATCGGGGCCCTGCGTAATGAAATAGGTCAGCCCGAAAACTGCGAGCGACAGTGTGGCGATCCCCAGAATGTCCAGTTTCTTGGCTTCCGGATCGCTGGATTCCTCGACACTGCTCAAAACCAGAACCAGTGTCAGGACAGTGAGCGGTACATGAACGAGGAATACCCATTCCCAGCTCGTCAGGGCAACAATGATGCCGCCGATGATTGGTCCAAATCCGAGGCCGATGCCAAAGACAATGCCCCATATGCCGAAGGCCTTGCTGCGCTCGTGTCCTGCCTGAAACTGGTGGGAGAGAATGGCGATCTGACAGATCAGCATTGCACCGCCAGCGACGCCTTGCAGAAACCGGCTGACGATCAGAATGGGCGCGTCCTGAGCCAGACCGCAAATGAAAGACGTAATGGCAAACAGGACAAGGCTGATCACGTAGATACGCTTGCGCCCATACCGATCGGCTAAGGTTCCAACGGCCATCAGAACCGTGGTGCAGGCAATGGTGTAGGCATTCATGATCCATTGCATGTCTTTCAGCGTGCCATGCATAACCTTTTCCAGCGTCGGCAGAATCACCGGTACGCTGGAAATTTCGAGGCCGAACATCAGGGACGACAGACATATGGCGGCCAGCGCCACCATGTTCTTGCGGGAGGGGGAGAGACTCATCAATGGTTCTTTCCAAGTTGGGCTTGGCAACAGCCTCCACCCACGCCGGAACACGCAGTGCCGGAGAGCTTTGGGCCAAGTCAGATCGAAGAATGCGCCTGCACGATAGGTGGTTGTACAGGCGTCCGCCGAGGCGGATAATGAGACTCAGTTTAAGGCAGTCCCGTTCATGATAGAAATGATTTAATTTACTAGAACAAATTAGCAGAAATCATTAATCTGACAGGATGGACTTCGAACCTACACTCCTGCGCGCGTTTGTTGCCGTCAAAGAAGCCGGGAGCTTTACCCGTGCTGCGCGGCGGCTCAATCTGACACAATCTGCTGTCAGCCATCAAATCCGGCGGCTGGAAGAGCAGGTGGGACGTCCGTTGCTTTACCGGACGACGCGCAGCGTGACGCTGACTGAGGATGGTTCGGACTTTTTCCGTTGCGCCGAGCAGATTCTGTTATCGCTCGATGCGTTGAACCGCCGTTTTCAGGCGTCACCGGTTTCGGGCGTTGTGCGTTTTGGCGTTCCTGAAAATTTCATCGGCGACCGGCTGCCGACGCTTCTGTGTCAGTTCGCCCGTGCTTATCCTGCTGTTCAGCTGGATGTGAATGTCAGCATGAGTATGGATCTCGGTATGATGGTCAAGGCTTGTGATCTTGATCTTGCGGTGGTGCTGACATTGCCAGAGGCCGCGAATGGCAAGGTCTTGAAAGAAACCCGGTTCGTTTGGGTGGCGGCGGATACTTTCGAAATCAAACCGGGCGCGCCTTTGCCGTTGGCGTTTATTCCGGCACCATGTCTCAACCGCAAGGTCGGGGTCGAAGCCCTCGACCGCACGTCCATTGACTGGCACGTGGTTTTCACATCGGCGAGCATGAAGGGGATGAGTGCAGCCGTTCTCTCCGGGCTCGCCATGACCGTCATGACGGTTGATGATGTGGAGCCCGGAATGAAGATCTTAGATGGTCAATACGGTTTGCCGCCATTGCCCAAAGCGGTTTTCACTCTCATCTGGAGTGACGAAGAACAGACCCCGGCCACCCGTGAATTCGGGAGGCTGGTTCTGGATATGCCTGATCAGGCCGCAGCGGTAAGGAAGATACTGAAAGTTGCCTCCTGATTGCTATTCGGGAACAGCGACCACGGCCACACAATCCCCCGCATTGACCAGACCCGGAAAATGACGGGCGGCAAGAATGCCTGAAAGCTTGGCTTTGATCTCCGCCGGTGCTGTACCAGTTCGGCCAACGGGATAGATTCGGGCGATGATTTGCCCCGCTTCGACGGAATCCCCCAGATCGACCATGGTTTCGATCATGCCGGCATCCTCAGCAAACGAGAAGCATTCACCGGAAGGCATGTCGATCCAGCGCGTTTCGTGCTGTTCGACCTTGCCGTGTAGAATGCCCGTGTGGCGGAGAAAGTTAGACACGCCCCGCTTGGCAATACGGATCGTTTCGGCGCTGGCACTACCACCGCCGCCAAGTTCCGTTGTCACGAACGTCTTGCCCAGTTCTTCGACTGTCGTGTCGTACATGCCGACCGCATCGATCTCCAGCATGCGCATGGACCATGGAGCCGAGAAAGCTTTGACGGCATCGAACCCGCGCGCTTCCTGAGCCTTGTCAGCGAGTATGTGGGCGGCGGCGAAGGGTAGAAAATCAAGCGTCTTGCCACCCGAATGAAAATCCAGAACCACATTGGCACGGGGCAGCAGTTCCCGTGTGAAATAATCAGCGATCTTCTGCGTGACCGTTCCGTCGGGCCGTCCCGGAAAGCTGCGGTTCATATTGCCCTTGTCGATGGGTGATGTGCGCGTCCCGGCGCGAAAGGCCGGATAGTTCATCGCCGGGACGATGATCAGAGTGCCATTGACGTCTTTGGAGTCGAGCGTGCGGGCGAGATCAAATAGCGCGACCGGGCCCTCATACTCGTCGCCATGGTTCCCGCCCGTCAAAAGGGCGGTTGGACCATCGCCGTTGCGGATGACCGCAATGGGGATCATGACCGAACCCCATGCGGAATCATCCCTGCTATGGGGCAGGCGCAGGAAACCATGCTGCACACCGTCCTTGTCGAAATCCACAGTCGGCGTGATGGGCGATGGCGGGAGAAGATTGGCTGATGTCATGGATGTCAATTCTTCACAAAGAGCTGCCGGGGCACATTGGCAAGGCATTCAACGCCTGTGTCGGTGATCAGGATGCTTTCGGTGATCTCAAGGCCCATGGTTTCGAGCCAGAGGCCGGTCATGAAATGGAACGTCATGCCGGGTTCCAGCACTGTTTTATCACCGGGGCGCAGGCTCATGGTGCGTTCGCCCCAATCCGGCGGATAGGAAATGCCGATGGGGTAGCCGGTGCGGTTGTCCTTGACGATGCCATACTTTTTCAGGACGCCGAAAAACGCGTTGGCGATGTCTTCGCAGGTATTGCCGGGTTTGGCGGCGGCAAGCCCCGCTTCCATTCCTTCAAGCGTTGCCTTCTCCGCATCCAGAAATTCCTGAGTTGGTTTGCCGAGAAAAACCGTGCGGGACAGGGGAACGTGGTAACGGTTAAAGCAGCCGGCGATTTCGAAGAATGTGCCTTCACCGCTTTTCATGGGCTGGTCATCCCACGTCAGATGCGGGGCAGATGCATCGGCGCCGGAGGGAAGCAGCGGAACGATGGCGGGATAATCGCCACCAAATTCGTTCGTGCCGCGAATCCCTGCGTCATAAATCTCCGCAACGAGATCGCATTTGCGCATCCCGACTTCGACCTTGTCGACAATGCGCTGATGCATGAGTTCAACGATACGTGCGGCCTTGCGCATATAATCTAGCTCTGTCCTGCTCTTGACGGCGCGCTGCCAGTTGACGAGCGCTGTGCCATCGACAAAACGGGCATTGGGCAGATGCTTTTGCAGGGACGCAAAGGCGGCTGCCGAGAACCAGTAATTGTCCATTTCGACGCCGATTGTTTTTTTACCCCAGCCGCGTTCTTCCAGCAGCTTCGACAGAAAATCCATCGGATGGCGCTCGGTGGACTGAACATAATGATCGGGATAGCCGACAATATTGTCGTGCTTGAGATAGGCGGTGCGCTTGGCGCCGTTGGCATCCTGACCGCGACCATACCAGATGGGTTCGCCCTCAGGTGGCACAATCACCGCCTGATGCACGTAGAACGACCAGCCATCATAGCCCGTGAGCCACGCCATATTGGATGGATCACTGCAGATGAGAACATCGATGCCCTTCTTTTCCATCGCCTTGCGGGTTTTTGCCAGCCTTTGCGCGAATTCCTCGCGGCTGAACTTCAGATTGGGCTCGGTCATATCTGTTTCCTCACTTTCGAATATCAACTTTCAAACGCTGTTCCGGCGCCTGCATCTTTGGCGCGGTCGCGGGCAAGCGTGGCAATGGCGGTGTCCTGAACGCCTGTTCCGGTCAGATCGGCAATCGTGATCGCATGGTCTGACTGGCGACCGGGACTGGTGCCTGCGATGATGGCACCGAGTTCCGGAAAGGCCTGATCTTCCGGGATCAGCCCGGCTGCTATGGCATGGTGCAATTCGCCCAGCCGCCGTGTCTGTTTCAGGCTGTCGGCAACGTAGAGATCGGCGAAACGGATAATGGCCGGATCGAGTTCGTTCTTTTGTTCGGCATCAGACCCCATCGCAGTCACATGCTGACCGGGTTCCAGCCATTCGGCCCGCAGCAACGGCTCCTCGGATGGGGTTGTCGTGACGATAATATGGCTTCCCGCCACAGCCTTTGCCGGATCGCTTTCAACCTGTATTTCAATGCCAAGCTCTGCCCGCATACGCTCGGCGGTTGCTTCAGCCTTGTGCAGATCGCGCGCCCATAAACGCACCTCGCCAATGGGGCGCACCAGTGTCAGCGCCTTCAATTGCAACTGTGCCTGAACACCCGCACCGAAAATCGTCGCCACGCTTGCGTCCTTACGGGCGAGATATTTCGCCGCCACGCCCCCGGCCGCCGCTGTACGGACGTCGGTGAGATATCCATTGTCGAGCAGCAGAGCCTCCACCAGCCCCGTTTTGCTGGAGAACAGCACCATCATGCCATTGACGCTGGGAAGGCCGATCTGCGGATTGTTGAAGAAACCGGGGCTGATCTTGATCGCGAAGGCATCAATACCGGGGACATAGGCGGTTTTGACATCGACTTCGCCGCGATGTTCAGGAATGTCCAGCCGCAGGATCGGCGGCATGGCGACAGCCTTGGTCGCGAGCGCCTCGAAAGCAGCTTCGACACATGCGACCGCATCAAGGTCGAGAGAAATGATGCGGCGCAGATCAGCTTCAGTCAGAATGGTCATGCGGGGCATGGCACGCTCCCTGTTTGGCAATAACGCGGCGATACTGATCCATGTCGATATTGCGACCGGAAAGCAGTGCGACCACCGGCCCCTGCAGCTTGATCTTGCCCGCGAGCAGCGCTCCGATTCCGACGGCGGCAGCGCCTTCGATAATCTCCCGCTCGTGTGTGTAGGCGTGGACGATACCTGCAGCGATTTCATCTTCGGTAAGCAGGACAATTTCATCGACCAGATCACGCACCATGTGAAACGTCACATGATTGTCGAGACCGATGCCGCCGCCGAGCGAGTCTGCCAGACTGGCATGTTCGGCAACCCTTATCGGATATCCCGCCTTCAGACTGGCGGCCATGGCCGCACCGTTCTGCATTGAAACGCCGAGGACCCTTGTCTTTGGCTTCAAGGCTTTGACCGCAGCTGCAATTCCGGAAATGAGCCCGCCGCCGGAAAGCGGGACGAGAACGGTTTCAACGTCTGGCACGTCTTCGATGATTTCGAGCCCGATCGTCCCCTGACCCGCGACAATGGCAGGGCTATCAAAGGGTGGAACCATGATCAGACCATCCTGCGCGACGATCTTTTCCACCTCTTGCTGGGCCTCGTCCTGCGATTGGCCGACAATGCGGATTTCCGCCCCAAGCCGGCGGATTTCATCCAGCTTGTTGCCGGGTACGAGGTTCGACATGCAGATGATTGAGCGAACACCCTGCAGCCCCGCAGCATAGGCGAGGGCGCGGCCATGATTGCCTGTTGATGCGGTGACAACGCCGCGCTGCCTTTCATCTGGCGACAGTCTGCTCAAGGCGTTGAGCGCGCCGCGCAGCTTGAATGCCCCCGTGATCTGCCGGTGTTCGAGTTTGAGATGAACAGGCATACCTGTTTTCTCAGTCAGGCTTGACGAGGAAACCATAGGAGTGCGCAAAATATGCGGCGCAACCACTGCGCGTGCGGCCTCGATTTCGGTCAGGGTGACAAATGTTCCGGCCATATTGTTCTACCAGGCGGCCATGGGCCCGGTCATCAACTGACCCAATTCCGGTCGCGGCTGATCCTCGCCACACAGACGCAACGTTGCCCATGCCGTGGCAAGATTGCTGGTGATAACGGGTTTGCCAATGGCTGCCTCGATCTGCGGCGCGGCGATTGCGGCGCGCAATGCGGTGCAGGATATGAACAGAGCATCGCAATCGGCGGCCATTGCTTCCGTTGCAGCAGCCACGAGCGATGCAGGGGTGATCCGGGCCATCTCCCGGTCGTCTTCAAGGCCGAAACAGGTGAAACGAGCGATATCAAAACCTTTGGCCGCAAAATAGGCGAGCATCGGTGTGCTTGTTTCGACGGTATAGGGTGTAAGAACGCTGATGCGCCGGGCACCGAAGGCATGCAGACCGCGAACTGCCGCAAGTGGCGGGGTAATGACTGGCACGCCGGGCTTGGCCGTTCTGATTGCCGCTTCAATCTCATCGTCGCCAATAACCACCGAGGCGGATGTGCAGGAATAGCAGATCGCGTCGAGATCTTCGTCGGGCAGGATCAGCCCGGCACCGATGGTTAGCTCCGGCTGCATCAGGCGCAGATTTTCCGGCGTTGTCGGGTTGGCGTAGGGAATGCGGGCTGTGTAGAGACCGATGCTGTCGCTCGCGACCATCCGCTGGAAATCCGGCTCGGTCGTATGGTCGGTGGCGAGGATCACGAGACCAACGCGCTTGGCAATGGGGCGGTCATCAAAGCCAAGCGGTGTCATGGTTTGGGTGACCTTGATCGGAATACCCATTTTACCTCTCCTCAATCTTGCCATAGCGGCGTTCGAGCCAGCGCAGGGCAATGACGGACACAAGACTGATCACCAGGAAGAAAGCGCCCACCAGAGTAATCGGTTCAATGTAGCGGTAGTTGTAATTGGCGATGCTGCGCGCCTGATTCATCAGCTCAAGCACGGTGATGGCCGACAGCAGCGGCGTTTCCTTGAACATGGCGATGAAGTAGTTGGCGAGCGCCGGGATCATTGGTGGCAATGCCTGCGGAAGAATGATCCGTGTCCATGTCTGGAACGCCGAGAGATTACAGGCGCGGGCGGCTTCCCACTGGCCGCGCGCGACATTGTCGATGCCGCCACGATAGACCTCTGCCGTGTATGTGCCGTAGTGCAGGCCAAGGCCGATCACACCGGCCACAAGCGGCGAAAGAGTGATGCCCGCATCGGGCAGGACATAGAAGATGAAATAAAGCTGCACCAGCAATGGTGTGCCGCGAATGAAGTCGGCGAGAAAACCCACCGGCTTCGACACGAGGGTGTTTTTTGAGCGCCGCAGGATCGCGAGGCCAAGGCCAAGGATCGCAGCAAGAACGGAACCCAGAAGGGTTGCCAGAATGGTGATCTTCACGCCCTCGATGAGGGTCGGTAGGATTTCAACAACAAAGGCCCAATCCCATTCCATCTTACGACCTCACACCATCAAGACCGCGTGTCAGATAGCGTTCCAAACCACGGATTGAGTACGAAATGACCGATGACATGAGGAAATAGAGAACGAGAATGGTCAGGAACGGCATAAGTGTGCTGCCCGTCTGGGCGCGCACAACCTGCGCCTGAAAGGTCATATCCGAAAGGGAAATCAGCGAGACGACGGCGGAGGCTTTCAACAGCTCTATCGCGTTGTTGCCGAAGGTTGGCAGCATCAGCACGAAAGCCTGCGGCAGTATGATATGGCGCAGGCTCTGCCACCGGTTGAAGTTCAACGCGATACAGGCCTCGTACTGTTCCTTGCCGATGGATTTGATTGCCCCGCGCACGACTTCGGCGCCATAGGCCCCGACATTGAGACCCAGCGCCAGAACGCCAGCCTGCAGCGGTGTCAGTGAAAAGCCGAACAGTGGCAGGACGAAATAAGCCCAGAAGAGCTGGACGAAGATGGATGTGCCGCGAAAGAATTCGATATAGGCCGTGGCCAGCGCGCGAACGGCCCAAAATCGCGATATCCTGCCAAGGCCAGCAACAAAAGCCATGATCAGCGCAAGCACGGACCCCAGCAGGGTCAGCTTGATTGTCACAAGCGCCCCTTCCAGAATCAGCTGTAAATATCCGGCCCACTGGCCCATCGGTCATGCTCTCGTTCTTGGCGAAAATGATTGGTCACTCCTGTTTCAGGACAGGAGTGACTGTGACTGGGCTTTTGTCAGCCAGCGCAAAGCTTGTCGCGCGTGGTCGACATGGCTGCCTTGGCCGAGAAGCCATAAGGCTCGACAATCTTGGTAAATTCGCCTGAAGCCTTCATTTCGGCGAGCACCTTGTCGAATTCGTCGCGCAGGGCGGTCTGATCCTTGCGGAAGGCGGCGCCATCACAATAGACAGGCGCATTCACCACGGGCGCGAAAACTTCAACGCTTGGGTCGTTGGCCTTTTTGACCAGATCATTGATCGAGAGAACCGGCAGGGAATAAACATCAATACGTCCATCCTGCAGCATTTTGATACCGCTCTGGCCATCTGGAACGACGATGACGCGGTCACGGGGCACGCCGGCTTCCAGCGCCAGTCGCTCTTCCGTGCCGCCACCGGGAGCGCCGATGGTTGCTTTTGCGTCGACCGCAATATCCTTGTAGCTCTTGAAGCCCTTGGGATTGCCCTTCTTCACCAGAAACGCTTCGGCATCGCACAGGATCGGCTCGGAATAGGCAACGGCGCGGCAGCGCTCCGGCTTCATGAAAAGTCCGGCGGTCACCACATCATGCCGCCCGGCCTGAAGACCCGGAATCATCGCGCCATATTCGGAAATCGATGCGACGACATCGGCAACACCAAGCTTCTTGAATACGGCGCGCGCAACATCAGGTCCTGCACCGGAAACGGTGCCATCTGGTTTGACAGCGGTAAAAGGCGGTTCATTGGCGATGGCGATGCGGGCAAAGCCCTGCGCTTTCAGTTTGTCGAGGGCTTCGTCTGCCTTGACAGGCGTGGAAAGCGCCAGCGCGGTGAGTGCCATCGCTCCAATCGATGCACTGATTGTTTTCAAATTCAACATGTTCCCAACTCCTCAGTTTTCTTGTGTTTTAAGGTGTGCAGGTGCTGCGATCAGACCCTGTGACCGGCAGCGATGATCTTTTTCAGGAATGTCTGTGTGCGTTCCTGTTTGGGATTGCGGAAGATTTCTTCGGGCTTGCCGTCCTCAACGATCTTGCCTCGATCAAAGAACAGGACCCGGTCAGCAAACTCATGGGCAAAACCCATCTCGTGCGTGACGAGCAACATGGTCATGTCGGTCTCTTCGGACAGGCGCCAAAGGACGTTCAGCACCTCTTCCACCAATTCCGGATCGAGCGCGGATGTTACCTCGTCAAAAAGCATGATCTTGGGTTGCAATGCCAAGGCACGGGCAATGGCGACACGTTGCTTCTGGCCGCCTGATAATTGGGATGGCATCGACTTGGCCTTGTCGGCGAGGCCCACCATTTCAAGCAATTGCATGGCCTGTTCTTCGGCCTGCTTGCGCGGCGTGTTTTTTGTGAGCATCGGCGCAAGCGTCACGTTGTCGAGAACGCATTTATGCGGAAACAGGTTGAACAGCTGGAACACCATGCCGATCTGCGCACGCATTTTGTGCAGATGGTTCTCGTCGGCTGGTCGAAGGCCGCCATTTCCCGGCATTTGATAGAGATGTTCGCCAGAAATCCGGATGTCGCCGCTATCAATGCCTTCCAGTGTCATGAGAATGCGCAGGATTGTGGTCTTGCCGGAGCCGGACGGACCAATGAGTGCGAGCTTCTCGCCCGGCGCCACATTGAATGACAACTGATCAAGAACTTTGAACGCGCCGAAGCTCTTGCTGATGCCGTCGATCTCGATGATCGGCGGCTGGCCCGCTGCTTTCGTTCTGGTCTCTTTGATTGGCGGCATGCGTCTCTCCCTCTGGTTGAGACCGGCTATGCCCTAAACGATGAGAGACTTATCAAATCATGTCAATTGTAAAAATTAAATCATGACAATATAAGTTTTATTGCCATGAAATTGCGCGTTGTGGCTAAATCGCGAGCAGCAGGTGCTCGGGGTCGCCCTGCAGCAGACTTCCCACCACGGTCAGGCCGCGCAGCAATTCCGCTTCGGTGGTCGAGCCGAGCGATATGCGCACGGCGGGCTTCCAGTCTTCCTGCGAAATGCGGAACGACGCACCGGGAGCAATGGCGACATTTTGCAATCGTGCCTGCGCAACGAAGGTTTCTTCCGTTCGCCCGTCGGTCAATGGCAACCAGATATGCAGGCTTTGCGGGTGGGAGCGAAAGAATGTGCCCGCAAGCACCTGCGATGCGATTTCGTGTCTGCGCCGCAGCGCCTCCCGCTGCCACTGCACCAATTCCATAGCCGTGCCGTCTTCGACCCAGCGGGTGGCGATCTCCGCCACCATGGGCGTTGCCATCCAGTTGGAGACAAGATGCCGGTTGGCAACGGCAGCGACGTAACGGTCGGGCGCTGCAAGATAGCCAATACGCAAGCCCGGTACGACTGTTTTGGTGAAGCTGGTGAAATAGAGGGTTCGCTCTGGTGCCAGTGCTGCAATGGGTGGCGGGCGGTCCTCGACGAGGGGGCCAAGAATGTCGCTTTCAACGATGGCGATATCGCGCTTGCGGGCGACTTCGACAATCTGTGCGCGGCGGATGGAGCCCATCACCGTTGCGCACGGATTGATGGCAGCGGGTTGCACAAACAGCGCACGAATGCTGGATTCTTTACACGCGGCATCAAGTGCTTCGGGGATAATCCCCTGATCATCAATGGCAATGCCTTTGAGGGTCAGACCCAGATAGGAGGCGAGCGGAACAAGGGTGTGATGCCCGGTGGCCTCGGTTGCAATGGTCGACCCGACTGGCGCAACGCTCATGATGGCGACGGTCATCGCAGCTGTAGCGCCATTGGTGATGCTGATATTCGAGGCGGGAACATCAAGGCCGCACTCACGCAGCCATTTGACAGCCGTAGCGCGGTGGCGCGGAAAGACGACGTTCGGACGGAAGGACAGGGCAGAACTTGCGGGCAATGTCTCGGAAAGCCAGCCGAGCGCTTTCTTCAGCCGCTCATGATGCATTTTCTCGCAGACCGGTTTGAGGATCGACAGATCGATCACTTCGCCGAGGCGCTCCGGCAAATAGGGTTGGTCGATCTCGCGCCGCTGCGCCTTGACGAAACTGCCGCGCCCGGTTTCACCTGACAGCAAGCCTCGGCGGATGAGTTCCTCATAGGCCCGGCTGACAGTCTGTACCGACAGTTTCAGGTCTTCGGCCATCTTCCGGTGCGTCGGCAGACGTGCGCCCGCTTCCAGCGTGCCGTCACCCACAGCGCGCGCAATCTGGTCCGCCAGAGAGAGGTAAGCAGGGCGGGTTAGTGAACGGATATCGGGTCGCCATAATGTCATGATTTGAGATTGATTGAAATCAGGTCAATTGACAATGAGAAAAACACAAGGCCATGATCTATCCACTCTTTGAACTGGAACAGTGATGGGCGCACCAAGACTTGACGCAATCGATATCCGTATTCTCGACGCCATCCAACAGGATGGGCGGATCACCAAACTCGCGCTTGCTGAGCGGGCGGGTATTTCACCAACGCCATGCTGGATACGGCTTCGCAGGCTGGAAAAAGCGGGAGTTATCACCGGTTACCATGCGCGTCTGGCCCTGCGGCTGGTGGCCCCGGTTGCCAGCATTCTCGTGGAGGTCACACTCGGATCGCACAAGCAGACGGATTTCGAGCGGTTCGAGCGAGCGATCAAGTTTTTGCCCGAGGTAATCTCATGCTGGTCGGTTGGCGGCGGGGTCGATTACATCCTGAAAATTGTCGCGCGGGACATTGATGCCTATCAACGTCTGATTGACGATCTGTTGCAGCGCGAACTCGGCATTGACCGCTATTTTTCCTACATCATCACCAAGACGGTGAAAGAGGAAACGGCACTCCCCGTGCATGCCCTGATCCAGTCGCAAGACTGAACCCCGCAGTCCATCTCTCCAAATCGGCGCAGTAATTCGGACAATCTCTCTCTCCAGATCATAAAATACAGTCACTCTCTCCTGCCGGGATCGGCGAGCGTTACCGGGTATTTCAAGGGAGAGCCCGATGTCCGCCCATTTTGCACGACCCGAACGCCACGATGGACTTGACCATCTGCAGGATCGCAGGATGTTGCGCGACCTTGCCTATGTGGATGGGCACTGGACTGCCGGTAGAGGCGGGCAAACATTCGAGGTGCGCGATCCGGCCTCGGGAATGCCAGTGGCCTGGGTTGCGACCCTCGGTGCGGAAGAGACAGCTCTGGCCATAGATGCCGCGTCGCGTGCATTCGGTCCTTGGCGCTCACTTCTGCCGCAACAGCGCGCCGCAATTTTGCGTAAATGGTACGAACTGATCCTTGCCGCCAAGGATGATCTGGCGCTGATCATGACGCTTGAGCAGGGCAAGCCGCTGGATGAATCGCGCGGCGAGATCGAATATGCCGCGTCCTTCATCGAATTCTATGCGGAGGAAGGCAAACGGCTCAACGCGGAAAGTGTTACCAGCCATTTGCCCGGTGCCCAGATGATGGTGAGCCGTGAAGCTGTTGGCGTTGTCGGCATTGTCACGCCATGGAACTTTCCATCGGCCATGCTGACACGCAAAGCGGCGGCGGCACTTGCAGCTGGTTGCACGATTGTTGCGCACCCATCATCTGAGACGCCGCTTTCTGCCCTTGCGCTTGCGGAACTGGCAGAGCGGGCAGGGATACCATCAGGTGTTTTCAACATCATTACTGGCAAGGCAGCGCCTATTGTCGGGGCGCTCTGCGCTGATCCGCGTGTGCGGGCGTTGAGTTTTACCGGTTCGACAGAAATCGGACGCCTGATTGCTGCGCAATGTGCGCCGACGATGAAAAACCTCATCATGGAGCTGGGTGGTCATGCGCCCCTGATCATCTTTGCTGACAGTGACATCGACCGCGCCGTGGATATTGCCATCGGCGCCAAGTTCGCAACGTCAGGTCAGGATTGTCTGGCGGCCAATCGCATCTATGTGGAGCGGCCGATCTACGACGTTTTTGTCGAAGCCTTTGCCCGCAAGATTGCCGCGTTGAAAGTGGCATCCGGGCTGACGCAAGGCGCGGAAATTGGGCCATTGATGCATGAACGCGCCGTGCAGAAGGTTGAAGAGCAGGTGCAGGACGCGCTCGGTCGCGGTGCGCGGTGCGTTACGGGTGGCAAACGTCAGGGGCCCGGGCCGTTGTTCTATCAGCCCACGCTGCTGGTTGATGTGCCCGATGATGCGCTGATCATGCGGGAAGAGACCTTTGGACCCGTTGCCGCTATTACCGTGTTTGATGACGAGGATGATGTCATCCGCCGGGCGAACGACACGGAATATGGCCTTGTCGCCTATGTCGTCACTCGTGATGGTCAGCGCATGCTGCGCATGGGCCGCGCGCTTGAATATGGCATGATCGCGATCAACCGGGTGAAGATCACCGGTGCGCCCATCCCCTTTGGCGGCGTCAAGCAATCCGGCCTCGGGCGGGAAGGATCGCGCCACGGCATCGAAGCTTTCACCGAACTCAAATATCTCTGCCTCGAAGCGGGCTGAAGCAAAAAGCAGGAGCAATGGACATGTTGGACCGTTCAAACGAACTGAACGCCTGGGATCGCGATTACTTTTTCCATCCGTCGACCCATATGGGCACCCATGCGCGCGGCGAAAGCCCGACGCGGGTGATCAAGGGCGGCGAAGGCGTGCATATTTTCGATGTGAACGGCAAAAAGAGTCTCGACGCATTTGCCGGGCTCTATTGCGTCAATGTTGGCTATGGGCGGCAGGAAATTGCCGACGCGATTGCCGAACAGGCCAAAGAGCTTGCCTATTATCATGCCTATGTCGGTCATGGTACGGAGGTGTCGATTACGCTGGCCAAGATGATCATCGACCGGGCACCCGAGGGGATGAGCCGCGTCTATTTCGGCCTTTCGGGGTCCGATGCGAACGAGACCAATATCAAGCTGATCTGGTACTACAACAATGTGCTCGGACGGCCGGAAAAGAAGAAGATCATTTCCCGCTGGCGCGGCTATCATGGCTCAGGTGTCATGACGGGAAGCCTGACCGGTCTCGACCTCTTCCACAATGCCTTCGATCTGCCGCGTGCGCCAATTCTCCATACGGAAGCGCCGTATTACTTCCGCAGGGAAGACCGCTCCATGAGCGAAGAGCAGTTTTCCCAGCATTGTGCGGACAAGCTGGAGGAAATGATCTTGGCCGAAGGGCCGGAGACCGTGGCGGCTTTCATTGGCGAGCCGATTCTTGGCACTGGCGGTATCGTGCCGCCGCCAGCGGGTTACTGGGCGAAAATACAGACCGTTCTCGATAAGTATGATGTGCTGCTGGTGGCCGATGAGGTTGTGACGGGCTTTGGCCGTCTGGGCACGATGTTTGGCTCTGACCATTATGGCATCAAGCCGGATCTGATCACCATCGCTAAGGGGCTGACTTCCGCCTATGCGCCGCTATCAGGTGTTATCGTCGGCAATAAAGTCTGGCAGGTCCTGGTAGAAGGCTCGGATAAGCTCGGCTCGCTCGGTCACGGCTGGACCTATTCGGCCCATCCGATCTGTGCCGCCGCGGGCGTTGCCAATCTGGAACTCATTGATAAGCTTGATCTTGTAACCAATGCAGGTGAAACCGGAGCCTATTTCCGCAAAGCGCTTGCGGATGCGCTGGGAAGCCATCCAATCGTTGGAGACGTGCGCGGTGACGGCATGCTGGCGGCGGTTGAATTCGTCAAGGATCGTGACGACCGGGTATTCTTCGATTCCTCGCAGAAGGTCGGTCCGCAAATATCGGCTGCGCTGGCGGAACGCGGCGTAATCGGGCGAGCGATGCCACAGGGCGATATTCTTGGCTTTGCACCGCCGCTGTGCCTGACAAAAGATGAAGCTGATATCATTGTGAAGGCAGCGGCTGCCGCCGTAGACGCCGTTGCAAAGACACTTTGAGTGCAGGAGCATGGATATGGTTTCTCGCACGATGTCAGCCGTCCTGCTGACAGGCCACGGTGATCTCAACAAGCTTGTTTACCGGACCGATGTGCCGGTTGCACAACCGGCAGCCGGGGAAGTCCTGATCGAAATCTCCGCCTGCGGGATGAACAATACGGATGTGTGGGTGCGCCAGGGCGCTTACGGCACAGAAGATGATGTGAATGCGGTTTCCACCTGGCGGCGACAGGAGCCGACGCTGACGTTCCCGCGTATTCAGGGAACGGATATTGTTGGCCATATCGCGGCAGTCGGGGCAGGCGTATCCGACAGCCGTCTCGGCGAACGGGTGATGGTGGATTTCTCCATTTACAACCGCGATGACGATAGCCTTGCCGATATCGACTATATCGGGCATGGCCGCGATGGCGGATATGCTGAATATGTAGCGGTGCCAGCCGAGAATGCCCATGTGGTGAACACGGATATGAGCGATATCGAGCTGGCAACGTTTTGCTGTGCCTATCTGACCGGTGAACAGATGCTTGAACGTGCCGGACTGAAGTCCGGGGAGAGAGTTCTGGTGACGGGCGCTTCGGGCGGCGTGGGTTCCGGCATAGTCCAGCTGGCACGGGCGCGCGGGGCCATTCCCTATGCGATTGTCGGTGCTGGCAAGGAGCAGGCCTTGCTCGATATTGGTGCCGAGGCCGTCATCACCCGCGGGGAAGTCGGTCTCATCAGCGCGGTGGAGCATGTTCTTGGCGGCAAACCCATCGATGTCGTTGCCGATCTTGTTGGCGGGCGGATGTTCAATGATCTTTTACGAATCCTGCGCCCGGAAGGCCGCTACACCACCGCCGGTGCAATTGCCGGACCTGTGGTGCAGCTTGACCTTCGAACCATGTATCTGAAGCAATTGCAGTTGCACGGATCATCGCAGGGCACGCGCGGTGATTTTCGCCGTATCATCAGGTATATTGAGGAAGGCAAGCTGAAACCGCTGGTTGGCGGCGTCTATCCACTCTCGGAATTCCACCGGGCCCAAAGCGACTTCATGGCAAAAGGTTTTGTCGGCAAGCTGGTCGTTGTTCCCGATGCAAAATACCGATGCTGAACCAATGCCGAGTGATTCCTGCGGCAATGGGGTCGCCGCAGGAGTTTGATATCACTGTAAAGGAACCGTCTGTGTCGGCAAGCCGACGCCACGGATCACATTATTCCCATAGGAGATGACCGCGCCGCCATTGACAATACTGAGGCTGGTGGCATTTCCGGTTAACGTCGTTCCGTTCAAAATCAGCGAACTCGCACCGTCAACTTTCCCTGCAAACACATTATTGGATTCCACTGTACTGCGTTGCAGGATGACAACATTATTGCCAGCCAGAGCTTTGATATTGATTCCTCCGGTATTCCCGAAAATCAACGTATTATCGATAACCACGCGTGTTGACGTGGCCGCTTGAACATCAACGCCGAAGCCTGTGCCACTGCGAAAGTTCCTGATGGAAGAGTTGCGGATCAGCAATGTCCCTGCGCCAACCATGCGAATGCCGTTCTGACCCGTGCCAGCTCCTTCAATATCAAGCCCATCCAGAACGACCCTGTCCGCCGCCGCTACATTAACAATGATGCCGTTGGTGCCAGCTGCCAGAATACCAGCGGTCCCGCCTTCGCCGACGATGCTGATTGATTTGGTAATGGTGACTGCGCCAAAGCCACCCGGATCAATAATGTTGATTTCGCCGCTGATCGCAGTTTTCGAGATTGCCCCGGCAAACGTCTTGCAGGGCGCCGTCCGGCTGCAAGGATTGGCATCGTCACCAACGCCCGACACCCAGGTCCTCGTTGCCTGCGCATTTGATGCTGTTGTCAGAAAGAGTAACGCGATGATGGTAGCTGTGCAGATTTGTATAATTGCCCGTAACATCTTCAGTCCCCCCGTTTTCTGATTCTGATAATTCAGAAAAATCCGTTTACATGAGAAAACTCATCGGAGGCGGAAGTATATATAGTTGATCATTGGCGTAATATACGGAAAACGAAATAGATATTCGGTAAAACCAGATAGACAGTATTTATTCGTAGAGTTCTAATTGTTAAAACGCTGAATAATAAAGATTGTCAGCTTCCGTATAGCTGATTTATGGAATGATCAGACAAATGGTACGCGGTTCCAGGACTGGGTATAACGCATTTTAATCCACGCTCGCCACATTTGTTCAGCTGCTTGCCTGAACGGCCTTATTCCTTCTCGCATTATTCTTGCAAATGGTCTTGCCCGGGGCACTTCATATCGATCAATTGTAGATTGGATCATTGCCTGTTTGCACAGGGCGGGACTGATTTGATAGACGATCAGTTCGGCAAAAAGCCCATAGTCAGGATTGAAAAGCAGTTCATCAATTCCCGTGGTGACATAGGCTGTCTCGTGCCAGAGGCGCGTCGCACATCGTTTCGATATGATATATCCAGCGGTGCAGTTATGGGTGCTCAAGAGGCGAGCGACTACACGTCCATCTGATGAACGATGAATTGGTTTGTCAGTCAGAACCTTGCAGCCGGTTGTTTCCAGTTTGATGATATCCGCGTCCGTTGGAAGCCACGCTGAATTCTGGAGCCAGTCTGCGATAGCAGGGGACAGTGTTGCATCGTCTTCGAAAATTGCCGCGTAGTCTGTCTCGCCTTCGGCTATCAACTCGAAGCATTTTCTGTGGCTGAGATAACACCCAACTTCTGAACGTGTCATGGCAGGTTCGTCCGGTCGCTGCCACACTAATTCGGCCATCTCAGCATCCGTGATCAAACGACCGTCAACTGCTGCGACCCGCTCAAACGCTATTCCCAGTTCTGTAAATAGTTTTTCCATTCTCGCCAACCGTTCGGTCGAGCGATCCATATTGATCAAATAACATTTCATTCTCAGACCCGAAAACAGCTTTAAAAATCAAATATGAATTGCTGCAAGCCAACGCCGGCAACGCTTGTTTAATGTTTGATTTGTGAAGATAATCAGAAGGGTTGTCCACCAACCACAAGTTTCAAATTTCGGGGTAACATGACTGCGCTGATGGGTTGGTTGCCAAACGCCCTGCGGTCATCGATGTCGATGCGATTACTGGCGGATACAGAAGATGGCTGATATTCAAGTGGTTAGAGCGACCGAGTCGGATTTGCCTGTGATTTTGAGGGCTGAACGTCTTGATGGATACGACGCTGTTGTCGGCCGATGGGACGAAGAGCGGCATAGACTTGCTCTTGCCGACGAAAAACACAGATATTTCATTGCCAAAGACGCGGACGAAATTGTCGGATTTGCTATCGTACGGGATTGGTCCTCACCGGATCGGGTTTCACTGATAAAGCGCATCGCAATGCTAAAACCGGGACAAGGGTATGGCAGACGATTTCTGCAATCCGTTCTAGACCGTATTTTCATTGAAACTGATGCCCATCGCGTTTGGCTCGGAGTTTTTCCGGAGAACATACGCGCACGCCGTGCTTATATAGCCGCAGGCTTCATACCCGAGGGGATTGCGCGGGGAAGTGCGTATTTTGGCGGAATCTACAGGGATGAGCTTGTGATGGCTATTCTTCGGACCGAGTGGGAGGCCGGGAAGACATAAGGCTGTAAAAATGCTGCAAAAAATCAGAATCGCGGTTTCAGCTACAATTTGCAACAATCTGATCTGAAAACCGCCTTCTTTGGGAAGGAAATGGTAGCGAAGGAGGGATTCGAACCCCCGACACAAGGATTATGATTCCTCTGCTCTAACCTACTGAGCTACTTCGCCCCATATGTCATGCGACCCGTGAACGGTTAGCCTGCAAATGAGGACCGGGGGACGCGCTGTCAATTGACAGGGACGGGGCGGATATATGTGGGGAGCAACGACCTGTCAAGCAATCTTCTCCTTATCCAAGACTTGTGTTCGTTTCTTCCTGCGGATATTGGATGCCGTGATGAAAAAGGCTGAAAAGATGGCTCCACGGATTGCAGTGCTGGGTTGCGGCTATTGGGGCAGCAATCATATCCGGACATTGAAGAGTCTCGGGGCGCTGTTTGCGGTCTCCGACCAGAACACTGATCGCGCCGCCGGCTTCGCCGCGGAGCAGAATGTTCTGCATATTGAAGTCGAGGATCTTTTCACCCATCCCGACGTTGATGCCATCGTTATGGCCCTGCCGCCGCAGTTCCATGCCGCTGCCGCGATTCGTGCCGTTACCAATGGCAAGGATGTGCTTGTCGAAAAGCCGATTGCTCTGACCGTTCCTGATGCCGTGGCTGCTGTGCAAGCCGCGCGTGATAATGGTCGCATTTTCATGGTTGGCCATGTGCTGCGCTTTCACCCGGCGTTTGAAAAGCTTCTTGAACTGATCAAGGCCGGTGATCTCGGTGATGTGCGCTATATCCATTCCCATCGTCTGGGGCTTGGAAAGTTCCACACGGAAAATGATGCGCTGTGGGATCTGGCTCCGCATGACCTGTCGATGATTCTGGCGATCACCGGCACGGAGCCGCTGGAAGTGCGCGGCGAGGGCGCTGCGGTGCTCGATCACTTGAGCGATTTCGCACATCTGCATATGCGCTTTCCCAACAATATTCGCGGGCACCTTTTTGCCTCGCGCCTCAATCCCTATCGCGAGCGCCGCCTTACGGTTGTCGGAACCAAGGCCATGGCTGTCTTTGATGACATGGAACAGTGGGACAAGAAGCTTGCGGTTTACAAGCATTCGATCTGGCAGGACAACGGCCAGTGGGCATCGACAACGGAAGAGCCCACATATGTGAAAATTGCGCAGGGCATGCCACTGACGCGCGAATGCCAGAATTTCATCGACAGCATCAATACCCGCAGCGAGCCGCTGACCGATGGTGAAGAAGCGATTCGCGTTTTGCGAATTCTGACTGCCGGTACTGTTGCACATGGCAAGGTCGGCTGATTGTCTGTTGGCGGTAGGTGGCAAGCAGTAGGTGGTTCGTGGTTCGACAAGCTCACCATGAGGCCCTTCGACAGGCTCAGGATGAGGGGAGCCTTATTCTGCAATCTTTGTGATACGCAAAGTTGGCGATTATCGTTGCCTCCTCACTCTCCCTCATGGTGAGCAACTGTGTTTGGGTGTTGATCAGATTTGGTGTTCTAATCTCCATGGTGTGTCGGTTTTGATGATGGCGTTGATGATGACGATGAGTTTTCGCATGATGGCCACAATTGCAACCTTGAAGGGTTTTCCAGCGGCTCTGAGTTTCTGGTAGAAGCGTGCCAGTGGCTGGCTCTTGGCCCTTATGATGGAAAGGCACGCCATGTAGAGGATGCGCCTGATATGAGGGC